>NZ_JADFFM010000001.1:1835213-2141082 GCF_015221995.1 Mucilaginibacter boryungensis
TAGTTTTGAGCGTTCAGATTTATGCGCTAATTCACCCAACGCGCAGTATGCTTACTTACTTATCTCCATCCTGTCAATTCCGGTCGACCCCATTGTTGAGTTCTGAGCCTTGAGTTTTAAGTTCAGAGTTAAGTTTACAAATATACAAAATTTGTACCGGTTTTTGAAGGTCATTTAAATGGCTGTTTCCCCCTCAACAGGCGGCGACCAGCCCGGCAGGCAGCCAAATCATGGTTTACATGGTTTACAAAATCAGGGTTTATTTTGAATTAAAATATTGAATATAAGATATTTAAGTAAAAATCGTGTAAACCATAATTTGCTATTGCATTTTGCTAAAAATATTAGTATATTTGTGCGTTAACCTAAATCAATTCGTATGGAAACTACCACCAAACCCCAAAAAACTGGCGGGGTGGGCTTAATAGCCGCCGACCAAAAAATTGAAAACCTTTTAAAACAACCAACCATCAGCCGGGACGATCTTGAACCCTTTAATAGCCTGGAGCGCAAACGCCTGGCTGAAACCTGCACCGCTATGCTGGCAAAGCTAAAGGATACCGAACGGGACGACTTTTTTGCTAAAATAGACGCTGTTATTACCCCCTTTACCAAAAGCGATATCTGGTACTATAACCACGCGGCTATCACCGATGCTATCTCGGCGCTGATGCTGCAGTATGGTACCATGCCCGGCAGAAAGGAAATAGCCGAGAAAACCGGCCTGAGCCGCCAAACCATTAATAAACATTTAAAGGAATACCACCGCCAGCCACAATTCGCCGCAGGCATGGAGCAATTTAGCTTTATGGCCCCCAGCGTGCTGACCAGCGTTTTTAAGAGCGCCCTTAAAGGCGATACCAAAGCCGCCAGGCTTTACCTGGAAATAACCGGCGCCGTAAATAAAAGCCGCGCCAACACCGTAATAAACGAGCAGAACAACTACATACAAATAAACAATACCATTTTAAGCCAGGAAAACCTGAACCAGCTAACTGCCGAGCAGTTGAACCAGATTGAAAGTATTGTGCTGGATAGGAGGTGAGGCTCTATATCAAGTTGGACGAGGGTTCGAATCCCTCCGGCTTCTTTTGCCAAGGGCGCTAATACTTAGCTTTGTATTCGTCAATTTCAAAATGAAAATTGCGTAGATTTATATTGAGAAGTTTAATGATTAAGCAATAAAAACTAAATTTATGACTGATGAGGAATGTAGGGAACTTGGCATTATGACCGACCAAGAGCTCAGAGATATGGATCTGAGGTTTGAAAGAATGGAAGAAAGCGGGATTGCTGACACCCAAAAGTATTTTGATAGGATGCATGATAAATTGTTCAGTTTAAACAACTTGTTAATCGCCGCGTACTTTGCATTAATCGCTTTCAGAAAAGATGTTCCGAGTTGGAGTTTAGTGATACCTACACTTAATTGTGTTTTGCTCCTGTATGTTGATTATCGTATGTTATTAAGGGCGCGGCTTCAAGCCAATATAACTAAGGTTAGTGGACGTGTACGAGAAAAGTATGGTTCTATTCAGACAGGAACAAATTTATATTCGCTATTATCCATTTACTCGACTTTAGCAGTTTTGTTATTTTTTGGATATTTTTTGTTATGGAATCGTTAAACCCCAAGCCGAATCCATATGCTGGCGAACATGTGCAGCATACGCAAGTATATGGGGCTTTGTATAAATAATAAGGTTATCTTCACGCAATTGGAAATATTCCAACGTCATCGATTATGCCGATTGTAAAGGATTGGCTAATATCGAATTGCTGTAAATTCAGGACACACGCGGCAACGCGTGCGCCAGCATGAAGGAATTTTTTATATTTGAAAAAACTTAAACCATGACTCCATTAAAAGCATTTTTAGAAACAGAGATTTCTGGAACCTTTGATTATCTACAAGCAAGCAAAATCACAGAAATAGTAAATTTAGCATGTAACGAAAGAACCACGTCAGATTTAGATTTTCTGAAGAGAGCAAAATCCGAAATTGAGAAGTATCTTTTAGAAACCGCAAGAGACAGTTTAAAATCAATGAATGAAAAGCTTGGGTATAATGATTACTCAGAAATCGAGGGCTTAAAGGTAAATATCGAATGTAAACCTTTATATGGTAATCCCCCTGTTCCTGAATTTCATGGCAACTATAAATTTTATGCCAAAAGTGTAGAAATTGGTGTGTTACAGTTTTTTGAGAATCAGACTATTGCGTATCATACCGAAGAGCAACCACAAGTAAGGTTCTGTAAATTAGATAAAACAGTAACATGCTATATTATTAAAAATTTTTGGGATTCAGAAGGCTAAGTGCAACATTAAATTCATGGATTTAATTTAAATTTATTATGGCTGATATTGAAAAGATACTCGATAATTTAAATGTCCCTAAACAAATTATCGATAAAAGTGAACAATTATTAAAAACGTTGTTCGGGCAGTCCTTTGATGAAATCGGAGGTATAATTGCTGATCAGGTCAAATTAAGAAGATTTAAAAATCAAATAAAGATATTTAGTAAAGCACAAGAGATTTTAAGAGAAAATAATATTGATCCCAAAAAAGTTTCATTAAAAGTTTTAGCACCACTAATTGAAATGAGTTCTTATGAGGAGGATGAAACTTTACAAGATAGGTGGTCGAAGCTTGTTGCTCATGTATTGTCTGAAAAAGAAGATATACTTTTTCATCAAAATTGTATTTCGGTTCTTAATAAAATCTCATCAGAAGAAGCTTTATTATTAGATGAACTATTTGAAGAACTTCAGCAAAAACGAATTCAGGAATACGAGATTAAACTGAAGCAATATAAAGAGATGGAACAAATATTTCCTGACAATAACCCTAATGCATATCCCCAAAAACCTGCTGATTATCCTGTAACAAGCTTCGAATTTAATCTTTCGAAATATGCCGAAAGAAACGGATTGGATGAAAAAGACCTCTATTTCAAAATTTCTAATCTCATCTCGTTAGGATTACTGAAATGGGAAACTGATGTGCATGTAGAAGCGAGCAAATATGATGAAGATCCAGCCGATACCGATATCGACGTAAACGTCTATGTTTACAATGATGAAGCATTTGTTTTTACAGCTATTGGTGAAAGGTTCATAAAATTAGTGAAATAGTAAAAGTTGTTTAAAAATTTGCTCATACTAGCACGCGTACCGCGTGTGCCATACAAACCTTATTGCTTATAAAACTTGATATGGAAAGAGTTTCCCTTACTCAGTTCAAAACCAAGGAAACGACCATTCGGCCCGGTGATGGGCTGGAGATAACTAAATGTTTCATCGCCTGTTAGTAACTGGCCTTTGCGGAAAAATTCAACTTTTGACGAGGCCCGGTGTAGTGCCGAGAAATAAAGCTCGCCGTTTTTCTGTGTTAACTGAAAGCTATAGTCAAGTTCGGGTGAGGTATAGGTACCGGCATATTTACTCACCAATTTAGGGCTCGGGGCAACCGGTATCAGTTTCTCCAGCAGCATGGGCTTATCCAACACCGGGCTATACAAAGCGGCATGCGTATCATCTGTAAACACATACTTCACCGCGGGGTTATTTAGTAAAGAATAATGATTGGCAGAATCCTTAGCCAGCATTAATTGCTCATCTATCCAAAGCTTATTCCGGATGAGCGACAGGCGCACATGGTAGCCATTTTCTGCATAATAGCTGCCGGTCAATTGTTCGGCCTCTGCTTTGTTTGTTACCAATGCTAAACTGGAGTCGCGCCGTGCAGGGCGGGAGGTAGCCGGTGCTTTTTTATTGGGGATGAATAAGGCGGCCAGTTGATCGAGCCTGCCAACTACATCAGACTCGCCGGAGTTGCCAAAGATAAGGAAGGCCATTTTTTGATCTGGGTAAACCGCAATAACAGTGCGGTAGCCGGCCAGTCCGCCGTTATGATAATATTGCCGCTGGTCTAACGATTCTTCATTACTAATGCCATACCCATATTTAATGCGCTGGCCGTTATTCAGCATGCCGCGCTCGGTCATTAGTTTTATCACCTGCTGATTGGTTGGGCTGTAATAATTGGCCGCCCATTTGGCCATATCGGGTATATTGGTAAACAAGCCACCATCGCCCATGGTGTATACATTTTGTAAACTGTTACTAAATTCCCTTTTGTTATTGGGCGAGTAAGACAAGGCCCTGTTAACTATCACATCATCGGGGTTGTCAACAAAACGGCTATGCAGCATACCCAGCGGCTTAAATATTTGTTGGTCAACAAAATCTTTAAAGGGCTGCCCGGTTACAGCTTTCACAATCGTCGCCAGCAGTACGTAGTTGGAATTGGAATAGGTGTATTTTTCGCCGGGTACAAAATTTAACGACCGTTGCTTTCTCAATATTTCTAATGCCACGTCGTCGGTCAGCATTCCTGACACGGGCAAGCCAATAATTTCCGATAAGTTGATATCGTCCCTGATACCGCTGGTATGGTTTAACAGTTGTTGAACGGTAACCTTAGCGCCCAGGTCACCCATCCAGGGCAAATAGGTGTGAATATCGGCTGCAGGGTCGATTTTACCTTGCTGCACCAGTAACGCAATAGCGTAGCCGGTAAACTGTTTGGATACTGAACACATGTAATAAATGCTCCCGGGCGTATTAGGAATTTGCAACTCCACATTAGCTAATCCGAAGCCCTTGGCGTAGATCAATGAATCGTTACGAATAATACCGACCGTACAGCCTGGTTTAGCAGGGTTAGACCATTTTTTAAACAGGGCGTCAACCTTTTTTTGGATAGAATCCGGTAACGATTGTCCTGAGCTTGTGCTAAAAGCAACAACCCATAAAAATAATAGTAAGGCAGTTTTATTCATCCCTAAATGACGTGGAGATTTTTAAAATGTGACACTTACCTACAACGCCTGAAAACCCGTAAGCTGGAAATGTATTAGAAAGGTAATCACATTTTTAAATTCCAGGCTCTGCGGATACTAACATCATTAAGATACGAGCAAATCTGCATCAAAAAGAAGAGCAAAAATGAAAATATTGCGTAATTAACACTGTAAAAAGCCGTTATAAATATTTCTATCATGTTTTTTGCTTAATAAAATTGGAAAAAATGGAAACATACAAGCTTGAAAAAGACATTAAAATCTTTTATGTAATAGCCGAATCTTTTCCAGAGGGTATTCAAGAAGCCCATGACAGACTTCATGCAATGGTGCCTTTTTCAGAAAAAAGAAAATATTTCGGCGTTTCCAGACCTGAAAACAAAGTGATCATATATCGGGCTGGCACTGAAGAAACATACGCTGGTGAGGCTGAAAAATATAAATGTGATACGCTAACTATTAAAAGAGGTGATTATGTTTCGGCTGTTGTAAGGGATTTTAGGAAAGATAAAACAAGCATCAGCAAAACCTTTGATGAACTGCTTAAACAACCCAATCTTGACCCTGAAGGATATTGTGTGGAATGGTATGCTAATGACAAAGAAGAAGTGAGATGTATGATAAGGCTTAGCCAATAATTTATCATATGCTTAAGGAGGAATATTTATGCAGGCTTTTTTGAGACCGTTTGCAGGAATTATTGGTATAGCTGCATATCTCCTTCTTATTGCCGGAATAATGAAATCAAAAGTCAGGCAAAGTTTTGTAGCATTTTTGTTATGGGCAATGCTTGATACCATAGCAACGATAACAACTATACTTAAGGAAGGGAATTATTGGCTTTCATTATCTAATGCGTTGGGCGCGGCTATCATTGCAATTTTACTTGCGCTAAAAAAACAAGTTTCATGGACTTGGGTTGAAACAACAACAGCAATTCTCGTGATTATTTGCCTGAATGTTTGGTATTTCACCGGTGCAAAAGAAGGAATAATTGCGAGTAGTTTGGCAATGGTCATTGCAGGTATTCCACAAGTGCTTGATACTTACAAAAACCCGGGTGAAACACCTACCATTGTATATATCATATTTTTAGGTGCAAATATTTTATCGTTTATTGCTGGGAAAGAATGGACGATTGAAGAGCGGTTCTATTCAGGATGTGCTATACTGCTTTGCGCTGTTATTGTGTGGTTTTCACTAAAAAATATTTTTAAATTAAATAGATCCAGCCCCTGAGCCTGGCACAAATACATCACGCGCATACTTGCCCTTCGTGCTGGCGCACGCGTGACGCGCGTGTTATACCCTCACACTCAATCACCTCATACAGAAATACAACACAACAACCGCCAATACTTGTATGCCAACTACAGCTACAAGCCTTGCAATACCTTTTATGGAGAGCGGGGTGAGCAGGTAGGCCGCGGTGGATACAGCATATATCCCAAGCGCAAATACCATTACTATTAAAAGGTTCTGGCCTTCAGGGTCATTAAACAAAAAGAACAACATTCGGGTGCAAACAAGGGCGGTAGCTGCCAGTAGCGTTAACGAGATCGCTTTCGACTTGAAATATAAATTCGCGGCGTTAGTTTCCATATTTATTAATTAAAGGTGAATAGAATGAATGATGAAACAAAGATATATAAAAGTACTTTGTATTTCAAAGTAATAATTGAATAAACTTTTATAGCGCTGAAACAAAAAAGCCGCCAAACAGGCGGCTTTTGTATTAAATCAAAAATCTTGAGACGCTATTAATTGCCCGCTGCCAATTGCTCAGTAACAATCGTCCTTCCCGGGTAAACTTTAAGGGCTTCCTCAAGGCAGGCCATGGCGTTTTGCAGGTCGGTGGTATTTAGCACGTAGGCCATGCGCACTTCGTTGCTGCCCGCGCCTTTGGTGCTGTAAAAGCCGGTGGCAGGGGCCATCATCACGGTTTGGTTATCATGACTGAAACTTTCCAGCATCCACTGGCAAAACTTATCAGCATTATCAATCGGTAGTTTAGCTACCACGTAGAACGCGCCGCCGGGGTTAGGGCAAAACACGCCGTCCATTTTGTTAAGGGCGCTCACCAGTATATCGCGGCGGTGGGTATATTCGGTATTTACGGCTTCAAAATAACTGTCCGGTGTATCAACAGCAGCCTCGCCGGCAATCTGCTCTACCATACCCGGGCTTAACCGTGCCTGGGCAAATTTCAACCCGGCGGCAATCACCGCTTTGTTTTTGGTGATCATACAGCCCAAACGCGCGCCGCAGGCACTGTAACGCTTGCTCACGGTATCCATCACAATTACGTTATCATCAATCCCCTCCAGGTGCATTGGCGAAATAAACTCGCGGCCATCATAGCAAAATTCGCGGTAAGCCTCATCGCTGAAGATGTACAGGTCGTATTTCAGGGCCAGTTCTTTCAGGGCGTTAAGCTCATCGGCACTATATAAATAACCGGTCGGGTTATTAGGGTTGCAAATGATGATCGCCTTGGTTTTATCTGTGATCAGCTTCTCAAACTCGCTGATAGGGGGCAGGGCAAAGCCGTTATCAATGTACGATAGTATGGGTTTCACCACAATATCGCTCTCGCAGGCAAAGCCGTTGTAGTTGGCGTAAAAAGGCTCGGGGATAATTACCTCGTCGCCGGGGTCAAGGCAGGCCATCATGGCAATGGTGATAGCTTCCGAGCCGCCTACAGTCACAATAATATTTTCGGGACTGATGTTGTAGCCCAGCTTATTATAATAATTAACCAGCTTTTTACGGTACGATAAAGTACCTTCAGATGGGGTATAGGCCCACACCTTAAAGTCGATGTTCTTTATCGCGTTCAGCATACCATCGGGTGTAGCAATATCCGGCTGACCGATGTTGAGGTGATATACTTTTTTACCGTCCAGTTTGGCTTTATCGGCAAACGGGGTTAATTTACGTATAGGCGAAGCGGGCATATGCTGGCCCTTTGATGATATTTTTGGCATGGTGCAAAATTAATAAAAAAACACGGCACAGGTTATAAACAAAAAAGGCACCCCGCAAAGGATGCCTGTAATATTTTTGTATAAGAACAATTACTTGCTTGATGTAGCTGCCGGGGCCGCTACCACTTCGCCAACTATATTAATAATTTTAGTTGGGGTAGCCGCGTTTGATGTAATAGTTATCGGCTTGTTGAACGGTGCAATTACAGCAGCGTTATAAGTGATCTTGATAGAACCTTTTTCGCCCTTTTTTACCGGGGTTTTTGTAAACTCGGCAATGGTACAACCGCAGCTTGGCTGCACGTTAGCTAAAATTAAAGGCTGTTCGCCAACGTTTGTAAACTCGAAAATAGTGGTAACAGGTTTACCCTGAGGTATTTTACCAAAGTCGTGTTTTTCTTCATTAAACTTAAACTCAGGTTTTTGATTGTCCTGTGCAGAAGCAGCAAATGTAAAGCCTAACACTACTGCGCATAATATGATCAACTTTTTCATGTTTGTTTTGTATATATACAAATATATAGATTTATTTTTAAGCAAAAAGTTTATTTAACCTAACTATTTTATTCGGGCGGATTTTATGCGTTTTACAAAATAGAATTTCATAATTTTACCGCCCTAACAGAATATTATATGCCTGAAACCGTAATGAATGCTACCAGCAGGTTTGACGCATCTGAACTGAGTTTTGAAGATTTCAGAAAGATCGTAATTAATGATTATCGTATTGGATATGAGAGCCGCCAGGCAAGTATACTGGGCAGGCGCGAAGTGCTGACTGGTAAGGCGAAATTCGGCATTTTTGGCGACGGTAAGGAAGTGGCCCAACTGGCTATGGCCAAGGCTTTTAAGGCTGGTGACTGGCGGGCAGGGTATTACCGCGACCAGACATTTATGTTTGCTACGGGCATGAGCAACCTAAAGGAGTTTTTTGCCCAGTTGTACGCCAATCCGGATATTGAAAAAGACCCGGCATCGGCAGGGCGACAAATGAATTGCCACTATGCTACACGCTTTATTGATGCTAACGGCAATTGGGTAAACCAGGCCGAAACCATGAACTGCTCGGCCGATATCTCTACCACCGGCGGGCATATGCCGCGTTTGTTAGGATTAGCCTATGCGTCTAAACTATATCGTCAGAATAAAGAGCTGGCTTATCTTAAAAATTTCTCGGTTAACGGGAACGAGGTGGCTTTCGGTACCATTGGTAACGGCGCTACATCCGAGGGCTTGTTTTTCGAGGCATTGAATGCAGCGGGCGTATTACAGGTGCCCATGGCTATTTCCATTTGGGATGATGCTTACGCAATATCTGTTCCGGCAAGTTTACAAACCACTAAAGAAGATATCTCTGAAATACTGAAAGGTTTCCAGCGCGAAGAGGGCACCAACGGCTACGAAATATTTAAAGTGCGCGGCTGGGATTACCCGGCATTGTGCGATACCTATGCCGCTGCTATTGAAGTTTGCCGTGCCGAACACGTGCCGGTACTGATACACGTGGTAGAAATGACACAGCCGCAGGGGCACTCTACCTCTGGATCGCACGAGCGGTATAAATCGAAAGACCGCCTGGCGTGGGAGATCGATCATGATTGTTTGCTGCAAATGCGCAAATGGATGATCAGTACTGCTATTAGTAATGACGAGGAGATGGACGAGATAGAGGCTACAGCCAAAAGGACCGTCCGCGATGCCCAGCGCGAAGCCTGGAACGAGTTGGCAGGCGAGATCAAGACCGAGCTTAGCGAAGTAGCCACATTAATTAATGCCTTGGCGGGCGAATCGGCCAAAAGCCATAAGATACAGGAGGTTGCCTCGGTATTGGAGCGTGCGATCGACCCGGGCCGGGCAGATGTAATTTCTGCCGCGCGTAAAGCTATCCGTTTAGCACTGGCCGAAGATGGTAGCGCCAAGCAAAATCTGAAAAATTGGTTAAACAATCAAAAACCGCTTAACGACGAGCGTTTTAACTCAAAATTATTCACCGAAACTTATATGTCGCCTTTACATGTGCCGGTGGTGCCTGTAAATTACGACCAGGAGCCCCGGATGCTGGATGGCCGCGAATTATTGAATGCTTGCTTCGATGCCAATTTTGAGCGCGATAAAAGTATAGTTGCCTTTGGCGAAGATGTTGGGGCGATAGGCGATGTTAACCAGGGTTTTGCGGGCTTACAGGCTAAATATGGCGACCTGCGTATTACCGATACGGGTATTAGGGAAGCTACTATTATAGGGCAGGGTTTAGGCTTAGCCATGCGCGGTTTAAGGCCAATTGCCGAAATACAATATTTAGATTACCTGTTATATGCCATTACGGTTTTAAGTGATGATTTAGCCAGCTTAAGCTACCGCACACGCGGCGGACAAAAAGCGCCATTAATTATCCGCACCCGTGGCCACCGTTTGGAAGGGATCTGGCATTCGGGTTCGCCGCTTGGTACGATATTAAATACCTTGCGCGGCCTGCATATTTGTGTGCCCCGTAACATGACCCAGGCCGCCGGTATGTATAATACCCTGCTGCGCGGCGATGAGCCTGCCATAGTAGTTGAAAACCTGAATGGTTATCGCCTTAAGGAAAAACTACCGGCCAACCCGGGCGAATATACCGTGCCGTTGGGCGTAGCCGAAGTAATAAGGGAAGGTTATGATATGACCGTGGTTTCCTACGGCTCAACGCTGCGTATTGTAATGGAGGCTGCCGAAGAACTGGAAAAAATGGGGGTAAACATTGAAGTAATAGACCCGCAAACCCTGTATCCATTTGATACTACCAGGGTTTGTAATGCATCTTTGCGCAAAACCAGTAAGCTTTTAATTGTAGATGAGGATATCCCGGGTGGAAGCTCGGCCTATATGCTGCAACAGATACTGGAAAACCAGCAAGGGTATTACTTATTGGATGCACAGCCTAAAACACTTTGCGGTAAAGAACATCGCCCGCCATATGGATCTGATGGGGATTACTTCAGCAAACCATCGTTAGATGATATTGTAGAAACCATTTACAATATGATGAGCGAGGCTAACCCGGTTAAATATCCGGCAATTTATTAATTAGTTCATGGTTTATAGATGATGGTTCATGGCAGATGTGCCCAAACTATTACTATGGACTATGAACCATCAACTATGAACAAATCTAAAAATGGACAATAATAATTTTTCTATCGTTTCAAATACAATTAAAAACCGCCGTAGCATTAAACCTGCTATGATGAACGGTAACAAAATCCCTAACGGCCATGTAGCGGCTTTATTAGAACTGGCCGACTGGGCCCCTAATCACGGCAATACGCAGCCCTGGCAGTTTATAGTATATGCAGACCCGGCTAAGTTTTGCCAGCAGCATGCCGACCTGTATCAGAAAAATACCGCTGCCGAGGCATTCAACCCAACTACTTTTAATAATTTAACCCACATGGGCGACAATGTATCGCACATTGTTATCGCAGTAATGAAACGCGGCGACCTGCCTAAAATACCTCCGTTCGAAGAAATTGCAGCAGCGTCGGCAGCGGTACAGAACTTGCTGATAGGCGCCACGGCGTTAAACATAGCATCGTTTTGGAGCACGGGAGGAATGACCTTACGTCCTGAATTTAAAGAGTTTCTGAACTTAGGCGATGACGATAACGTTTTAGGTATTTTGTACCTGGGCTATGCTAATGAACACCCTGAAGGCAAACGTAAAGTGCCTGTGGAAGAGAAGGTGAAATGGATGGATTGAATTGTTAACCAAAAGTCAATTTAATTTCGTTTAAGCGCAAAAATACTCCAGTAGTTTGGTAGTATATAAATATTGCGTATCTTTGTTTCACTAATTATAATAAACCTTTTTACTGTATTGATTAACCACTTTACAAAGTAAAATATGAGAAAACACTTTTTATGGACAATCTGCGCTCTGCTGGGGCTATCAGTATCAATTATTAGCCTTGGTTTCGCAAATGTTGCAAAAAGCGACAGTACATTAAGAAACACTTCAGAAAGAAAAGCACCAAATTCATCGGCTAAAGTATTATTCTTCCATTATGTGGATGATATATACGAATCTGCAAGCCTTGCACAGGCCGGACTGGATTCAGCTGTATTCCAAAAAGCGGTTGTTGGTTATTATAACTTAAAAATAGCTAACAAACTACCTGCTAACAGCAGCATATTAACGGTTGTTGATTTTAACAGGCCAAGCACAACTAAACGTATGTGGATCATCGATCTGCAAAACAGGAAATTGTTATTAAACACCTGGGTAGCGCATGGACAAGGTAGCGGCAATAATATGGCTAACGCTTTTTCAAACAGTGAAGAATCGCACCAAAGCAGTTTAGGATTTTATATTACAGATGATATATATATCGGTAAGCATGGTCGTTCGTTGCATTTAGATGGCTTAGATAAAGGCTTTAATGATAGGGCCCGCGAACGTTCAATTGTATTGCACGGCGCTGAATATGTGAACAAAAACACGATTGACCAGTTAGGCCGTTTAGGCCGTAGCTTTGGTTGCCCGGCAGTATCAACAGAAGTTGTTGACCAGGTAATAGATACCATAAAAAACAAAAACGTTTTGTTTATTGCAGGTAACGATAGCAACTATACCTCTAAATATTTAGACGAAGATAATGCCGCTAAATTTGCTTTTGCAGATAGTAGCTTTAATTTGGCAAAGGATGCATTTACTGCAAACTAACCAAGTATAAAAACTTAATAAAAAGCCCGTTAATATTATATTGACGGGCTTTTTTATGTATTAACTAAACCCCTGACAGCTTTTGCAGGTGCCCATACAACACAATATCTAATCCGTATACATCTGGTCTAACCTGCAGTTGTCCATTTTCGTCCTCCCAGCAGGTGATATAGGTAATATAAATAGGCATTTTCTTAGGCAGGGCAATATCAGTAGGTTCCGATTTGTCCTCGCTTACCAGTTTTTCAATCAAATTATATTTCTCACCATCGCCAAACAGGGCTTTGGCAAAATCAAGCGGTTTCTCAAGGCGAACACAGCCATGACTAACTGCACGCATGGTTTGATTAAAAGGTTCTTTTGCCGGTGTATCGTGCAGGTAAACGCTGCTTTTATTAGGAAAAAGGAATTTGATCTTACCTAACGCGTTATCGGAACCCGGTTGTTGTTTAAATGAATATTCAGATGCTGAGTTGTCATCCCAGGTAATAGTTTCGGGATCATCAACCAGCTTACCATCCTTATAAACGTTAATATTCTTATTAGATAGGTAGTAAGGGTCTTTTTGCGCTTCGGTAATGATTTCCTTACTGGCAATACTTTCTGGTATATTCCATACCGGGTTCACCTGCGCTTCGTTGATCATGCTGTTTAATTGCGGCGTTTCACGCGAGAACGGCCGGTCAACTTTATCGCTTTCATCATATTCTACAAGCGTATTGGTGTAGTCCTTGTTACGCCCTTCGCCTACGCAAACCTTCATGTTTAGTTCAGAATGGCCGCCGTTCATAATATTTAACTGAAAATCGGGTATGTTAACTATTACATAACGGTTTTCCGTAGGTTTGTTTTGCCATCTTAAACGTTCAAGGTTAACTACCAGCAAACGCTGGGTTTCCTGCCTGGTTAAACCCGGCGCAATATAATTGGCATCGGCCAGCGCTTTTTGTATGGCAATATATTGCGGGTTTTTGGGCTGTATGCTATCTAAATATGGTTTAAAACTACGCACATCAAATACATGGGTCATAAAAGTGCTGTCCGGACGTTTGGTTTGGGTAAAATAACGGGCATATATCCGGCGCGGATTGATCACACCAAATTGCATAGCGTTAGAATAATTAATTAATGAGTTTGCCAGCAACAACTCTAAATGGGCTATGTCACGATAGGCTTCATTTACATCCTTAATACCCTTTTTATTATAGAATGTATGCAGCAAAGTATCAATCTGCGCTGTTTGGAATATTTTGGGATCCAAGCCGTGGTTATTGGCATTGTTATAATAGGTTAAAAGGGTTTTAACATCATCGTTAGGGAAGTGTTCCATCACAAAAATAGGATCAAACCCGTTTTTGTGATAATAAGCGGAAATAGTATTGGCGTTATTTAGTTTGGATTTTTCCTGGTTCAGTACATCTTCAAAAACAGGGGCAAAGCCGTCGGGGGTAACATCCTTAAAAACCTTGTTGTTAGTTTTTTTAAATAATTGCGCACCCATATCCGAGCGGGCGGGCTTTTTACAACCTTGAAAAGTAAAAGTTGCAAGGAATAATAACACTGCATACACAGTGCAGTTATTTTTTTTAAATATATAGTTTATCATCAGTTGGGTTAATTACTGCTTATACATTATCAATGTTTATACCACAGCAAAAACCCGACGGTTTTAAAGCTATTTAGTTTATACCATTGTTATAAATACTATTTTGTCAGTTGTTAATTAAGTACACACAGTATTATAATTTAGGTCAGTATGCATAAATCAAAACTTCCTGAAGTGTGGCTGCGGGGGCCATTGCCAAACATACCGCAGTTGTTACAGCCTGTTGCCCATGCCTTGCTGCAATCGCGCGAAGAGGTAAATGAGATGTTAATCGATTTTCCAGAAAAAAGACTTTGGGATAAAGTATCCGGTCTTGCATCGGCCGGGTTTCACCTGCAGCATTTAACAGGTGTAATAGACAGGCTTTTTACTTATGCTGCCGGCAAAAAATTAAGCAATGAACAGTTGCAATACCTGGCAAAAGAAGGAAAGGATAACAGTGAAAGTATAGCAGCATTAATAAATTCTTTTAATATGCAGGTTGATAAAGCTATTGCGCAATTAAGTGCTACTGATGAAAACACACTTACTGAACAAAGGGGAGTAGGCCGCTCACAACTCCCATCGACTGTTATTGGCCTGTTGTTTCATGCTGCCGAGCATACCATGCGGCATACCGGGCAATTATTGGTTACAGTGCGGGTAACTACCCATACTAATCTCCCCAAAGGCGAGGAATAAAAAAAGCGCCAATATTAAATTGGCGCTTTCGTTATCTCTCCAAAGGAGAGGCGTTTACTTTATGAACAATAACTCCCTGAACTTAGGCAGTGGCCACATTGAGTCATCTATCAATTGCTCCAGTTTATCTACATGGTAGCGTATAGGCTGAAAGTAGGTTTTTACTTTCTCATCGTAGGCAATTGCTTTTTCGCGGCTGTCTTCAATAACGTTTGCTTTTTTACGTTCATCAATTAAATGTTCCACATTGCTTTTTATAAAGTTAACGTGTTCAGCAATTTTGGTGATGATATCAAGCTGGGCCGCGTAAGTTTCTTTAGGTAAGCCAAGGTCTTTTAACCCACGCACGTTTTCCACCAGTTTCGATTGATAGTTAATAGCCGTAGGGATAATTACGTTATTAACCAATTCGCCAATTACGCGGGCTTCAATTTGTAGTTTTTTATAAAAGCTCTCCAGCAAAATCTCATGGCGTGCCTGTGCTTCACGTTTGTTATAAACGCCGGTTTCATCAAACAAACGCTCTGTTTTGTCCGATAACAGCGCATCCAGGGCTTTGGGGGTAGTTTTAATATTGGTTAAACCACGTGCAACTGCCTCTTTTTCCCAATCCTCGCTATAGCCATTACCCTCAAACCTGATAGCTTTGGATTCTTTAATGCAGCGTTTAATAATAGTTAACAACGCAACATCTTTCTTCTCGCCTTTACGGATTAGCTTGTCCACATCATACTTAAACTTACGCAGCTGGTCGGCTACAATTAAATTTAGTATAGTCATTGGGTTAGCCGAATTGGCTGATGAACCTACCGCGCGTAATTCAAACTTGTTGCCGGTGAAGGCGAAAGGCGAGGTGCGGTTACGGTCGGTATTATCTTTAAATATCTGTGGTACCTTGGGTATGCCCTGCCATAATAGGCTATCGTCTTTTATTTTTTTACTGATGCGGGATGTTTCTATCTCGTCCAGCACATCGTTAAGCTGACTGCCTAAAAATATAGAGATAATAGCTGGCGGCGCTTCATTAGCGCCCAGGCGATGGTCGTTATTTACCGAAGCGATAGACGCGCGCAACAGGTCGGCATGTTCATACACCGCTTTTATTGTATTCACAAAAAATGTGAGGAACATCAGGTTGTTTTTAGGTGTTTTGCCCGGCGATAACAGGTTTTTGCCTGTATTGGTAATCATCGACCAATTGTTGTGCTTACCCGAACCGTTAATGCCCTGGTATGGCTTTTCGTGCAGCAGTACCTTAAAATTATGGCGTTTGGCCACACGGTCCATCAAATCCATTAACAATTGGTTATGATCGATAGCCAGG
Organism: Mucilaginibacter boryungensis; assembly: GCF_015221995.1. Taxonomy (NCBI): domain Bacteria; kingdom Pseudomonadati; phylum Bacteroidota; class Sphingobacteriia; order Sphingobacteriales; family Sphingobacteriaceae; genus Mucilaginibacter; species Mucilaginibacter boryungensis. Next base: position 1,851,384 of record NZ_JADFFM010000001.1, read on the forward strand.
TTTATTTCCTCGTAAACAGGTGCGCATTCAAACTGAGAAGGCGCAACCTCGTTATGGCGGGTTTTTAATGGTATGCCTAATAATAAGGCCTCGGTTTCCATATCCTGCATGTAGGCATAAACGCGCTCGGGTATCGAACCAAAGTAATGATCTTCTAACTGCTGGTTTTTAGCCGACATGTGGCCAAACAGCGTACGCCCGGTAAGGTATAAGTCGGGGCGTGCATTATATAAGGCAAGGTCAACCAGGAAATACTCCTGTTCAATACCCAGCGATGGATTTACTTTTTCAATGCTTTTATCAAAATAATGGCAAACATCAACCGCGGCCTTATCCAGTACGCTCAGTGTTTTTAAAAGCGGTACCTTATAATCTAACGCCTCGCCGGTGTATGAAACAAATACGGTAGGGATACACAAGGTGCGCCCCATAATAAAAGCAGGGGATGAGGGATCCCAGGCAGTGTAGCCGCGGGCTTCAAAGGTATTACGTATACCGCCGCTTGGGAAACTGGAAGCATCGGGCTCTTGTTGGGCAAGGGCAGCGCCACTAAACCGCTCAATTACACCATCTTCGGCGGGTTCAAAAAAGGCATCGTGTTTTTCAGCGGTAGAGCCGGTTAACGGCTGAAACCAGTGTGTATAATGCGTAGCGCCTTTCCCAATGGCCCAGCTTTTCATGGCTGATGCTATTTGTTCGGCGGTTTCACGCGGGATAGGTTCGCCATCGCCGGTTGAATTGATAATGCTCAGGTAAGCATCGTTTGATAAATATTCTTTTAGTTTCTTGTTATCGAAAACATTTGCGCCAAAATAATCGGAAATTTTGCTTGACGGGGGTTTTACTTCGGGAATTGTTCGTGTTAGTACCGTTTCGAGGGCTTTAAATCTGAAATTCATCATTTTTTTAGGTAATTGATAATCAAAAATAAGCTAATCTGATTATAAACCTTAAAAAATCGGATAAAAATCGAAAAAAAATCTACCAGGGCTGGCCCATTTCATATCAATATTTTAATCACACCTATATAATACTGTACATTGTTGCTATAAAATCTATAGAAAACATGGATTTTATGTGATAATATCATAGTAAATTGGCTTATTTTAAAATATTGCTTATTTTCTTTCCGATTTTTTAATGATATGTGAATATACGGTCTATTTGTGGTTGTTATTTTAATGAAATGATAAAAGTTTATTAATTTGATGTTATTTATTCGTTATTTTTTTGGTTAAATGAAAATATATCTATAATTTCAGGAAAAAATTAGAGAATTTGATTATAAAAATTGAAAAATGTATCATTTTGATAATTTTAAATCATATTTTTAATACAAAAACTCAAAATATTCTCTAATTTTAAATTATAGTAAGTGTTATTTTATAGTTTTATTAAGTTTTGTAAATATTTAATCGTTCACATATCATTCTAACTAACTAAATTTAAAAACAATGGAAGTAAACTTCACAAAAAGCAAACTCTTCGACTCGTTTCGACAGCTGACACGAGAGAAATGGGCACTTGGTGCAACAATTTTTTCGGGGAAGATCCTGGGGCTATTTATTGTAATTATTGCTATGATGGTAGTACCTGGCCTCATTTCAACATCTGCACATGCAGCCGATACTTATACGGCTCACGAAACATCAATGATCAATACGGTTAATACCATATGGACATTGGTGGCTGCGTTTTTAGTATTCGGTATGCAAGCCGGATTTGTGATGCTGGAAGCTGGTTTTGCACGTAAGCGCGAAACCGTTAACATTTTGATGGAGTGTATTTTTGATACTTGCCTTTGCGGTATTTTGTTTTGGGCTATAGGCTACGCATTTATGTTTGGCAGCGGCAACGGATTTATTGGTTGGGGTGGTGCCGACGGCAAAACCTGGTTCTTTTTACAAAATACGCCACTTACTTATGGCAGCACAGGTATCCCTGTATTAGCACACTGGATTTTCCAATACGCTTTTGCTGATACCTGCTCAACAATTGTATCCGGCGCAATGATCGGCCGTACAAGTTTCCGTGGAGATATACTTTACAGTATTGGTATCACTGGCTTTATCTACCCAATTTTAGGTCACTGGGCATGGGGCCCCGATGGCTGGTTAGTAGCCAAAGGTTTCCTTGATTTTGCTGGTTCTACAGTGGTTCACACTATTGGCGGTATCGCTTCATTAGTTGGTGCAATGGTTTTAGGCCCACGGCTAGGGCGGATATTTAAACGCGATGGCGGAGGCATGCCAGCCCCGCACAACCTTACCATTGCCGCAGTTGGTGGTTTCCTGCTTTGGTTTGGCTGGTATGGGTTTAACCCGGGTAGTACCTTATCTGCCATGGACGGACAAGGTATAGGCCGTGTAGCTGCCAATACTACTTTAGCTGCCTGCGCAGGCGGTATAGTGGCCATGTATTTTGCACTATGGTTTGGCGATACTAAAGGGAAATTTGATGTTGGCTTTACAGTTAACGGTTTCCTTGCAGGTTTAGTTGCTATTACAGCTTCGTGCTATTGGGTTAGTCCGCTTGGCGCTATATTATTAGGTGCAATATCGGGTGTTATTGTTTATTACGGTACACTTGCTTTAGAGTACTTCCGTATAGACGATCCGGTTGGTGCTGTTCCTGTACACGGCTTAAATGGTATCTGGGGTACCTTATCAATAGGCTTTTTTGCCTGCGGTAAATATGGTTTCACCGGCCCAACCGGACCAGATGATTCTAAACCGGTTACCGGCTTATTTTACGGTGGTGGTACCGAGCAGTTAATGCACCAGTTAGTAGGTAGTGCAAGCATCACTTTTGCCACATTTGCTATAGCTGGTATTATGATGTTTGTAATTGGTAAGTTCCCTTATCCATGGAAACTACGTGTAGAAGAGCATGGCGAACTAATGAAAGGCGGCATCGACGTATTTGAGCATGGTACTTCAGCTTACCCTGATCAGGAAGATGACGAAGTAAGCCTTAGCGGTTTATTCGAATCGGGTGTTAAAGCACCGTTAGCATAAAATGATATGACAGATCTGTACGGATAAGCAATTATCCGTACAGTTTCTTACACATCATAATATATTACTATCAGCTGCTTGCATGCAATGCTTTATACCGCCCAAAAAGCAAGCAGTTAATTTTTGATTTGTTACACCTTGTTTTAACCGGAAAACGACCGGCAGGGGTGAGCCATGTCAAATTTATTCAACAAAATTCATTCAACCCTTTAACAATTAAATATGAAAACCAAACAATTACTTTTACTTGCACTTTCAGCGTTTGTTTACACTGCACAGGCGCAGGACGCGGCTAAACCGGCCCCGGCCGATCCGCCTTTAACTATAACAGGCTCGGTTGATACTTATTATAAGTATGATTTTTCGGGCCATCAAAACATCCCTACAAGTTTCGCAACCGACCAGAATTCTGTATCTATCGGCATGATAGACCTGGGTTTAAAAAAGAAAGTTGGCAAAGCAGCTTTTGTAGGTGAATTGGCATTTGGCCCAAGGGGGCAGTATCAGTCTATCCCAAATGGTGATGGTACCGCTGCTAATGCGAACAATTCATTCCATATCCAGAATTTGTACGTATCGTACGATCTGACCGATAAATTCAATTTAACAGCAGGCTATATGGCTACATTTGTTGGGTACGAAGTAATTAGCCCTACAGGTAACTTTAATTATTCAACTTCATACCTGTTTACTTCAGGCCCTTTCCAGAATGCAGGTTTTAAAGCTACTTATTCATTTTCTGATAAAGTTAGTTTGATGGCGGGCATATTTAACGATAACTGGAATACCTACACTGCAAATAAAGACGTTTCAACTTTCGGCGCTCAGTTAATGATTGCCCCGGTAAAAGGCTGGACAGCATATTTTAACCTGGCAACCGGCCCTTCGTCAGGGACTATATTTGACCTGACAACTGCTTATCAAATAACCGACGCGTTTAAATTAGGTTTAAATGGTGCTACCTATACCCCTGCACATGGCGGCGGTGGTTACGATGGTGTTGCCCTTTATCCGCAATATGGCGTATCTAAAGATGTTACACTGGGCTTACGTTACGAGTATTTTGAACTTAAAGCGATTGGTACTACCCCAAAAGAACATATTTCAGGACTTACCTTTACAGCTAACTTAAAAGCAGGGCCACTTACCTTTATCCCTGAAGTTAGGTTTGACAGCTGGGGCGATAAAACTTACACATCATTTACAGATAGCAAAGGCTTAGCCACAACTTCAGCCTCGCAGTTTTCATTAGCTGCAGTATATGCTTTCTAATAAAACCTTATTATAAGTTAACTATAGCCGCCTCGCAATACGGGGCGGCTTTTTTATCTTTATACCATGAAAAATATTTTTTTGATACTGGCCTGCTGTTTTTTAGTTAAAACATCAATCGCTCAAACCGGGCAGTTAACGCTTGATGAGCGTAATAAATACATTTTTTACCAGGTTGTAGATAAGCCGGCAGTATCTGCTGACACTTTGTTTAACCGATGCCTGGCAGGGTACAGATCAAGGTATTTAAAATCGTTTTCAAAGATTGCCGTGGTGGGCAAACAATCAATTACTATTAAGTCAGCGTTTATTGTATATAGTAACGCGGGTTTAACTAAACATGAAGACGGCGATATGGCCTATGTAATGAATATTGAATTTAAAGAGGGTAAATATCGTTACTGGTTGACAGATTTTGTTTATTACCCGTATCAGCGTAATAGGTACGGCGTTTCCGAACGCAGCCCGGGAGTAGAGGTACCTCTGGAGCGCTTAAAAGACAAAGCAGGCACCAAAACTTTTGACAATTATGCAGACCAAATTGTGAAGCTTGGTATTAAAGAAGGTGAAGAAATTGCTTTATACCTGGCTACTCCGCAAAAAAAGACCACAACAACACCTAAAATAAATACGCGCAACTGGTAACTAAATTATTAGTTTGAAAGAGATTTGTTTGTTTATTTAATAAACTAATAATTTAGTTTATGTTTTATTGAAATAGTATGAAAAGTGCAATTTTTCGCAATATGATGTAATTGTATAGCGTTAAATAAGAAATTTAATTTCAACCATCATGCTAATTTCAGAATTTGATTTGTACAAGCGCGAGTGGCTTTCGCTTGTATTTAAGAACCGTAACCAACAATATGGCGCTTATGAACTAAGGAGCCATTATGGTAGTACAATGGTAAGGGCAATGGCTATAACATTTTTTAGTGTAGCGGCCTTTGGTATTACGGAAACAGTTATCTCGCGCAGCAAACCAATAGAACCCGGGCCTGATTTAGTGAGGGTGGTGCCGGTGACACTGCCTGATGACAAAGTTTATAAGATGCCGGAAAAGCATAAAGAGGCAGCTAAACCCAAGCAAGAAGTAAAACAGCAACCGCCTGCTGCAGCCAAACCGGTATCTACGCAAAATATTAATTATAAGCCTGTAGAGGATAATAAAGTAACCGAAGACCCTAAGCCAGTGGATCCAAACATTGCCAGCGGCACGGTGGATTTAAAGGTGGAAGGGAGCCCTGTAGGCACAAACGCGCCATTAGTAACTGAAGGGGTAAAGGGCGGAACAGGCACCGGAGAGGATAACGGAGAAAAAGGTATTAACGAAGTACAAGTTATGCCCGAGCCAGTTGGCGGAGTGAACGCCTGGTCTAAATTCCTGCAAAAGAACTTGCGTTATCCTATTATGGCACAGGAAGCCGGCGCCAGTGGTAAAGTATTTATGAGTTTTATTATTGAAAAGGACGGCCATCTGTCAGATATTACGGTAATGCGTAAGGTAGGGTATGGGTTTGATGAAGAAGCAACCCGTGTACTTAAAATAGCACCAGCCTGGAAACCCGGGATGCAAAATGGTCAGCCTGTACGGGTACGGTATACCATCCCTATTAATTTCCAGTTAACAGATCAGTAAATAGGTAATGTTAAAGGCCAAAGCAGGGATACCGCTTTGGCCTTTGCTTATATGGCTGTATAATATTCTTCTTTTTCGGTAGTGTGAATACTGATAACACCCGATAAGACCAGGTTAACCAATATCCGCTGGGCATTTTTACGGCTAATAGTAAGCAGTTTACAAAACTCCTTAATATCTATCCGGTTATGCTCCTGCAAATATCCCAGTAAGGCCTTTTCATTGGCCGAATATTCAATCAATACGCCCTGCTCATCGGCCGACCTTTTTAGTACGTCAACCACAATTTTACTGGCCAGTACACTTTTATCTTTCACCCGCACATATACCCACCATTTGCCGTCTTCGCCAAGGGCATAGTGTGGTTTAGTATCGCTGCTTTCAATATTCACTATCAATACCAACTTATCATCTACATACACTTCTTCAAAAACGGGTTCAAGTGCGGGGCGTATGTATTGCTGATTAGCTTTAGTGATCATATACTTCTCTTCATCCTCATACTTTACACCCGGTATCGATCCATCATCGGCAACGCCAATTAGTAACCGCCCACCCTTATTATTGGCAAACGCCACCATCGTTTTAGCTATCTTATCGCAACGGGTTATGGTCTTTTTAAAGTCTAAGGAAACCCCCTCGCCTTCAAAGATCAGCTTTTTAATATTCATCTCTATTTCTCTCTTCCTTAGTTTTGGGTAAGATAAGGGGAGAAGATCTCCATCCATCTTTCCGGGTTGGTAATAACGGTAAACCCAAATTGCTGATACAAACCATGTGCATCGGCCGTAGCTAACGACCATCGGCGTAAGCCCTGCAGATCGGGGTGTTCACGTATGGTTTGCATTAACCATTTTGATAATCCCTGGCCACGATATTCATTAAGCACAAACACGTCAGCTAAATACGCAAAAGTAGCTTTATCGCTTATTATCCTTGCGAAACCTATTTGTTTATCGTAATGATAAACACCAAAGCACATAGAATTTACTATTGCTATACGCAGCCTATCTGCGGGTATCCCTTTAGCCCAATACGATTCCTTGTCAAGGTAATGATATATCGTATCAAAGTCAAGCAGGTTTTGATCTGTGGAGATACTAAACCCTTTTTTATGATACGCCTCGTCGTTAATGATCACTTTCATAAATTATGATAATAAACGTGCATACGCTTCAGATTGTACCGTAGCGCATAGTTCGTTGTCATTATTAAATATTTCGATGGTAAAGGTGCGGATAAATTTACCCTCGCTTAGTAATATTTGCTCGGCTTCCAAAATAGTTGCATCATCTATACTAATACTAAAATGCAGGTTTTTGTGTGCCGGTTTTAAATATTGTACCTGGGCCGATTTAAGCCACACAATTACATTATGCCCCCGTCGCAAAAATATCTGATGAAAAAGCAAAGGGTAAAAAGGGTCGGCTGCCGAAAATATAGTGCCCCCGAAAATAGAGTTATTGTAATTTTTGTTAAAAATGCTTTTACTAACCTTTACTTCGACCCCCTTAAAACCCTTGGCAAACGATTTTACCCAAATGCGCTGAAAAAACAACGGCGGATAAAAGCGGATGGCCCATTTTAAGGCATTTTCTGAAATTGGCATGGCGCCTAAATATCATAAAAAAATTATGGAATGAATAATTTTGCCGGTACTAATACACCAATTTATATCCTATCCCCCTGATATTAATGATCTGCACGTTGGGGTCGGCATTCAGGTGTTTGCGCAGCCGGGTTACAAAAACATCAAGACTGCGCGCGTTAAAAAAGTTATCATCGCCCCAAATGGTATTCAGTAAAATACCTTTAGGCACCACCTGGTGTTTGTTTTTATATAACAGGCTAAGTAATTCGCTTTCCCTTGCAGTAATTCCCCACTTGTTTATGCCATGGGCAATGGTATTACGGCCGGCATCAAACAACAGGTTGCCTATTTCATAACTATTGTTTTTGCTGATGTTATCTGGCACCAACATACGGTTTGATGTAAGCAATACCTTTATACGGATGATCAGTTCTTCTACACTGAAGGGCTTTTTTAAATAATCGTTGGCGCCCAGTTCAAAGCCGGTTATTACATCCTTGGTTTGTGAACGCGCCGTGAGAAAGATAATAGGGGTTTGGGTATCGGTAGCCCTGATCCTTTTCGCCACTTCAAACCCGTCCATTTTTGGCATCATTACATCCAGCACCAGTATATGCGGCGCGTGTTGATAATAGTTTTGCAAAGCCTGTTCGCCATCGGCGGATAGTATCACTTTATAATCGCGGTCTTCTAAACTTTCCCTTACAATGTGGGCCAGCGATAACTCATCCTCGGCAAGCAGTATCTTTATTTTATCCATTGCTTAAAGGTAATGAAACGATAAATTCGGTGCCGGCACCTATTTCACTTTTTGCTATTACATTGCCACCGTGTGCTTCAATAATATGTTTAACATAACTTAAGCCCAAACCCGTGCCTTTTACATTATGCACATTGCCCGTAGGGACGCGATAAAATTTATCAAATATCATACTCAGGTTAGCCGCCGCTATGCCAATGCCATTATCCTTAACGGAAAAGCAGACGAAGCCACCTTGCTGATAACAGGTGATAGCAATATCGACCGTATTGCCGGCATATTTGATGGCATTATCAACCAAATTATTTAGCACGTTGCGAAAATGGAACAGGTCGGCATCAACGGTGTTTATTCCATCCTTATTTAAATAGGTGATGTTTACTTCTTTACCAATTTGTATTTGTTCGGTGTTAATAATATCATTTATTACCTCATTAATGTCCACCTGTACTTTATGAAGCTGTATTTCCTTATTTTCAAAAGTAGCAATATTCAATACCTTGGTTACCAAATCATTCAAGCGATTTAATTCATTGCGCGATGTTTGCAGGTAGCGTTGTGTTTTTTCGGTATCATTCAATGCGTTAAACTTTTGCAGCCCTTCAATGGCTACGGTAATTGTGGCTATCGGGGTTTTCAGCTCGTGCGTCATGTTGTTGATGAAATCGTCTTTCAGATCGGCCAGTTTTTTTTGCTGAAGAATAATGCGGATGGTATACGCAAACGATACGGCGGTGAGTATAATGAGCAATACCGAAGCAATAAGTGTAAACGCCATTGCTTTTAACACCGCATATTTTGAACCTTTAAAAATGGCCTGCAGGTACAAAGGCGGTTTGTTGGCAGAAAGCCCAAATATGCGCATACCGTAGTATTTGTATTCCTGTTCGGTAGTTGCACTGGGCCGCGTTGTGGTATCTATAATAGCATGATGCTCTGAAAGGTTTAAGTAATACGGTGCGTTGATATGTTGAATTTTCAAAGCGGCATCGAAATATTTTTGCAATTTCAGCCGTTCGGTTTGCAGGTAATTAGCTGCCAATACACCTATTCCCCTGCGCTGAAATTGGCCGCCGCGTGCAAGAAAAGTATCCCTGGCGGCACCTTTATATTTATCCATAATCATCTTCATATGGGCTTTATTAACAGGATCGCCCATATCTACTGTGGTTAAAACCCCCCAAAGGGATTGCATGGTAGTTGGCACGTAAAACGACATTTCGGTCAGCACCTCCGGCACTGTTGCTTTATGCTTGATCATCCGTTTATAGAAATCCCAGCGCCTGTTATCAATAGCTATAGTTGGCGATAAAATTTCGCCCGACAAAGGATCGATCGATATTTTTGACTTATCCGGAATTGCTATATAGGAACGTTGCGCGATGAGATTTTTTTTTGGCGGCAATGTAACGGTGGAATTTGCCAACGGACCAGGTTTAGTTAATGTGATGACTGTGCCGTTTTTACCTACAAGATATTTTGGGGAATTTGCAAAGATGTCTTTTGGAGTGATGGTTACGGGCTTAGCGGCCAGGGGGGCAAACATCCGTAAAGGGGTTATAGTCCTGTTCACTGGAATTAGTCCAAGCATGCCACCCGTCGGAGTGCTCATGTAAATGTTATAGGAGAAAAAAGGCCCCTTTGCATCCGTGAACGTTGTGGAGGTAGTATCTACTTTGATTTTGATTTGGCTGGTATCACTCAGCCGTTTTACCATCATCACCCGTATCGAATCAAAATACCTTTTCTTGCAACTGTCCAACGCCTGCTGCATGGCTATATCAATTTTATTTTCGAATGTTTTTTTGTTGACATAATAAGCATTCACTGTCCAGTACAGCTGAAAAGCAACTATAGCGATCAATGAAAGCGATACCAGCCCGAATGCAATTTTTAATTTCTTTTCCATTATGAATATTAGCCTGGATAAAGGTATTTATCCCATAGTGAATTTGCTTATTCTGTTAACACACATTAACATAAAGTAAGGGATTTTAATTAAATCACTATTTGTAACTTTTTTGCTTTAAATGAAAAATGGATGAAAATTTTTAAACAAAGTACCATGGTTCACGTTTTAGGTTTATGTTACTTAACAGAATAGTTTATCAGTTATTTAATACCTATGAAAAAGCAAATTTTAAGTTTAGCCCTTGTGGCGACGATAATCGGGTCAATTGCAGCGGGCTGCAGTTCCAATAAAGCAGCAAGTGGCACAGACAGTGCAAGAGTGGATTCGGCAAAAATGAGTGCGCCGGCTAAAACCGATACCACCATGCGGACCGATACCATGAAAAAGGATACCACCAAAACGCCGCCAAAAATGTAAAGATCAGTTCATAAAAAAAGAGGCTGTCTCAGAAGTCCGAGAACAGCCTCTTTTTCTTTAACTTATTCGGATGGAGGTGGTAGAGAGCGTTTCGCACAAACGATTCTCAGAACCTTGATTTTACTTATGAGACAATCTCTTTTTTTTAGGTTCTTCTATCTGGTGTAATACAGCAAAACTGCGCCGCATGCGAACGGTTTACAGTTCACAAGTTTCAGCTCTAAATCGTTTTTTAAAGGATTAAAAGTTTGCTGTCCGTTACCAAGTTCAGCAGGGTTTACGAATAAATAAAACTCGTCAACCAAATCATGCTGAATTAATGAGGATGCAAACGAGTCGCCCCCATAAACAATAATATCTTTTCCGTTTTTGTTTTTCAAAACTTTTATTTCCTCTTTTATATCGCCGCTTATAATTGTTGTATTGTCCCACTTGCTGACCTTGAGCGTATTTGAAAAAACGGCATTAGGAATCTCTTTGAATAACTTTCCCAATTGATGCTCGGTATCGTTGGGGTTGCTTGCTACTTCGGCCCAATATGGAATAAAACCCTCTGCTGTTTTTCGTCCATGTAAAATGCAGTCAACACTCTTAAGGTTGTCGATACTAAAATTCGACATTCCGCTGTCCCATTTGTTATCAAGTAAAATATTCATTTGTAATTTTAACTTTCTCATGTCGATCCATTTTATGGTTAGTTGATATTTCAAAGTTACATGGTCGATGACTACAGGAAAAGGCAAAATCACGACATTTTAACGTTATGATTACGACATTTTAAGAAAGTTGCCATCGCAATTACACATTCGCTTTAAAATAAAAAAGAGGCTATCCTTTTGAGACAGCCTCTTTTTCATTTTAATATTGTCTTAGTACTTCAAATGCTTTATCAGGCATGCCAATAGGGGCTCCCGGCGGCATCTCCAAAGCGGGTTGAGGCTGGAATTTATCTGGTGATTTCTCAAATTCCTCAATTTCCGATAACCCCAATAGTAGCGAAGCTTTTTGCTTGGCTTCAGCGCTCGTCGCTTTGCCCTTCATCCATTCCTCCAGGTCATGCACTTTTAACAAAGCTTCGCCGCGCACGTTTTCGCCGGTATGGGTATCGGCAGCTAACGATAACAGGTGTTTTAACATCAGGTTATTCACCAGTATTTGCAATTCTCCTTTGTAGCCTGGTAATAATGGGGCCTTCCATGTTTTATCCAGCATCTTATCCAATACCGGTAATAAGCCAGGCTGTTTGCTGTCGCGGGCGTTGTATTCAATTAAGCGGGCCGCCCGTTCACTGTTCAGCATATAATCAATAGTTGTTTCTGCAGCAGTTTCGGCAGCAGCAATAGGGTCAAAGGTTGGCCCGGTATGTCCGCCAAAAGTTTCCACACTTCCCGGGTAACCTGTAGGGCGCGGCGGAATTTTCTGTATCAGGCCTTCAGGCAATGCCAAAGCATCCGGGGTAATAGTGGCCATCATGGCATCAAATGCACGCCATTGCTCGGCAGGGTCAACCATCTTAGTAGGTTCCTGTCCATCGTTTTTAAGCGCATGGGTAAAATATAGGCCACCAATTGATTTGGCTACTGCTTCTAACTGATAACGATGTAACAGATACATGGGCACCAGTACTTCTTCTATAGTAGACATCGGCGCATTTTCGCGGATGGCCTTTTCAGAAAAATTATCCAATACTTTGCGCCTGATGCTCATTAACTTATTAAGCTGATCAATAGGGTTTACGCCATCATCCCATTGGTTGGACATGGGGTGCACGTAGCCGCCAATATCAGGGATATATTTGTACCCATCGGCCAGGGTTTGTTTCATAATTTTGTCCAGCGCGTTGTTTTCGTCTACATTTTTAGGAAAATCGGAATAGCCCCAAATGATAGCCCGTTTGTCCCAGCTGCCAATACCTTTTGCATAAGCGTTGCTAATGTCGATAGTGCCGTCGGCTTTCATATCAAAGCGCGGGAAGGGATAATCCATTACCGATGCGCGGTCTTTAGGGCTTGCAGCAAAGTTGTGCGTTAAACCTAATGTGTGGCCAATTTCGTGCGCCGATAATTGCCTGATGCGGGCCAGCGCCATTTCTTCCATTTTTTTGCTAACCGGTTTGCCATCCTCATAGGGTTGTAACAAGCCTTCAGCAATCAGGTAATCTTCACGGTGCCTGTCAGACCCTAAGGTAACTACCCCTTTAATAATTTCACCGGTACGTGGATCGATGTAGGATGAGCCGTAAGAGAATGCCCGGTTTGGCGTACCCGAACGGGTAACCCAGTTAACCACATTATAACGGATATCCATCGGGTCAGCACCTTCAGGCAGTTCCTTAACTATAAAAGCATTTTTATAGCCAGCTGCCTCAAAAGCCTGGTTCCACCAGCTACCGCCTTCTATCAAAGCTTTTTTAATAATAGGCTGCGCCCCGCGGTCGATATAGTATACAATCGGCTCAACCGGCTCGCTTACTGATGCCGACGGGTCTTTTTTGATCAACCTGTGGCGTTCAATGAATTTTTTTGTGATCGGTTCGCTCATAGGTGCAGCAAAATCCATGTACTGGAAGTTAAAGAAGCCCGAGCGGGGATCGAACTTACGCATTTTATAACCGGGTTCAGGCAGTTCAATAAAGGCCTGGTGCTCGTTCAGTGTAACCGAAGTAGGGTCGGGGGCAACACCGCCGCCCCTACGCCCGCCGCCGCCCGAACCTGCAAAGGTTAACATAGCTTCAAATTCGGAGTTTTTAGGAAAGTTTTTGGTATTATCCATATACACAACCGAACGGGTATCATCTAAACGGTAACCTCCGCCTGCGCCGCCACCACCGCGGTTTCCTGCAGCCTGCGCCGTACCTGGATTTCCACTGCCGCTGCCCAGGCCGTCGCCAACGTGCATTACATCGCGTACTACAAATGGGGTAAAATCAATTAACACCTTATCGCCCTCAATGGCCGCCGGACTAAAGCCGAACAGTACAGATTTGGCAAAGTTATGCTCAACCGCTTTCACTTCGTCAGGGTTACCATTTACAGCGCGGTAATTAGTTACCGGTTGAACTAATAACACTTTTGGGCCAACTTTCTCAAACTTTACAATAACAGACGACGCCTGGCCACGCTCGGCGCCGCCATTGCCCACACCATCTACTAACGAACTGAAATAAAGAAACTCGGTGTTAAACTTGTCAATCTCCAAATAAATTTTGCCGGTTTTATCGTCGTAGTAGAAATTAAAGTAGCCATCAAATTTTTTTAAGTTTTGAGTAATTGATGAGATTGAAGTAGCGGGGCCATTAGTATTACCACCAGGTTGCCTGTTTTGAGCGTTCACAAGTGTCAATGATCCTAATGCGGTACAAAAAAATAGTAAAATTTTTTTCATGTGCTGATTAATTGGGGTTAGTATGCATAAAAGTGAAAATTTGATCAGTCGCGTATCGTAAACTTAATGATATTTATGCTCTGTGTGGGTTTTTTGTTAAATAATCATGTATATGTTACACTTTATTGCCATTTTGATATTTTAATCTTTCCGATAAGCATAGCGATGGTATTTAACTTCGCCGCTATTTTTATAATAAGTATCAACAATACCACAAAAAATTACTCAATTTGCAGGTTCAAAAACTGACGGTTTTTATCCATGAAAAAAATAACTGAAAGCAACGCTGCCGCATATACCTTAATACTCATTGCTGTTACATTTTTGATCCGTATATGGATAGCCGCTTACACGGGGTTGGGCATTGGCGAATCTTATTATTTTCGCGGCGCGTTGAACCTTAACTTAAGTTATTTCGATCAACCGCCATTGTTTTTTTGGCTCAGTGGGGTAAGTGTTAAATTGTTAGGCTTGAATAATCTTGGCCTCCGTTTTCCGGCAGTGCTATTGTTTGCTGGCACCAGCTGGCTGCTGTTTCTTATCACCCGAAGGTTCTTTAACGTGCGCGCCGGTTTCTGGGCCGTGGTAATGATGAATTTAAGCGCGGTATTTACCATAGCTATTGCCTGCTGGTTTCAACCTGATGCCCCGCTGATGTTTTTTTGGCTGGCCAGCGCCTACGTGATGGTCCAGATCATGTTCGACCCGCAAAACGACAAGCCCAATGTTAATTATCATACTAAAAAAATATACCTGCTGTGGATATTGGTCGGCATATTAATGGGGCTGGCCACACTAAGCAAATACCATGTAATATTCCTGTTTGCTGGTGTATTTATATTTGTAGGTACAAATAGAAACCAGCGCCACTGGTTAACACATCCAGGGCCATACCTGGCTATTGTAATTGCCTTTATATTCGCGTTGCCGGTATTGCTGTGGAACTATCATAACAATTGGGTATCCTTTGTATTCCAGGGTTCCCGTGCAGGCACAGGCGAGAAATTTCAACTGCATCCCGAATGGTTTTTACGTAGCATAGCCGGGCAGGCATTATGGTTACTGCCATGGGTTTGGTATCCGCTGGTAGTGCAGCTTGTAAAATCGTACAAAAATCGCAGCAAACAGGTTTACAGCTTTAATTTTTGGATAGCCATATTGCCATTGGTGTTTTTTACGGTGGTAACGCTATGGTCAAACCTGCAATACCATTTTCACTGGCAGGCACCAGGGTATATGATGTTGTTTATCCCCCTGGGGTATGCGATAGACCAGAAATTAAATGGCCCGGTGAAAGAGGGCAGGGGCACACGTCGCTTAATACGCTTTTCTGTTTGTTTTACGGTGATCACTATTGGTGTATTGAGTCTGCATATGGTTACCGGTTTCTGGCAATGGTACGGCCCTAAATGGATAGTTAAAACCGCCCATGGCGATAATGTAGACCCTACCATCCAGGGTGTGGATTATGACGATATAAAAGTACGCTTTGAGAAAGAGGGCTGGCTGAATAACCCGCGGATATTTACCGGCGCTACCCGCTGGTGGCTAACCGGGAAAGTGGATTGGGCAATGCGTGGCCAAAAACCTATTATTTGCTTTAGTGATGACCCGCGTAACCTGGCATTTTTAGTTGATCCTAATAAATTGATAGGGCAGGATGCCGTATTGATAGGGCAGGAACACGAAGAAAGCATCAACGCTGATGCTAAGCCTTTTTTTGATGAGGTAAAGCAACTACCTGATATTGCCATTATGCGCAGCGGTAGGGACGAATTGCACCTGCAGGTATACTACTGCAGGAATTTCCACCTACCAAAAACTCCCCGGAATGACCTGCCATTGTACCATCAGCTTACCGGCAGGCCACCGTTTGGAAAGTAGCAAGGGTATATTTATGCCAATGGAACATCATATCATGGTAAAATGAGTTATCCCGCCGCCAATATGTTGGTTTATATTTGAATACTGGTTAGCCAGCCATAATAAACCATACTGATATGAAATTCAAACTTATTATGCTTTTAACGGCGATAGCGCTGCAAAAAAGTTATGCCCAGTTACCTGAAGTTTTTTTACTTAACCCAACGCATATGGCCGCTAAAAAAGCAGCCTATAAAAATAATGATGCACAGGTAAAAGCGCAGGTGGATAGGGTTGTGAAAATAGCCGACGAACATTTAGCTGATAAGCCGGCATCGGTAATGGAAAAATCGTTGACACCGCCAAACGGCAGCAAGCACGATTATATGAGCATGGCGCCATATTTTTGGCCAGATCCATCAAAAGCCGATGGCCTGCCTTATATCCGTAAAGATGGGCAGCGTAACCCCGAGATCAAAAAAATTATAGACCATGCCTTGTTAAGCGATTTGGAAACCCGCTGTAAATACCTGTCCCTGGCTTACTATTTTACGCATGATGAAAAATATGCTGTTAAGACAAATGATCTGTTAAAGGTTTGGTTTATTGATGCGGATACCCGTATGAACCCTAATCTTAATTACGCCCAGGCTGTTCGTGGTGTAAATGATGGCAGGGGTATAGGAATTATTGAGACCCGTGCTTTGGCCAACCTGGCCGACTGGATGGGTTTACTGGCCGGATCAAAATCATTTCCGGCACAAAACCTGGCTGCTATAAAGGATTGGTATAAGCAATACCTAAACTGGATGACTACCAGCAAAAACGGAAAGGACGAGCATAACGCTAAGAACAATCATGGTACGCATTACGATGTTCAGGAAATAACGTTTGCGCTATTTACCGGCAATAACGAACTGGCAAAACAAGTATTAAATGCTGCCAAAAAACGTATAGACCTGCAAATTGAACCAAACGGCGAGCAAAAACTGGAACTGGAGCGCACCAACGCCCTCGGCTACAGCACCATGAATTTGGATGGTTGGGTAAACATGGCTATGCTGGGCGATAGGGCTGGCGTAGACCTATGGAACTATACATCGACCGATGGCCGTAGTATTAAAAAAGCCATAGATTGGCTAATGCCTTACGCGTTGGGAACCCAGCCATTCAAATACCAGCAGATCAACCCCTATAATAAAGATGAGTTTTATCGCCCAGTGCTGTTGATGGGCTTAGCCACAAAAGATCAGTCGTATTTAAAAACTGCTGCCATCTTGCGCAAAAACGAGTCATACTTAACCGACCTGCTTTATAATTAACCGCATTATGAATTACATCTTTAAAACTTTTGCGTGTTGTTTACTTTTTGCAGCAGTTATAAATAACAACGCCAATGCCCAGGCTAAAAGCCAGTGGGTGTATGCAGATAACCATGGTAAACTGATGTATAAAACCTTGCCGAAAGGCGATAAGATCATGGATTTCTCCTATGCAGGTTATATGGGCGGTGGTGTAGCGCTGCCATTGGTGCCGGTTAAAATAACATTGAACGCGGTAAGTGGCGATAATACTAATGCAATTCAATCGGCAATTGACCAGGTAGCCCAAATGCCACTTATCAATGGTTTTAGGGGCGCGGTTTTGCTGAATAAGGGTACTTTTTATTGCGAGCGCCCTATTAATATTAATGCCAGCGGTGTAGTATTGCGCGGCAGCGGTCAGGATGATAAGGGTACCATTATAAATATGACCGGCGCCCCGCATGTATGTTTAACAGTAAAGAACAGGCCGGTAATAAAAAATATAGGTGAAACATTAGCCGTTGCAGATGCTTATGTGCCCGCTGGAACAAATGTTTTTACGTTAAGCGCTACTACAGGTTTAGCTGTGGGTGATACGATATCGATTACCAAACCGGTAACAGACAGCTGGGTGTCCTTTATGGGGATGGATCAGTTAACGCGCGATAGTAAAAAGCAAACCTGGATAACCGGCGAGATTAGCACCGAACGTGTTATTACTGCTATTGCCGGCCGCAAGGTTACGGTTGATGTACCTTTTAACGATAATTATGATACTAAATATTTAGGTGCAGGCAAGGTATTGGTTAGTAAGATAAGCACAACCGGTATGATAGCGCAAGCGGGATTTGAGAGTTTGCGTATTGTATCGCCTGAGCAAACGGGGACTATTAACGAGAAACATAATGCTGCTATTAACTTAAGCGGGCTTACGGATGGTTGGGTAAAGGATATAACCGTTTACAATACAGTAAACAGCGTAGGCATTACGGGTAGCCGTATTACCGTGCAGCGTTTAAATATTATTCATAACCTGGCCACTACCGGGGCCGCTAAACCTGCTGATTTAAACGGCAGCGGCCCGCAACTATTGTTTGACCATTGCACCATAACCGGGGATAATGTTTTCTTTTTTGCAACGGGCGCCAAAGTAAATGGCCCGATAGTATTGTTAAACTGTATATTTAAAGGTAATGGCTGGATCCAGCCGCATCAGCGCTGGGCCACCGGTTTATTGGTTGATAATTGTGAAGTGCCAAATGGCGGTATCGATTTCATGAACCGTGGGGCAATGGGATCGGGCCATGGCTGGGCTATAGGCTGGGCCGTAGCCTGGAATTGTAAAGCTAAATCGTACCTAAACCAGCAACCGCCCGGAGCGGCCAATTGGGTTATAGGCAGCAGGGGAGAGCAACAAAGAAGGGACGTGCCGTTTATTAAAGGATCGGCCATGGTACCCGAAGGTATTTACGATTCGCATGACGTACCTGTTACACCACAAAGCCTTTATCTATCCCAACTAAAAGAAAGAAAAGGGGCGCAGGCTGTGAAAAATTTGGGGTATTGGTTGTGGTGATTGATAGTGAACAAGATTAGAGATTAGTTAGTCAAAGATTAGGCGGAATACCCCTGAATAACTAATCTTTAATCTCCAATCTCTAATTAACTGATTCCTACCTCGCCTTATTCAACCCATCGGTACAAGAAGCGTCGTCCGGTTTGATCAAGAGGCCTTTTTCAAAATATGCCCTTGCTTCACTTTTTTTGCCGGCCATTAAATACGACCAGCCTAACATTTGGTTGCCGTCATAATCAAATGGATAAAGGGTTACCACTTTACTAAAGTACCTAATAGCGGGTTCAAACTGTTTACGGTTATAGCAAATAATACCTGTCCAGTAATTAGCCTGAGTGTTTTGCGGATCTATTTTTAATATCACATTATATTGATCCAAAACCTTATCCCAGCTTTCCAGTAACGATAAAGGTTTAATATAGCCAAATCTTGCCTCTATAGCGTTTGGTCGCAACGCAACGGCTTTTTGATAATAATTTTGCGATGAAGTATAGTTTTTATTTAAAAAATATAGCCAGCCCAAACGTAAATTAACTTCATAATTATTATCTGCATAAAAAGGCATAATATCTGTAATGGCTGCCTGATAACTTTTCTTCGCCTCATCAACGTAGCTGTTATGGAAAGCTTTTTGCATTGCCGAAGCGCTGCCTTGCGCATGAAGCGAATTGGCGGTCAGTAATAATGCTGCAGCAAAAAGTAATTTCTTTAAAATTTCCATGTAAATCCTCCGGTTATTGAATGTTGATTATAATTGTTATTTAAATAAAAATCCTGCTTTTGTTCAAAAGCATAATTAAGGTAAACTACAGCGTGCTTGTTCAAGGGGAAAAAAGCAGTACCACCTGCCTTAAATTTGGTGACATCTATGGAATTATACACATATAATGCATCAGCTTCCAGGTAATTATCCATTTTGCCAAACCCCGCGTTAGCCTCAAGCCATAATTTATTAACTACTTTAAAACCCAAAGTTTGATTAAAAATTGTTTGTTGCACATCCCCGCTTTGTACGGAAAGCCGGCTAACGGTATATAGGTTTAAATTACCCAGTGGGTAAATACTTAGTTGCCCGTTATATTGCTGGGTGACAATATTACTGATGCTGCTAAAATCAGCATCGGCCTGAACGGCAAAATAATAGCCCCAATACTTTAACCCTACAAGGCCCACATGGTTTTGATAAGTGGTAGTACCGTAGCTTGTGTTTAGGTAATGATAGGCGCCTAATACTGTTAAGTTGCTGTTAACAGCTAAACCAAGTTTACCATAATATTCAAATTGCGAATCGGAATAAGTAGCACTGCCGCCTTGATTAACTAATGGCCCGCCGGGTATTTGTATGGCAATAGGGTTGTTGGATGTAATAGACTGATTATAATAACCTACAGATTGTTCCAGTTGCAATTGCCAACCCAGGCGGTTACTTAAAAACACGCGGGTATAGTTGCCGGTACCACGGTTGGCATTAGCCGACGTTTTTACACTGTTTTCCAGCCCCGCTTCCAATAGGCCAAAAGACGATATCTGCTCGTTTTTCAGCGTAAGGGTGTCAACATAACCGGCATGGTATGATGCACCATTGTTATTGCCCAGGTACTTGTTACATAAGTAACTAAAATAATGAGCAGTTTGATTCCGGGAATCGTCCTTCAGCACATGGCTGTAGTCGCCTAAAGCGCCGGCGTAGTTTCCGGTCATAAACTTTGCATAGGCCATGCGTAAACGCAATATAGGGTAGTCAACCCCGGCGTTAATGGCATTATTGCCAAGCTCCACCAACGATTTCCAGTCGCCGGCTGTATACCTGGCATAGGTGGTGCTATCTACCTGCTGAAAGCTGGTAGTTTGGGCTTTGGCTATAAAACTAAAGCCAATTATTGCCAGCATTAAAAAATATTTTCTGTTTGCCATTGTGCGGTTATTTTGGTTCCGTTTAAATTAATGCTGAATGATTGCAGCCCGCTATCAGTAATATTAATGCTGGCATTCATTATTTTCTTTTTATTGTCCAGCACTTGTTTATAACCAGCGGCGTGAATGGTTAGCTGCTGATGCTGGTAAATGCTGTAACTTTGGTATGTGCGTTTTATATATTGGTAGAACGGCGCTATTATATCGTGTAGCCATATCCCGGTTTGCAAGTTTTTTAATTGTAATGGGTAGGCATCGGTAGCAACCACGTTATTATCGGCTGTAAATACCACTTTGTAAGCCGCTAAATAAAAGTAGTAAAGTAATGAGCTGCTATCGCCATAAAAACCTGTAAAATAAAAGGCAGTACCATTGTTAATGAAATAGATGGTTGCCCCGGTTTCTTTACTGGTAATATAGGAATGATTATAGGCATCGGTAAATACTTCTACCGTTTCGGTTTTACTATTACTGCCTATTACTTTAGCTGTGTAGCCGGGTTGCCAGGTAAAGGCTTGCTTTAACTGGGTGTTTATATCAACTGTTTCCAGCACCATACCTTCTGTTGGTATCTCAAAACTATGTAGTTTTTGCCTCTCACTGTCACCGCTGATATAATACGCAAAAGGATAAGCTAACGTTTTTGAACTTATATAAGGGGTTACCTGGGCCTGGAAGTGTAAGTGTGGTTCAGGCGAACGACCGGAGTTGCCGCAAAGGCCAAGCAAGTCGCCTTGCTTTACATAATCACCAATCTTGACTTTTATAGAGTTTTGTTTCAGGTGCGATACTTTGGTATAAAAGCCTGTGGCGTGTTTTATTACTACGGTATTCCCCCAGTTTTGCTCTGTATTTACCTGCCCGATCTCGTTATCGTGAATATGATTAACTACATCTTCAATCACACCATCGGCGCAAGCCAGAACAGGTTTATTAAAGCAGTAAAAGTGTTCCGGCCGTGTACCGGGACTTTTAAATGTTATCTTATCCTCGTCCATGATTACAAAATCCAGGGCTTGTCCCCATTCGTCTTTATGGGTAATGCCGCCGTTGTAACCCTGAGATACCGTCCAACTGCCTATAAAAGGCAGGTTTAAACGCAAGTATTGCAAATCTTGTAAGCGTTCCCGCCCATTAAGGTATTGGTAAAGATTGATCTCGGGCGAGTAATGCTGTATGGGCGTTAGTTGCAGTTTCCCCGGGTTAACCCTTAGCATAAAGAAATAAAGCAAAGCAATAGTAAGCAAACAGAACGGTAATGAGAATATGGGTAGGTTGTGCACACCCAATACGCGCGTAAGTGCATTAACTAACAAAAATGTAACCGGGACAGCAACAACGGCCCATAAAAAGGAGCGTGCTGATGGGATAAGAAAAAAGCTGCCAATCCCTAACGACACCATCATAAAGTTAGCGCCTAAATGGTAATGGCTGATCCCATCTGGGTATACCCCGGTAAGGTGATTGAACAGGCAGGCTGTAACAAAGCCAATAATTAGTAAACTGAACCCAATGCGCGAATGGATAAACAACCCGATACTCATTACCATACCCGCTATAATGCTATTTTGAAAGAATATGGAGCTAACCGAACGGAAAAACAGATCGGGATAATATCCGAGGCTTATTTTGTCAATACTCGCCAGGAAATTGGTGACAGAGGCGCTGCCCCCGGCATATAGTTCGGTAAGCAGATAGCTTTCCTTTTGCTGTAACCCCATGCTTGCATACCCATTCGCGGCCAATAACACCAGCCAAAAGCTCACAATAAAAGGGATGGACAGCACAGGCAAGTCGTATTTACCAAACCAGGCGGTTAGTACAACCGTAAGTGTTACGGTTAACAAACAGGCCGCAACAAGCCAAAGCCAGAACGGGGTGTTTAAATGATAGAATGTACCAAAACCAATACCCAGCAATAACGAGTTAAAACTATATAACCCGGTTTGTATGCTTTCGCGATGATAGCCCATTAGACTTACTAAGGCGATAGACGCACAGGTGCAAAGTAAGCCTGCCAAACCTGCCTCTGGGTTAAAAAAAGATACCAGTAACAAAAGCACAGCCAGCACCCGGTTCTGTGAAAAAAACAGGATGGCATAGCTGTTTAATATCGATTTAATAGTATATAATATATTCTTTTTCACTTATTTACTTTTGTTACGGTAAATATACTTCATTAAACCAGCTTAAATTGCTGCAGGTGGGCGGGTACTTTTTCCAATTGTTCCAGGTATTCTAAATTTTCGGCCTGCCTTATTTCATGCACTTGCTGATTTTCATCTATCAATACTACCGATGGGCGCATGCTTATAAATTGCATCCATTGGGTCATATTGTAGGCGCCCACTTTGTGCACAACCACATGGTCGCCGGGGTTCAGCAGCGGCAGGGTCACACTATCCCGTACCACATCAATATTCATACATAGCGGACCATACAGCACCATATCTTCGGTATGCTCATTAAAATCCTGTGCTGGGCTAATTTTATGTTCATACCAAAAAGAAGTGAACAGGATATTTACCCCGAAATTCATAATAGTAGCGCGGCGGCCATCGCTTAGGCGTTTATTAGCCACCACGCTGCCCAACAGATAACCGGCGTCGTCAATTAATACGCGCCCGCTTTCCAATATTAATAGGGGTAGTTCATCTTGTTTAAAGCCATGCGCTAAAATGGTAGTGGTAATTGCTTCGGCAAAATCATCAACCGATGGTACGGTATCCACCCCCGGTAAATAAGCACCTTTTAGCGTATTGGTAGATGGGAAGCCCCCGCCCAGATCGAGATATTGAATAGGATTGTGCAGCAGGTTTTTGCAGCGTGTTGCTAATTCGCAAAGTTTGGTTGCTGCTGCAACATAAGGCGGGGTAGATAGCATAAAGGTGCCTATATGACAATGCAGGCCAACTAATTGCATTTTACCCGAAGCAACTATTTTAGAAACAGCATTCCAGGCCTGGCCGTTCTCGTAATTGAAACCAAACCTGTCCCATACGGGGTAAACACCGGTATCCATATTAACACGGATAGCTACACGCGGCCGTTTATTTAACTCGCCGCAAATTTCTATCAGCATATACAACTCGTCGAAATGATCGATGTGTATCAACGAATCATTTTCTATAGCCAATATCAGATCGTCGCGGTGTTTATCGGGGCCGTTAAAAATAATATGGCTGCCTGCTACGCCATTGCCTAATGCTTTGCGATATTCAAAGCCGGATACAACCTCGGCCCAGCTGCCTTCCTGGTGGAAAATATTACATACAGCATTCAGGTAATTGGTTTTATAACTCCAGGCAAACTGTACTTTAGGATAACGGGTTTTAAATGAACGCGCAGCCGATTGATAATTCCGACGGATCTGCTTCTCGGATAGTACAAACAGGGGCGAACCAAACTCGTCGATCAACCGTGTTACCGGCACACCGTCAATATGCTTTACCGGCTGAAATTCGGTACGGGTACCAAATTTATTCATCAGGCCGGCATTCATCTTTTTTATGAGCGGACGTTCGTACTTTAGTTTTTTCATTTTTATTAAGCTCTTATTATAGTTCTCCAAAGGCTGATAATTGCTGAAACTCGCTTACATCAGTAATATGGTCCCACGCATAGCGGATAAACATTTTGCCTACCTGGTATTCTTCGAAAGCTGGTACAGTTTCGCCCAAGGCCAGTTTTACCAAAGCTGCCGGCTGGTTTTGCCCGGCGCCCGCTGTAAGGTATATCCATGCCGGAAAACGCGGGTTCACTTCCATAATATAAAGTTTACCGCTGCTGTCCCGCATTATTTCCAGTTCGAAACCGCCACGCCAATTAGTGGCCTCAGTAAATTGCCGTGCCAGGTCAAGCAAATCAGTATCTTCAATAGTTATCCCCGCCCATGCCTTGCCTTTATCGGTGATATACAGTTTACGCATGGGGATAATACTAATACAATTCCCCTCGCCATCGCCCAGCGCTGCAATATTTATTTCGGTGCCTTTTATAAATTTCTGTACAATGATAGGCTGCCCCCATTTAGCGCTTAGCTGGTAAAAAGCCTTTTGCGCCAGTTCAAGATTTTGACAAACATAGGCCTCGTAAAATTTGCCTTTTACAACCAGCGGATAATCCAATTCCTCGGCTACCTTTTTAAGTTCTTCGGCCTTATGTATTACCCTGTCTTCAGGCACATGCATGTGGTGCTTTTTGCCAAATTTGGCCAGGTTAATTTTATCGCGGGCTTCCAGTTGCTCGTGTGTCGGCAAAAATGTATGGATGCCCATAATGCGTAGTTGCGGACTAACTTTAATAAAGTTATAAAGCTCGGCATCAAAATTTGGGATAATAATGTCCAGGTCTTCTTTGGCATGAATAAATTGCAATCGCTCTACCAGGGCTTCAGCACCGGCAGATGGGTAGGGGATTTGATAGGTTTTGTCAACCAGGTTATGTAAATATACCCCCGGTTCTAACGATTCATACGATAAGCCTATAATACGGATCTGTTCGCCAAGACCATCCCGCAAGGCGCGTATTATCGCCACGCCCGGGCCGGGACTATCTATAGCATTAAGCGCAGTAACGCCAATTACAAGGGGTTTAGCAACAAATTTCTTATTCATGCCGGTTATTGCTCTAACAGGTTAGCGTCCTTTAGTTGCAGTATCCAATCCTCCCAGTCGCGTTCAAGTTGTGTTTCATCTACCTCGTAATTATCTAAAATATGCTGTTTAATTTCTAATGATGTTTTCCCGGTTTTCATCAGGCCTAAAATTTCAGCCGCTATACCGTTACTGGAAAATGAATCGCCGGTAGATGGGTTGAAAATAAAACCATTCTCGCTGGTGGCAATATTTTTTTTGAGTTTCATTACGGGGTTAATCAGGTTTATCCGGCTACGCGGTTCAGCGTATATCCGGGTTTAAATTATAATTTGAATTTCCAGTTATTATATCGCTTTTATTATCCATGTGCCGATGAAAAGGACAATTGTATCGACAAACGGGTGTGTTAAAGGTACAATAAAGCCACAATTATTTAGTTGCAGTATGCGACGATAAAAAGAAAATAATCCTTCGGTCAGCCGTTTTTTTGATCACCTTTAGGTGATGAGAAGAGCGAGGACAAGGTATACCAGGCTAAGCCGAATATCAGGAAGGCAAGGGAGCATAAACAAAGGAAAAGTTTTTTCATAGCGCGGGATAAGTGCTTTGAAAATAACTTTAAATATCGGCCGGAATGTTAAGAACCGATAGATAGGATGATTGTATCGACAAAAATATATTAAAATAGAAACGCGCCTGAATTAAGTTAACCAATTCAGACGCGTTAGCGCATGCATCAATAGCAGGATGCCTGGTGACCGATCTTTATTTCTCTAATGCCAATCCCCAGTCTTTGCCTTTATCAACCGCCGGTACGCCTTTATCCATCCAAACCGGCATAGGCGTGCCTTTCAGGAAATGGTCGAAAAACTGTTGCTCACGGATGCTGATGTCCTTACGGTTTTTGCGCTGTACAAGGTTGTGGGCTTCATCATTATATTGCAGCAACCACACCGGTTTGTTAAGGCGGCGCATAGCCGTAAACAATTCAATGCCCTGGTACCACGGCACGGCGCCATCCGCATCGTTACTCATGATCATTAGCGGCGTTTGCACTTTCGGTAAATGGAACAACGGCGAATTTTCGATATATAACTCAGATTTATCCCAAAGGGTTGCGCCTATACGGCTTTGTGTTTTCTCGTACTGAAACTGCCTGTTCACACCACTTTCCCAACGGATACCACCATAAGCTGATGTCATATTTGCTACCGGCGCCCCGGCCCAGGCGGCGGCATACATATTGGTAGCTGTAATTAAATAAGCCACCTGGTAACCACCCCAGCTTTGGCCTTGTATACCAATGTGCGTCCCATCCACCCAGGGGTTCTTCTTTAGCATTTCCACACCCGAATTCACAAATTCAACAGCAGATTGCCCAGGATGACCGACCTCATAACTGATATCCGGTGTAAACACCAGGTAGCCATTGCTCACAAAGAAAGAGATAGGCAAACGGGACGGTGTAGGGGCAGGGGCCTGGTAATTATATAAAGTCTCGGATACTTTTTCATAAAAATAGCATATCATCGGGTACTTTTTATTTGGGTCGAAGTTTTCAGGTTTGAACAACACCCCAGTCGATTTATAACCCTTTGGTGTAGTCCAATGCACTAATTCAGCCGTTCCCCAGTTATAGTTAGCCTGCTGCGGATTTATCGCGCTTAATTGCGTTTCATTTTTCAGATCGGTAGAAGCATACAGATCGGGCGAATGGGTATAGCTTTGTTTGGTGTAAATAAATACATCGGCGTTTTTCGCTTTTTGCAGCGGACTGATATTATAGTCACCCATAATTACCTTTTCAGGCGCTTTGGTGCTGCCCAATTGCTTTTTATAATAGCCCCACTGTTTGGTTTCATCGTTTTGGGTTAACAACCAAAGCGGTTGCTTTTCGCTAATGTACTTCAATTCTTCCAGCGAACCGTTGCCTGCACCGCCACGGCCGCCTCCACGCGCACCGCGTTCTAAAAATGGGTACCGGAAAATAAGTTTATTGGCCCGGCCCATACCATTAGTGAAATTTGTAGCGGCACCTGTAGCGGCATCTACCTGCCAAATATCAAAGCGGTCATATAACAACACGGTTTTGTCGCCGCTTGTCCAGCCCGAAATACCGTATGCTCCAGGGTCATCGGGTACATCATTGTCTTCCTGTCCTAATTTGGTAGGGATATTGGCGCTCAGATCAGTTTTTTTACCTGTAGCAACCGAATAGCTGTAGTAGTGCTGGTTTTTTGAATCGAACCAAAGTACATAATTACCAGCCGGAGACATGCTGTAGCGTGCCTTAGTGCGGTTAATGATCTTTTTGCGTTCGCCTGTTTTGGTGTCTATCAGGTAGGCTTCATTATTACCGCCACCATTCCATTGTGCCTGTACGCGTGCGCCGGTATCGGTTGTGCCTAAAACGTAACGGGCGTCGGTATTTTCGGGCAAGGTAATTTGCTCGATATATTTATCGGCTAATTGCACTAATTTATTACTTTCGGTTGGTCTGATCACCGCCAGGTAGCTGCGCCTCAGATCGCGCTGAAGGTTTTTTAACTGCTCTGGCTGCAGGTATTCATCCTTATAATTCCATATATCCAGTTTCGCCGTTTCAAAATCTACTAACGTAGTATCCAAAGGTTTTGGGATAGGGGCTGTGCCCAAAAATAAACTGCTGCCATTTCTGCTGAACGATAAGCGGCCATCGCCTGAAACTGCCCACTTATCAGGCATACCAGTCGAACCGGGGCCTGCAATTACACTGGCGCTATCCGCTTTAGTATTATAGTAATACAATTTAAAAGGTTTTACCTGCGCTTTCTCAGGGTTCTTTTCGGCAGCAAAAGCCAATTGAGTGCCTGCATCATCAAATACAGGGTTACGATAATTACCACGGCCGGTGCTTACGGCCTTCAGGCTGTCCCTTTCAATATCATAAACATACATACCCGATTTTGCACCTTTTGGTGCACCGCGGGCCGGAACCGTTGAGGCAAAAGCAAGTAATTTACCGTTTTTACTTAGTTGATAATCAGTTACATATTTAAAAGTGCGTTGTTTGCCGGTGGCCAGGTTTTTTAGGGTAAGGTCATCACCCTCACGTGTTGGCGGTGCAATAGTATTGCGTACGGCTCGGCGTGATGTATCACCGGCAAGTGGCCTTTTTAACGTATCTGTTTTAGCTGATGCCAAATAGGCAATTACCGAAGCTTTCTCCGCTATTTTAAATGAGCGTATAGCGGGTACTTTGGTGATGGATGAGTTACCTAAGGTAATTAAGCCCAAAGTATCCTTTGGCATTTCTGCCGGGGTTTTCTTTTTAATACGTGCCTGCCTTACTGCCGCGTAGAATGGGCGGATCAAAAACGCCGCGTATTTGGCATCGGATGTTAAACGGGCGGTATCCGCGCGGGGCACCTGCAGGTTGTATTTTCGTTGCGGGTCTGTAATAACCAGGTTGGCATCGCCTGCCTGGGGTTTAACCACATATAATATCCACTTACCATTCTCGCTAATTATCTGGTTGGTAACGCTTTGCCAGCCATCATAAACAGAATGGTCTAAAGGTTTTTTCTGTGCTTCAACGCTCAGGTATATAATCAGAAAAACACTTAGTAGTAAAATTTTACGCATGTTGTTTAGTTTTAATTTTTGCAATTACAAGATGATGAAAAAGGTTGGAAGCAAAAAGCCGAAACCAAAAAGCTTTTGTAAAAATTAGACGACACTTGACTGGACGACTTACATTTGCCATTAATCCTTGCATATATGCCATAGTCAAACTACTTTAGTAAACACATTATAAACCAACATAACCCATGAAAAAATTACCCGTATTAATATTTGCTTGCTTATTATTTACTGTGAGCGCTTTCGCACAAACTAAAGACGAAAAGGATGTAGCCGCCGCGGTTGAATTTATGCGTAAAGCAATGGTTGATGGCGACCGCGCTAATCTGACCAAACTTGCTGCAGATGATTTAAGCTACGGCCACTCCAGTGGGAAGATACAGGACAAGAAGGAGTTTGTAGAGGCTATAGCCAGCGGAGCATCTGACTTTGTAACTATCGATCTTACTGATCAAACCATAAAAGTAGCGGGCAATACTGCCATTGTACGCCACAAGCTATCGGCTCAAACTAATGACGGGGGTAAACCCGGCAGCACGGTATTAGGTATTATGCTGGTATTCCAAAAACAAAAAGGAGCGTGGAAATTATTAGCCAGGCAAGCTTATAAATTGCCGGTGCAGTAAATATATTGCTTTTACCCAAAAAGCCGTGTGATATGCTATGTCACGCGGCTTTTTTTATGCGCTAAATTCGTTTTTTTAATGAAAGAGGGAAGGTTCAGGTTTTTTCGAAGAGCTAAAAAATACTTCAACCCGTTCATTTTGTTTAAAACTATAATGTTGATAACGTTAAGGTAAATGTTGTCAAGGTGCTGATAAACATGCATTATTTAATCCCCTTAAATGTTAATAACTCTACTTTTTAGGTTGATAACCTGTTCATAAAAACGATACGATTTTTCTTGACATGGATGGGTTTAGACACTACCTTAGATAACATCAAGAACGACGTACTTTGACAGCCTTACAATAATTCAGACCGCGAATCGGGCAAGTCTTCGGATTAGCTAAAGATCGCAGGAAGGTTATTGAGTTACCCGGAAACATAAGAAGCCGCGAGGCTTTATCAACAAAGGGATAATTAAAGAACAGGCATTACGCTGATCGCAGACGACCACGGTAAGAAGCGAAAACAGGTAACAGGTGCTACATAATATCGGCGTTGGCATAACGAAGATAACAGAAGCGCGAACATCAGGCCACTTGCAAAAGCAGGCAGAAGTAAAGCGGACGAATTTCGGAAGTGTGCGGAAGACAATGATAGGAGTACACCAGGCAAAACTACACAAAACTTGGTGCCCAATATTCGGCTACGGCTGGAAATAGGGTTAGGAACGGGAGATCAATTCGAAAGATGCGGCTCCCGTTTTCGTTTTTATATGCCTTAGCTATTGCAGAAATTTCCTTCCGCAGGATTTGCGTAGGTAATAAGAAAAGGATGGTTTGGGCTTAATTAATCGGCTTTATAAAGCATTATCTTACCCGATGCTTTGTCGAAAATTACACTAACCTGTCTGCCGCTCGGGTCGCCATTAAACCTGGGGATAGCCAACCGCACTTTTTTACCATTAACTACAGTGTCTTTAAATTTCGGGAAACGTTCCTCGGTTTTTTTGTGCGACAAAATTCCATTAATATCAGTAATAGGTATACTTAGCTCGGTTGCTGTATTACGAACGTGTGCCGTTAATACATAGGTGTTTTTTAGCTGATAGGGCAGGCTTGTTTTAACATAGTTTACCAGTTTGCTGTAATATGGCATTATAGTTTTTGGCAAAGCTGCAGTATCGGTAATTTTTACCCAGTTACGTGTCCTTATATAAGTTGTAAGCGTAGTGTCCGGCTTTGCCTGGCTAAAAGCCGATAGGCTTCCTAAAAAGAATAACGCTAATACTAAATACCTCTTCATAAATTACTGATTTGATAATTGGTTAAATATAAACAGAAAAGGCCGCGATCAATAAAAAACCACAGCATAAATTTATGTGCTGTGGTTTCATTTCACGGTTTTTAAGGTTATTCGCCTCTTTTTAAGCCAAATTTTTCAATTTTACTATAAAGATGACTGCGCTGGATATCAATATCATCAGCAGTTTTGGATACGTTCCAATTGTTCTTTTCTAGTTTGAATTTAATGTATTCGCGTTCAGCAAAATCTTTGTATTCCTGGAAGTTTTTAAACTGGTCGTAGTCGGTTTGCGGGGCGGTTGTACCCCCAGCGGTAGCGGCTACCGGTGCAGATGGGTTAGCAAACGCGCGGACATCATTATCGGTAATAACTTTATCGCTTAGAATTACCAAACGCTCGATCATATTGCGTAATTCGCGAATGTTACCCGTCCATGGCAAGGCTTTTAAGGCTTCCATACCTGCTTCTGATACTTTTTTTACCGGCATGCCATACTCATTGCAGATCTCCTCTAAAAAACTTTGGGTGATCATCGGGATATCATCGCGGCGCTCGGTTAGCGGCGGTACGTGTATCAGGATAACGCTTAAGCGGTGGTATAAGTCCATTCGGAAGTTGCCGGCTTCAATTTCTTTTAGCAGGTCTTTATTGGTCGCCGCTATTACACGCACATCTACATCAATCTCTTTTTCGCCGCCCACGCGTGTAATTTTGTTTTCCTGCAGGGCGCGCAGCACTTTGGCCTGAGCTGATAAACTCATATCGCCGATCTCGTCCAAGAATAGGGTACCGCCATTGGCCGATTCAAACTTGCCGATACGTTGTTTAACAGCCGATGTAAACGAACCTTTTTCGTGCCCGAACAATTCGCTTTCTATCAATTCCGAGGGTATCGCCGCGCAGTTCACCTCGATTAAAGGCGCGTTAGACCGGTTCGATTTCTCATGCAGCCAGCGGGCTACCAGTTCTTTACCGGCCCCATTAGCGCCGGTTATCAGTACCCGTGCGTCGGTAGGGGCTACGCGATCAATCGTTTCTTTGATTTTGTGGATCGGTTGCGATTCGCCAAGGATCTCGCGGGTTTTTGATACCCTGCGTTTCAGTACTTTGGTTTCCGTAACCAGGCTGCCCCTGTCTAACGCGTTGCGTACGGTAATAAGTAAGCGGTTCAGATCAGGCGGTTTGCTGATAAAGTCGAACGCGCCCTTCTTGCTGGCTTCAACGGCGGTCTCTACGGTACCATGCCCCGATATCATAATAAAAGGCAGATCGGGTTTTATAGCCAAACCCTCAGTCAGCACTTCCATGCCATCCATGCGGTTCATTTTGATATCGCACAGCACCAGGTCATAATCGTTATCACGTATCATTACCAGGCCGTCAATGCCATTATCTACATCTTCTACCGTATAATCTTCGTATTCTAAAATTTCGCGTAAGGTATTGCGGATTGCCCGCTCATCGTCAATAATTAAAACTTTAGCCATGCTTTTGTTTGTGGGTTGTGATATTATTGGGTTAAATATATGTGATTTTGTATGGTAAACAACACACTTTTAAAATTGTGTTAAAAAAAATGCCCCCTTTTTTACAAGGGGGCAAATATCAGCAGCAAAACTGTAAGCCGGGTTCTGTACTTCGTTGCCAAAGTTTCTATCATTAATCTGATCTGTACATTGCTGCACAGCTTAAACGACCTACCCATCCTGAAATCTCTTGAGAGAGGGAGCGAGCAACTCCGCGTTCAGGACCTATTTGGTCTTTCAACTCCTGAGGTTTACCGCAATCCCGGTCGCCCGGAAAAGCCGTGAGCCCTTACCTCACGTTTTCACCCTTACTTCTTGCGAAGCGGTATATTTTCTGTGGCACTTGCTGTCGCCGGCTGGCGGCGCCTTCCCGTTAGGAAGCAGGATGCTCTGTGTTGCCCGGACTTTCCTCCACCCGCCAAAGCGGGTAGCGATAGAACGATTTGCTTGAGGGCAAAGGTAATAAAAATTGCACGTCATTGCGAGGAGCGAAGCGACGTGGCAATCCCCGAGTGGCAGAGACGCTAAGCATACCGGGGATAGCCACGCTACGCTCGGTGATTACTTACATCCTTGAATATCCCTTGCTACATCATCATGATTGATCAAACCCTGTTTATTCCCGAACGAATTGGTAACATAAGTAAGCACCTGGGCCATTTCCATTAAAGACAATTTAGCAGGGGGCATT
Source organism: Mucilaginibacter boryungensis (assembly GCF_015221995.1). Lineage (NCBI taxonomy): Bacteria > Pseudomonadati > Bacteroidota > Sphingobacteriia > Sphingobacteriales > Sphingobacteriaceae > Mucilaginibacter > Mucilaginibacter boryungensis. The sequence goes on from NZ_JADFFM010000001.1 coordinate 1,884,380, forward strand.
TGACCATCAAAACTTTTGCCATGAATGACGATACCTTTTTTCAAGCCGTTTTGCAGGATACATACTAATTCGTTTTTATAAGCTTTCAGGAATAATGTATCTGTTAGCGGCGGCATTAACGCAGCCAGTCCCTGGCCTTTATCGCCATGGCAGTTTTGGCAATGCGTTTGGTAAACCGTTGCGCCGGCAGCATAGTAGCGGTTAAAGTCCATTTGCTGTTCGTTTTGGCAGGAAGCCATGATGACCACCGCCGCTAAAAATGAACCGATAACAATTAATGCCTTCATTGTGCTATGCTTTGGTCGGGTTCGGCTTGTAATGTTTTTATATCGGCAATTAGCTTGGTTACCTGGTCTGGCTGCGTGCCATCATAAGCCCCGCGGATATGCTTTTGCTTATCAACTAAAATAAAATAACCATCGTGGATGTGTCCGCCAGGCGCAGAGGCATCGTCGGCTGCGTGCGTTAAATAGCTTTCGGCAAGCTTATAGGTTTCATCTTTCTTGCCTTGCAAAAGCCACCAGGCCTGGCCGCTTATCCCCAGTTTATCGGCATATTTCTTCATCACGGCAACACTATCATATTTGGGGTCGATGCTGTAGGAGAGGATCTTAAAATCGGCAGCGTTTTTAAACTCGTTATATACGTTTAACATATTACGGTGCATTACCGGGCAAATAGAAGGGCAGCTGGTGAAAAAGAAATCGGCCACGTATATTTTACCATTAAGGTTTTTGCTGCTGATACTATCGCCATATTGGTTCACCATTTTAAAATCAGGTATGGTTTTATAAATGGTATCGGTAACGGTTTTGCCATTAACTGTTTTGGTAACCGGCGTGCGGTTGCCAAGTATAGGTAAGGCGTTGTTGGTGCCTGATTTACAGGCTGATATAGCTATTGCTATTCCCGATAAAATAATTATCGCTCGTTTCATTTCTTTTTAAGGTATTTATCAGTTTTATCTAACGATAGGTTTATTAACGAATCAACCCTTCCGATCTGCTTTTTTTGAGACTGTAGATAAGTAATTACTTCAGCGTGAGATTTGCCTGTAAAATCGGGATTGAATTTATGCATCCAGGTTTCCATGGCTTCATCAGCCATATTTAACTGACTTTTTAATGCATGCACCTCAGTGGTGTCTTTGGAAGTTTTGGTTACACTATCCAGCGATGTTCTGTATTTTATAATAAGGTCACTTTTACCCATCACGGTATCATGCTTATTCATAATATCGGTCATTAAGGTTTTTTCCTGGCCTTTATCATCCGAGCAGGAGCTGAATATGCCTGCCATCCAAAACGCTGTTACTAATATTTTTATTTTCATTGTGATACTTTATTATTTTTCTTTCTCTTTTTCTACCAGTTCCATACCGCACTTAGGGCAAACGCCGGGCTTGTCTTTCAACACATCGGGATGCATAGTGCAGGTATATTGTTTTGCAATTTTATGGTTTTTTCCATCAGCAGACACATTTTTTTTCTGATCGGGTTGACTGCCGCACCCTGTTGATAAAATGAACAAGGATAATAGCCCTGCTATTATATAATTCTTCATAACTATTTGTTTTTAATAAAGGCCATAAAGCCTAATAAAGCTACGGTTAAAATACTTAAAGCAGCCAGCATACTTACCACGTCGCGGATATCTTTACCTGCCCAGGTCATCCAAAAGAATTTATGCAGAAAGATAAACGCTAAGCCTTCAACCCGGTCGATGCCAGCTACATGAGCGGCCAATTTTCCGGTGGTGGTTTCTACATACCAATTATCGTTACCATGATAACTCACTTGCTGCACCGGTAAACGTTTGTTAATGAATCCATATTCGTTGGTGAATTGTTTGATCGGATTTACAGTTGGCGCCTCATTTTTAGTTTGCGGGCGATAAAAATTAGCCAAATAAGTTGCATAAACCTGGTCGCCACCCAATAGTTCCGTGCCATGGGCAGTATTAAAATAATGAATGTTCTTTTTAATATCTGTTACCTGATAGTAGGTATCATCCATAATTTTCACAATAGCCTGTTTAAGAATAAGGCTATCAGCCATAGGCAAGTGCAGGTTACCAGCCTTTAAGCCATCAGTTTTAATTAATTGAGCGTACTGTTTTTCAATTGGGTTAACATTATGCAGTTTTACCAATATATGAAAACCAGCGCTGGTAAAAAACATCAACATCAGGACTGATACGAATAATCCTAACTGGCGATGGTAGCGATGCAGCCAGCGTTTATCTTCAATGCCTTTTGCTTTTCGCTTTTGAGCTATTTCTTTAAATCGTTTCCAAAAGAAGCCGTATATCACCAGTCCGCTAATAAGGGACAGGAACAGGATAGTTACCACGCAAAGCATAACAATCAGCCTAAATTGGTCGCCAAACAAAGCGGCCATAAAATCCCAGGTATGCATTTGCTCGAATACCGATAACAATACTTTACGGGTGGTGTTATTAAAAGTGGCAAGCCGGCTTTGCCCGGTTTCTACGTAAATATCCATGCCATCGGCACGGTCGAAACTTACTTTCCAAACCGGCAGCAGATGATTTATGGGTTGATACTGCCCATCAAATTGCTTTTGCAGCGTAACGCTTTTTACTTTAGATACGGAATCCTGGGTGAAGTATCGCGCCAAATAAATTGCATAATCTCTATCGGCGTTGGGCAATAGCTTAGCATCTGTTGCCAAATAGTAGTTGTATGAACTATCCTGTTGTAATATTTGATAATAGGTTTGTTTATTAAAGCTGACCAATCCAAAATTCCTGAATTGGGTAATATGGTTTTGATTTAACACCTGCTGTAGCGACAGCGTTGGTTGGAGTTGATTTTGTGTTGGTTGCTCATAATGCTCTTCGGGTATAAACGGCCTGAACCAGTTAGACATGAAAGGGTGAGATAGGCCGCTGAGTGTCCAACAAATAATAGGTACAAGGGCAATAAGGCCCAGTATGCGATGCCATTTATAGAAGCTGCGCGATAAGTTTTCGTTTTTTTCCATCATCAGTTTTTTGAAAATGAATAACTAAGCCCTACGGTATAAATACGCGGCGGGGCGGCGTTGTAGGTATCGCCATATTGGTTGCTGGTTACCGTGGTAGCATAAAGCTGGTTGGTGAGGTTAAGTGCATTAAACCAAAGGCCTATCCCTTTTAAAGTGTCGTGCTTAAAATCATACCCCAGGCGTAGGTTGAAAATATGGTAACCGGCGTAGGTTTTGGTGTTTGCCGGATCGGTAAAGTATTTACTGATATGCTGCCATTCGCCTGCTATGCGGAAGCCTGCAAAGTATCCGGGCTTGTAGGTCATCTCCGAATTTACTACCCAGGTGGGTGCGTTATTCATGCGGTTGCCATTATAAATTAAGTTATAACTGCTGCCGTTTGCGGTGCGAACTTCACTATAATCTAAATAGGTATGCCTGGCATTAGTACCGTTAAACCTGAAGGTTAATTCCCTTACCGGCGCATAGGTGATGGCGTATTCTATGCCCTGGTGCCGTGTTGCCCCGGCATTTTGGTTTTGAGTAGTATTATCGGGCAGTAACTGATTGATGATCTCGTTCCTGCCTTCCAGATCATATAAACTTACCTCTATATACATCTTCTTGTCCAGCGCAGAGAACCAGCCGCCAAATTCATAATTATTAAAGTTGGCTTGTTTTAATGGGCTTAACTGCCTTGAACTATAAAGGTTACTGGTTTCAGGCGGTTGGAAGCCTACACTGTAGTTAACATACAAACCTTTGTTGTTCCCAAAGTTGTAGGTAAGGCCAAGCTTTGGGGCCGCAATATTAAAATCATTGGTTTCAAACTGTTTGTATTTGGTGTTCGATGGCGGCAGGCCATTAGTAAAGTTATAATGCACATGGTCGTAACGTAAGCCCAGGGTAATGCGCAATGGTTTGGCAGGGTGTAGTTCGTACTGCGTATAAGCCGCGTAGTTTAATAATTTAATACGGTAATCATCAATATACGTACCGGTGTTAGTGAATCCCGTATAATAGTTATTAGCCACATCTTTCTGAATATTCAGGAATTGGGCATAATAGCTGCTGGGACTGTCATCTAAATAAGCGCCAACAATCAGCCGTGAGTGAAGAAAAGCAAAATTGGCCCGGTGCTGGGCCAGCAAACCGTAGCTTCGAAACTTTTGATCATTTACCTGGCCATTCGAACTTTGGTAAACACCGCTGCTGTTCCTGACATCGGAAATATAATAACTGGGCAGCTGGGCTGTTGAATTATCCCTGAAAAATGCGGTTACAAAGGTGCTGTTCTGCATATCCCAGGCATGCTCTAACCGGGCGCTTGCCCTGAAAGCGTTTACTTTACGGTAGGTAAAGCGCTGGTTGCTGCCATAGCTGCGATTGTAAAAATGCATACTGTCTAATGTTCCGGGTGTTTGCGTATTCAGATAGTTGTAGGATGCTGCGGCAGTTAAACTGGTGTGGGCATCAAAATCATATTTAGCTTTCAGGTTGGCCGAATACTTATCAAAATCCGAATAATCCTGCCAGCTACCTTTTTGATGGGCGATGTAGCCACCCGCGTATAAACCAAACTTACCGGCGCTAAAGCCACCACCTGCGTCAACCCGGCGATAGTGGTAATTATCCCCTTGTACTGATAGGTTACCGGCAGACCCGGCGGGCGGGTTTTGAGTGATAAAATTTACGGCACCGCCAACCGAATTGCTGCCGTACAGCGACGAAGCCGGGCCCTTAATTACCTCAATATCCCGCACGCCCGACATATTGATCTCATAAAGTGAATTGTGGTTGAAAATCCCGGTAGGGCGGATAGGTAGCCCATCTTCCATATACAGGTATAAGGCGTTGTAATTAATGGGCTGACGGATAGCCATGGTATGCTGTTCGTTCCCCAGATCTACCATATAAACGCCGGCTACTTTGTTAAGCAATTGGTACAGTGCTGTAGCTTTGGTATCCTGTATTTGTACCGAACTGATCTTGCTAATAGCAATGGGGGCGTCCTGCCGAGCCTGCCGCTCGCGGTTGGCCGAGACAATGACGGGTTGCAGATCTATACTTCCACGAACTAAACCTATATTTATTTCATTGGCGTTTTTAGTTGTGCCTATATTAACTAACTGAGAACTATAACCTACCATGCTAAACTTAAGCTGATCGGTAGTAATTGGTAAGGTTAGGGCGAACTTTCCTTTAATATCAGTAGGGTTAATGGCAGTATTTTGCGTATTATTAATTAAACTGATAGTAACACCAGGCAAGGCCTCGTGCGTAATAGCATCGGTAACCGTGCCCTTTACAGTGGTTTGGCTATATGCAAAAAGCGCCATAACAGATAGCCAAAAACAAATTAGAATTTGCTTCATATGAATTATTTTAATAATCTGTTAAACAGATTATTATGAATAAATAAATTGATTGGGAAGCAGGAGGTATTTTGGCATCATGCCGGACTTGTTTCGGCAGCTCACATGCATGTCCGTGAGGCAAACCGCCTGATAGCATACCGAAACAAATTCGGTATGACGTTAGCTTATTGTATTCCTGCTATAAAAAATTATGAAGCGAGTTGCGGAGGGTGTAGTATATTAATCGATACGTTTTGCGGGGCCATCTGTTGATAGCGCTCTGGGAAAACCTGCAATAATTGCGATGAAAAAATAATTTTATTAGTAGTGCAGAAAAACACTTGTTGAATAAGGTTTTTTTGCGTTTGGCGTTCTTCGTTCTTTTCCTTGTCTTCGGCAGCCTTTATTTTTTTCATCAGGTAGCAATGCCCGTTACAATGCAGCCAGGGCTTGTCGCGGTTCTCGCAAAGACTACTGGCAATATATTTCTGGTTCAGTTCAAAGCCCGCAAACACAAACAATCTTGTAAAATTAGCTGCGAGTGTGCAAATAATAAGCAATATGGTAATACCACGCTGAAACATTGCTGCAAAGTATAAATAATCTAAAAGTGTTTACACATTATAAATAAAGATTTACATTAAAATGTTTATAACACCGATAAACGTATATCATCAGGTGATAAGATTAAAAGGGTATGGTTATTTGTTGCGCGGAATGATAAACCCGTTTTTTACTTCGTTCATACCTATCTTAGGGTAATATTCCATAGCAGTAGGGGCTGATAGCAATAACAGCATGCTTTCTTCGCTAATAGCTTCCCGCGTTAATTGCACCAGCTTTTTGCCAATACCGGCTTTTTTATATTCATCGCGGATAGCCAGGTCCGACAGATAGCAGCAATAACAAAAGTCAGTCAGCGACCGGGCTACGCCAACCAGCAAGTCACCGTCCCAGGCGGTGGCAAACAGGTTTGAATTATCATACATCTTTTGGATGCGCGCGGCGTCGTTAGTAGGTCGGTTCAGCCCGGCGCTTTCATAAAGATCGATAACTTGCTGTGGTGTCGGCTTAATTGTGGTGCTGTAGGTAATGTTCATGATGCAAATGTATTTTTTAAAACAAAACAAGCAACCAAAAAGGTTGCTTGTTTTGTTTATCATGTGTCATTTCGAACCCGTAGGGAGGAATCTTATACGAATGATATGTATAGCCGTAAAAAATATCTCCCCGTACCTCGCTCGCAATGACAAAGTACGTTATTATTTTACTTTAAAAACGTTATTGGCCCTGTTAATGTCCGGTAATGCCGCATCCGGATCAAGGCGTACACTTTCTACTTCGCTGGTTGTAGGAATAGTAAACGTGATGGCTTTGGTTTGTATCCAGGTTTCAACAGGCAATTGCATGCGTTTTTTGCTGCCATCATTCATAAATACTTCAACCCAAAATGGCATCGGCAGTTTTTCTTTGTTGGCGATAGTTACCGATAGACCCTTTTTCGCATCATTGTCTACATACTTCGCGTCAATAATATCCAGGTCAAGCTTGTAATTATTATAGAACCAGCCTTTCCAGAACCACGACAAGTCTTCGCCAGCACCGCTCTCCATCGAACGGAAAAAATCGTCGGGCTGCGGGTGTTTGTAAGCCCATTTGTGAATGTAGTTACGGAAGGCATAATCAAACCTGTCTTTTCCTAAAATTTGTTCGCGCAGCAGCACCAGGCCAAATGCCGGTTTAAAGTATTCTACCGGGTGGCGATAATTTCCAGGTACGGCATCAGCAGCGGTCATAATAGTAGGGGCGTTGGGATCAACAATAGTCGGGATGATCTCATCAGCCGGGTTGCCTTTATTAGGTGCATATTCACCATCGCGTTTAGGGGCGTATTCACCTTTGTTAAATACATCGCTGGCGTAGATATCAATAAAAGTATTAAAACCTTCATCCATAAAAGCAAAACGGCGCTCGTCCGACCCGACGATCATCGGGAACCAGTTATGGCCTATCTCATGTGCTATCAGCGAGAATAAACCCTCACCTTTGGCACCCATACCATCGAACAAGATACCGGGGTATTCCATGCCACCAGCATGCCCGGCTTCGTTTATAGCCACAGGGTAAGGGTATACAAACCACTTTTGCGAGAAGTATTCAATAGAACCTTTCAGGTATTCGGTAGAACGGCCCCAGTCACTTTCTACCGGGTAAACCGACATGGACAGTGATTTTTTACCGCCCGGCAGGTTTATCCTTGCAGCGTCCCATATATAAGCGTTTGACGCACCAAAAGCCACATCGCGGGTGTTGAACATTTTAAAATGCCAGGTAAGCGTAGGTTTGGCCGATTGATGCGACGAATGGTTAGCCGCCTCGGCAGCGGTGCGTATCATCACCGTTTTATCACTATTACGGGCTTTTGCCAGCCTGCTGATCTGCTGCGGGGTCAATACTTCGTTCGGATTTACCAATTCGCCTGATCCGGCCACGATCATGTTTGATGGCAGCGTAACGGAATAGTCGATATCGCCATACTCGCAATAAAACTCGCCGCTGCCTAAAAATGGCAGGATATCCCAGCCGCTGGTATCATCATAAACACACATGCGCGGGAACCATTGGGCAATTTCGTAAGTGCTACCATTCTTAGTTTTAAAATGGCCGGTGCGGTTTCCGTTGGCCGGTACGGTGTAGTGATATTTGATCAGGATGTTGATCTTACCGCCGTTAGGTGCCAAATCTTTAGGCAAGCGGATCTGCATGCGGGTATCTGAAATGGCATAATTTGCTTTTTGCACTTTACCAGCAACAGATAGTTCAACAGATTCCAGCTCATAGCCTTTGGTGTGCTGCCCTGAAGGCCCGCCGCCTGTGGCGAAGTTAGAACGGGCGTCTTCCTTATAAGTGTTTTGATCTAACTGTACCCACAGGTAGGATAAAGCATCCGGACTGTTGTTGGTGTAAGTGATATTTTCAGTGCCGCTTAATACGTGGGTGGTGGTATCTAAATTGGCCTTCAATACATAATCTACTCGTTGTTTCCAATATTTAGGACCCGGTTCGCCATTGGCTGAATGAAACTCGTTGCCCTTATCGGTATAGTGTAAAGGTTCAAATAACTCTTTAGGTACGTAATTGGATTTAATGGTGTCGTTGGTATTAACCCTGCGGCCACCACGGCGTTGTGCCTGTGTTGAACTAACGACAGTTAATAAAGAAAGGGAAAAAAGTAAAAATTTCATTTTCATAGCGATCAGTTTATGGAAAAGCAAGATACGCACGAAGCATTGAAATTTCAGGCCGGTCTTAAAATTGATACAATTAATAATAGCTTATGTCTGCTATTATAATGTTATCAGTGTTTTCAATTTATTCATTAGTGCCTCATTTCGCAAATCAACCGCGATGATTTTACCGGAAGGGTCTAATAAATAGGTTGTTGGATACGAATTAATATCTTCATAACCATTTATTTGTGTTGTGATGGTGTCTGTTTTTATGTTTGGCCACAAAATATGATGTTCTTTCAAAATTTTTACAAGCGCGTCTTTGCTCCGTTCATCAGCAACACCAATTATCTCAAAATTCTTTTTATTGAATTTTGAATAAACCTCTTTTATTTTGGCAAACTCTTCAATACAAGGGCCGCAGCTTGTGCTCCAAAAGTCAATGAATATATACTTACCTTTTAAGTCATTGGTGTTTATTGTGGTTCCTGATTTCGAACCAGGAGTGACATTAATACCTTTTATAGAAGGTGCTTTAAAACCCAATTGTCTTGAAATAATGGTTGTTGCGGTAGGCTTGGTATTTGTAGTTTTGATGATCTGGTTTGAATTAAATCCGCTAATATCACTGCCTACTAAAGTTATTTCACTGGCGTTATCAGTTACAGACGAAAGCATGAAATTATCCCCGCCAATTTGTGCAAATTGTCCAGGCTTAATGGCATTGGCACGGTTTAAGCTCACAAAATATGGCCTGTCGGGTACAACTGTATAAAATGGGAGATAGGTGTTCCCCTCAGAGCATATCATATACGGTTGCCCTTTATATTTAAAACGCATGTACCTAAACTCAGGGAAGGAAAAAGTCATTGCGAATTTTTTAGGGTTACGCGACTGTTGCATAAATACCGTCCTGGTTCCACCTTTGATTTGGCCATTATACAAGTAAGTTATACTTACCGGCGTAGATGATGCAATTACCAACGATTCATCATGCGTATCTTTTAAAAGAGGTTTTAAAACATCATTAGCATAGTCGCCATCATTATCGGCATCAACTATGTAAACGGGTTCATTATCCTTAAATCCTCCTAATACAGAGATGTAGCATTTTAAAGGTTCACGTGATAGCTTGACAGTATCGCTAAGGTCTATTTTGAAATCTTTAAATTTTTGAATTAATAAAGATTTACTGTAAATGCCCGTTACATAATTTTGATAGTAAAACTGGGCGTTGTCTAACACATAAAAATATTCAACTACATTTTTTAAATTGTCCGGTTTGTTTTTTAGCAGCGGATAGCCTTTGAATTCTTCTTTTAATTCTGTTTCAGTGCTGTTTTTGTAGGTATCTATTGTGCCTATTTCATTGGTCATAAAGCCGCTGGGGCCAATGCCGTTAACCTTGTTAAGATGAAAAGTTATTGAGCTCCTTTTAGGTGGAGCAATATTTGGCAAGACAGTAAGTTGATTTGCCGATTCTTTATTCACCGGTTTTTTAGATTGACCGTAAACTATTGTGCAATAAATAAGTAAGGCTATAATTGTAATGGGGTTTTTAGGCATATATATGTAATAGCTACACCAAATTAAGAACTATTAATTGATTAGTGAAAAGAAGAGACTTTATTAACACACTTTAACATCTAATCAGCTAAATTTTTAACTTTTTAGAACATCGTTTATGGAAAAGCAAGATACAAAGCATCATAGTAAATAGAAACACCTATTTAAAATGATATGATAACCTTAAATTAGCTTAGCAATGAAAAACATTAAAAGCATTAGCATCACAAACCCGTGCCACGAAAAATGGAGCGGGATGACACCGTTAACTAATGGCAGGCACTGTGCTACCTGCTGTAAAACTGTTGTTGATTTTACGACGATGAGTAACCAGCAAATCATAGATGTGCTGTCGGGGGCAAATAACGTGTGTGGCAGATTTATGCCGGCGCAAATGGCACTGTTAAACCAATCGTTGCAAACTCAAAAAACTGTACAGGCTTTTTGGAAAAAGTGGGCTGTGGCAGCGGCTATTTTGTTATGCTCGGTACCAATATATAAAGCCGCAGCTAAGGAAAGGCCTGTGATAACACTTCAACCCATTAAGGCTGATGACAAAATTCAAAAATCGAGAATCGATACTACAGCACAAATTACAATTTCCGGAAAAGTAGTAACCAAGGATGATGGGGCGCCTCTTCCAGGTGCACTTATCAGGGTACCTAACACTAATATCAAGACAGCAACCAGCGTTGGCGGCGATTTTCAATTAGTGATCCCTGCTAAGGTGAAAGAATTTGAAGTAGGATTTATTGGCTTTGAAATAATGAAAATAAAGGTCAAATCAAATCCGGACCATAATTATAAAATAGCTTTAAAGACAAGCACTGCTGTAATGGGAGAGGTGGTTATAGAGCGACAATAATTTCAAGCTATCAATTCAGCCAGAACCCCTTCTTTCAGTGAATACATAGACATGGCTACACGGTAAATTTGCAGCCTGTCCATTACGTAACGGGTAATTAGTGAAGCGACAACGATCATGTCTACCCGCAATGGGATTATCCCTTTCATCGCTGCCCGTTCCTGGTGTGTGGATGAGATGAGGCGAGCGGTCAGTTCTTCAAACTCACTGGTGTTAAAATCCTCACATTTAATGCTTTTTAAATCAAATGCATGACCTTTTTCCAACTCCATCACTTCAATAAAGGTTTCAAATGCGCCAGACGAACCGATGAGCTTTTGTATTTCTATTCCGTTAGCAGCTGTAAAAAGAGGGGTGAGGATATGATCGAGGTAGTTTTGCAGTTCTTCTATCGCTTCGGCTGATATTGGGTCGCTGGTTTGGAAACGTTCCATTAGCCGGGCCGCGCCAATTTCAAAACTTTGCTTCCATTTAATGTGTTCGCTATCGCAGATGATAAATTCTACACTGCCACCGCCGATATCAATGATAAGGGAATTTTCATCCGACAAACAGCCCGAGGCTTTAACACCGTTGTAAATGTATTCGGCTTCTTTATCGCCATCTATTAATTCTATTTCGATGCCGGTTTGCTGTTTTACCTGTTCAATAAAATCCTTGCCATTAGCAGCATTTCGCAGGGCAGAGGTAGCAATAGCCTTAACTGCGCCAACCTCAAATTGCGCGATATGCTGATGGAATTTTTGCATGGTTTTTACACCACGCTCAAATGCATCGGGCTGAATAATACCTTTGTTTATCCCTCCTTTGCCCAGGCGCACGGGTTCGTATAGATGTAATAATTCCTTCGGGTCGTCGGGATTGGCTTCGGCAATCAACAGGTGGAATGTGTTGGTGCCAAGGTCCATTACAGCTACGGGTTTATTCATGTACCTAAAAATAAAAAATCCCCGTAAATGTTTTGCATCACGGGGATAATAATTGTTGATATTGTTTTGGGTTTGAGTGCTTGTTAGTAATCAAAGAATGAAGATTAAAGATTGGGTGCTCTATAACTAATTTTTAATCTTCATTCTCTAAACTGCCGCTACGCGGCGCTTATTCTTTATAAAAAAACCATTTAACTAATTCCTTGTAGCTTGTCTTTTTACCATACATTAAAATACCCACACGGTAAATGCGCGATGCTACCCACGTGGTGAATAAAAACCCACCTATCATTAATGCGCCTGATAGGAACAATTGCCAATCGGGCACCCCAAATGGTACACGCACCATCATAGCCACAGGAGCCGTAAATGGTATAATAGACAGCCAGAAGGCTAAAGAACTATCAGGATTATTAATTAAAAACGCGAATGATAATATATACGTAAACAGCAGGGGCAAGGTTATAGGAAACATAAATTGCTGCGTTTCCGTTTCGCTATCAACTGCCGAACCTACAGCTGCAAATAAAGCGCTGTATAGCAGGTAGCCCGTGATGAAATAGAAAATAAAACAGCTTAAAATGTAGGTGAAGTTGATAGTTTGCAAGCTATCATAAAAACCCATGGCCGGGCTTTTAGGTACGGTACTTTGCTGTGCTGCGGCAGTGCTTTTTGAAACCACCTCGCCGGGTTTATGATAGTTTTTTTCTGTTTTGATAGGCAACTTATCCTTCATAAAAATATTGCCGGCAATAACAGTTACCCCGGTTGAGAGGATTATCCACAACAAAAATTGGGTTAACCCAACCATGCCCACACCAATAATTTTGCCCAGCATTAACTGGAACGGTTTTACCGACGAAACGATAACCTCGATAATACGGTTGGTTTTTTCTTCAATCACCCCACGCATCACCTGCGCGCCATAAATAAACAGCGATATGTATATCAATATTGCGCCTGCAATGCCCGCACCATAAGCCGCGCCTACACTGCTGTCTTTTACACCTTTATCGGTAATTTCTAAAGATTTGATATTAATATCAGGATTTATCTTATGCAATTTTGCAGTGTCAATGCCCGCTTGAACCATGCTATTGTCGCTGGCAATCTGCTTCATTTGGTCTTCTATACTGCTTACAATAGTGAAGTTGGGTTTGCTGCGTGATAGTATTTGTACGCCATCCTTTTTGGTGTAATCGGGAGAGATATTTAAAAGGAAGTCATCCTTATTGGTGTTTTTATCGGCTTTAGCCTGTTCTGTAGCACTTGCCGCATTAATAAATTGCAAATTCTTTTTATTGTGAAATTTGCCCTGGAAAATGCCGCTTTCATCGTGCACGCGGATAACGTGGGTAGCGTTTATTTCATCGCTGTTTTTTACGATGAGAAATATAATGCCATACATTACCAATATTAACCCCGGTACCAGCAAGGTCATCACCACAAACGATTTCTTTTTTACACGGACTAAATATTCGCGCTGTATAATAAGTAATACTTTATTCATGGGCTTAATTTTTCTGGTTTACGGTTTTAATAAATACTTCGTTAAGGCTTGGGATAACCTCCTGCAGCATAGTGATCTGTACCTTGGGTATAAGGTATTGCAATACATCGTTTGATGACTGGCCATTCAGTTTAATACGCATGGTATTAGTATCAATACCAGTTATTTCTTCCTGTAACTCAAAGGGCTGGCTGCCATCAAGCATTAACTTATCCCCGGTGTATTCGATCATATAAGTATCGTTACGGTAGCTGTTGCGGATATCGCGTACTTTGCCATCCAATATCTTTTTCGATTTATTGATCAGGGCAATAGCGCTGCACATTTCCTCGACTGATTCCATACGGTGCGTACTGAATAGGATAGTAGCACCTTTACGGTTCAATTCCATAATTTCGTTTTTGATCTCTTCAGCGTTCACAGGGTCAAAGCCACTAAATGGTTCATCAAGGATGATCAGGTCGGGTTCGTGCAAAACGGTAGCCACAAACTGGGCTTTTTGCTGCATCCCTTTTGATAGTTCTTCAACCTTTTTAGTCCACCAGCTGGTTATTTCCAGTTTTTCAAACCAGTATTTCAGGCGTTTCATGGCCTCGTCGCGGCTTAAGCCTTTCAGGCGGGCCAGATAGATCATTTGTTCGCCTATCTCCATTTTTTTATACAGGCCGCGTTCTTCGGGCATGTAGCCAATGCGTTCTATATGACTTTGGTTCAGCTTTTCGCCGTTGAAATAGATCTCGCCTGAATCGGGTGCGGTAATTTGATTAATGATACGGATAAGGGAAGTTTTACCGGCGCCATTAGGGCCAAGCAAGCCAAATATTTGCCCGCTTTCAACTTCCAAACTTACATCGCTTAACGCGCGGTGACCGGCGTATTGTTTTACAATGTTGCGGATGCTTAACATGTAGTTCAGTTAAATTATTAGTGTGATTTTACTTTAGATGAAAGTACAATAATTATGTTACAACTAATTTGAGTGGGAAAGAAAAAATATCCTATTAGTATATGGAAGGGGGGAGTGATGGATTTACGATGAGGAATAAAAAAAATGGGATAGAATACTAATGCGTAATCTATCCCCAATAGGAAAGAAACCGTTAAGGTTACTTAATATTATAACTTGTAATAGTTTGCTTAGCAATAAGGGTAGTACCAATAAACGCGTCAACTTCAATAAGGCCAATGCCTTTGGCAACATAATACTCACTCATATCAACAGTTTGGAATGGGCTGGTATTGGTGCTATACTGCAATTCGCTGCGCGTATGTATTACATTATTATATGTTTTACCACCAATGGTTTTAGTAATATTTTTTTCCAATATGGTAAGCAGATATTGTGCGGTAACATAAGATGGCGCAGCCGGGTCAACCACGGGTTGTTTATAAGTATCGCCCGCGGCTTTAGTATCATCCAGATAGGGCACTGCATAACCATCGTCATCGCTGTAACTAAAATATGTTGAGCCACTACGGCCGAAATAACCTACAGATGAATCTGTTCCGCTGGTTTCCAGCGCTTTAAAAAATACAGTACCGTTAATATTTTTATTATCTCCGGTCATGGTGATATTGGCTGTTTGTAACGCGGTTTCCCCGGAAACTTGTATGCTGTATTTCCAGGTTGAATTTTTGGTTACCGGCTGGTAACTGTCAGAATTGGTAGTGCCGCCCTCAGCATTGGGGCCTACAACTTCTTTTAAACCGCAGCTGTTTAAAAACAAGGCCAGGGTTATTACTGTGATAGGTATAAGTTTTTTCATTACTGCAAAAATAATAAAAAGCGGTTAGATAGCAATTAATAAGGGAGTTATAAGTGAAGGATTAATGGTTTAGTTTGCAGGCCAGCACAATTATTTTAACTTTGATTTTTAGCATATGAAAAAAATACTGGTAGCCAACCGTGGCGAAATAGCTTTAAGGGTAATGCGTTCCGCGCGCGAAATGGGTATTAAAACTGTGGCGGTTTATTCGGCTGTCGACAGGGACGCGCTACATGTTCGTTATGCCGACGAAGCTGTTTTTATAGGCGAAGCACCCAGTAACCAAAGTTACCTGGTAGGCGAGAAGATCATCGATGCCTGCCGCAAAACCGGCGCCGAGGCCATCCATCCGGGTTATGGTTTTCTTTCAGAGAACCCCGCGTTTGCGCGTTTGGTACGCGAGTCGGGGTTGATCCTGATAGGCCCGTCGCCTGAAGCTATGGAGATAATGGGTAACAAATTGTCGGCTAAAGCCGCGGCTATGAAATATAATATCCCTATGGTGCCGGGTACCGAAGAAGCAATTACCGACGTTGCAGAAGCTAAAAATCGCGCAATTGAAGTGGGTTTTCCTATCCTGATCAAAGCAGCGGCGGGGGGCGGCGGCAAGGGCATGCGTATTGTAGAGCAGGCTGCCGATTTTGAAGAACAAATGCAACTGGCCGTATCTGAAGCTACTTCGGCATTTGGTGATGGTTCGGTGTTTATAGAACGTTATGTATCGTCGCCGCGGCATATTGAGATACAGGTTTTGGGCGACACGCATGGCAATATTGTCCATTTGTTTGAAAGGGAGTGTTCGGTACAACGCCGTCACCAAAAGGTAATTGAGGAAGCGCCTTCATCGGTATTAACCCCTGAAATACGCCGGCAGATGGGCAAGTGCGCGGTTGATGTGGCGCGTTCTGTAAACTATACCGGCGCAGGTACCGTGGAATTTATTTTGGATGAACAACTGAATTTCTTTTTCCTGGAAATGAACACGCGTTTGCAGGTTGAGCACCCGGTATCGGAATTGATCACCAATATTGACCTGGTAAAAGAACAAATAAAAATAGCCAGAGGAGAGGCCATCAGTTTTAAACAGGAGGAACTGGAAATAAACGGTCATGCTATTGAATTGCGTGTTTACGCGGAAGACCCTGCCAATAATTTTCTTCCGGATATAGGCACCCTGCAAACCTATGTTACCCCTAAAGGCCCTGGCGTACGTGTGGACGACGGCTTTGAACAAGGTATGGAAATACCCATTTATTACGACCCGATGATTGCCAAGCTGATAGTTTACGGCAAGGACAGGGCAGAGGCCATTGAACGCATGATACGGGCTATAGATGAATATCAAATTACAGGTATTATCACCACTTTGGCTTTTGGTAAGTTTGTAATGCAGCATCCGGCCTTTACCTCGGGGCAATTTGATACACACTTTGTAAAAAAATATTTTACACCGGAAGTATTGCAATCCGAAAACCAGCTGGAAGCCTTAATAGCCGCATTGGCAATGGAGCAATTACTAAGCTATCAAAAATCAGCGAAAAGCAATGCTACCCCGATTGCCGAAACATCAAACTGGATAAAGAACCGCCGGGTATTATAAGTCCCCAGGTTTTTGCCAGAAATAAGTCGGGTTATTGGTCGCATACCTGTTCGATTCTTTTACCGAGCCGCCTGATATATGCAAAGTGGTGAAATTACCCGGATACAGGTTAACATATTGAATAGGGCCTTTGCCCGGTTTGCCGGTCTCTATATCCCACTCGCTTTTAGCAGCACATTGCAGCCAATACAGGTTTTTACTCATGTAGTAGCCCAGGTAATTATCTTTAGTTTGCTTGTTTTTGTTATTCCAGTTGGCATCATCGTTCAGCACCAGATCGGCAGTGCCATTTTTAACCAGGTGTTGCCTTACTTCTTCAATATTCAATAAATTACCTTTCGTATCTGTTACGTAAGCGTTAAAGGTAGGATCCATCCAAACCCATTTGTTTAAGGTTTTAGACCATACTACGGTAATTACGTGGCAGTCATTGTCCAAAGTATCTTTTGGCATACAGGTAACCACACGGGTTTTAAAGCCTTCTGCCTGGTACACATCACGCAAAATGGTGGCCATCATGCGGCAATTAACTCCCCGGTTCTCTTTTTTACAAACAGCTATTAAATCTACGGCGTTTCTTGACGATGGATTATTTGAGTTACCATCGTGTTTTACCTGGTTATGGACCCAATAAAGCAGGTTCTTAAACTTGCTGATCTCGTCTTTTTTGCCAGCCACCGAATCAAGGTTAAACTTATTTTTTAAATCAACCAGTTCGGGCGATGATGCAGATTGATAGGTAAACACAGGCGATGCATTGGTGGTTTTATTATCATACGGCCCGGATTTTTGCAGGATATATCCCATATCACCACGCTCGCGCAGTGTATTCAAAGCCGCCTTAAAACGCTTATTATCATGCAGGTTTTCTAAATCAGTATCAACCTTTGTATTAGCATAATTACTATAGCCCAGGCTTACGCTCTTTTCCAGCGCAGTAAGCGCTTCTTCGCTTTTGCCATGTAGGTTCACATAACAAGCCAGGTTATAATACATGCCGGGATTCAAACTTTTAAAATTTTGGATAATAGCGGGTGTGGCATGCTCATATTTAGCTATCCACTCGGCGCATAAATTGCCCGCGGTTATATAATCTTTCTTTTCGGTTGCAGCACGCCGGTTGTTTTCAAGTTCGGCTGTATAATTTTTAAAATCGGTAATTTCTTTAGATGGAGCTGGCGACTGGGACATCGCAAACAGGGATATAAGGCAAATGAGCGTAGTGAATAATGATTTTTTCATAGCATGGTTGTTTTAAAGAAGATGCGTTTTAAAACAAAAAGGTTGCACTAATTTAAATTAATTTTTTGAGATGATTATTTTCATTAATTCATCAATCATTACGGTTTGCGCCTGGTTAATCTTCTGTTTCGCCATCGGTACATCGAACCATTCGCCTTTATCAATTTCGGGTATCTCTATCATTTTTCCCGATTTTGGCGGCCATTCAAAGGGGAAGGTGTTGCTTACTATATTGGTTTCGTCTACCTCGGCTTCCACGGCCCAGGTGTGTACCGTTTTACCGCTTTTTAACCTTACGGGTTTCAATTCTATAAATTCGCCATCAATAGTCTGGCCAGTTTCTTCTAAAAACTCGCGTTTTGCGGCAACCAAAGCATCCTCATCATCTGCAAATTCCCCTTTAGGTACCGACCATGCGCCCTCATCCTTATTTTTCCAGAATGGCCCGCCCGGATGCACCAGGAAAACCTGTAATGCTTTATTTCTGATACGATATGCTAATATACCCGCGCTTTGCTTTGCCATATAGTTAATATATAAGCCCCACCCAAACCCTCCCCAGAAGGGAGGGCTTTCGAAAATTTTTTTGTAAAGTCTCCCCATCTGGGGGGAGATTTAGAGGGGGCTTCTATTAAAATTCATAAATTTACCAAATGTTTACCGGAATTATTGAAACCTTAGGCACTGTGACCGATCTTAAACAAGATCAGGGCAATTTGCATATCACTGTAGCATCAGCTATATCACATGAATTAAAGATCGATCAGTCAGTAGCGCACAACGGCGTTTGCCTGACCGTGGTGGCTATTGCCGATGGTACGCATACGGTTACAGCTATTGAAGAAACGTTGAATAAAACCAATATCGGTCACCTCAAAACAGGCGACCTGGTGAATTTGGAACGCTGCATGCAGATGAACGCCCGGTTGGATGGCCACATCGTTCAAGGCCATGTAGACCAGACCGCCGTTTGCACCAATTTTAATGAATTGGATGGTAGCTGGGAATATACCTTTGAGTATGATGCCAGCAAAGGTAATGTCACTGTCGAGAAAGGATCTATCTGTATCAACGGCATCAGCCTCACTGTAGTTAACTCAAAAGCTAACAGCTTTTCGGTAGCCATTATCCCTTATACATTCGAACATACTAATCTGCAAAACGTTCGCCAGGGCGATACCGTCAACCTTGAGTTTGACATTATCGGCAAATATGTAGCCCGCTTAATGCAGCGCTAATTTTTTGTTTGCAGCTGGCCAATACGGCTTTTGGTATAAAACACATAATTCTGCTCCTTTTGCGGTAGTTTGGCATCCAGGTATTTCTTGTAGTATTTCACCGCATTGGCTGTATCTTTCAGTTGTGTATCGTACAGGTTAGCTAACGAGTAATAGGTCATGGGTGTGGCGCTCACCTGGATATCTTTTTGATAAGCCGCTGCGGCTTTCTTATAGTAAACCATCGCGGTGGCTTTGTCTTTTAGCTGGGTATCGTATAGAGTCGCGATAGCATAATATATAGCCGGGTCTTCTTTAAACTGTAAAGCCTTTTGGTAAGCAGACAACGCTTTTTTGTAACGGATCAATTTTTCGTTAGTATCGGCTATCTCGCCATAATAAGCCGGTACATTAGCAGATATGGCCTGCGTAAGCGAATTATTTAGCATCAGCAGCGACCTGTCGTAATCTTTCAGACCTTTAAAGCATAAAGCAGCAAAATAATATCCAAATTCAGTTTGATCCTGATCCCTTATCATGGCAAAAGTTTCGGCGCCGCAGGCGTAGTTTTTGACGCTGTAATAAGATACACCTATGTCATAAAGTACATTCGCATCGGCGGCATCAAGGGCAATTAATTTTTTTCCGGTGGCAATTACTTCGTTAAACTTTTTCTCTTTATAAAGCAGGATAACCATTTTTTGCAGGATAAAAACATTATCTGGATCGCTTTCCGAGGCTTTGTTGAGCACCGCCATGGCTTTATCAAAATTCTTTTGCGAGATATAGAAGCCACTCAGGTCAACTGCAATATCTACATCATAAAAATTCAATCTGTTGGCATGCTGCAGGTAATCAACTGCTGATACGGTATCTTTTTTTCCTGCGGCTATAGCGGCCAGTTTGGTATAAACAGATACATTGGTAGTATCGTGAGACAGGATTCGTTTAAAGAACAATTCAGCTTTTTGATTATTACCCCGTTTCAAATTAATATTAGCAATGCTGAATAATGCGGCTTCATTCGTAGTATCCATATCGTAAACCCGCTGATAGTATGCCTGGGCTTCAGGTAATTTGTTAGCCATTTGGGTAGTATAGGCCAATTTAGCCAGCGCTTTAATATCGGTGATGGGTTCGGGGTAAACCTTTTTCAAGTAATCCGCCGCATCCTGGTAGCGCTGCGATTGGTAATAATCTAACAGCAGAGCATCGTCGACTTTGGTTTGTTGGGCGAATGCAAAAGAGATAAATAGCGAAAATGCGAGGGTAGTGAGGATAGTCTTCATAGTTAATGATATAAAACTAAATTATTAGTTATAAATGAAAAATCCAAGCTTTTAAACAAAAAGATGTTTTAACCTGTTGTAGGATTATTATTTCACCATAAATCAAAAGACAATATGGATACGTTGAAAAAGTTTGCCCTAATGGAGAAGATAGTCCACGAGTTAGAGGACTTGAAAAACAGCCAACAGGCCATTATACAAAAATTGACCAAAATTGAAGTTGACAATATAGACCTTGGCGACAAACGCCTGGAGAAAGACCTGCCCGATATGCACCAGCGCGTATCTGATAACCTGGATACTATTGCAAGTATCCTTGAAGATTTTGCTACCCAAACCGATAAGTTTAGTAACAGCAATAACGTAACCGCTTTGAAGGAGCAGGAAGCGTTGGGAAAATAATAAACCTAAAGTCTTAAGTTAAAAGTCATAAGGCTTCAATTTAAGGCTCCAGACTTTTAATTTAAGACTTACATGAACCGACTGCTAAAAAAGCTTGAAAAAATTGGCCGCGATCCTAAGATAACGGCCAAAGCAGTGGGCTTGTGTTATGTATCTGATAGTACTCCCGGGTACACCCGCAAAAAAAAGGGTAATGGTTTCGCGTTTTACGATGCTGAGGGAAAAGTAGTGAAGGATAAAGAGTTAGTTGAGCGCTTCAGGAAGCTGGTTATCCCGCCGGCTTATACTAATGTTTGGATATCACCTAAAGAGAATGGCCACTTGCAATTTACAGGCACAGATGCAGCCGGGCGCAAGCAATACCGTTATCACCCCGATTGGAATAAGATCCGTAATCAATCAAAATATTACCGCCTGCAAAGTTTTGCTGCTGCCTTGCCAACCATACGGCAGCAAGTAGATAAAGACCTGGACAGGCCCAAGCTTGATCATCAAAAAGTAGTTGCCCTGATTGTACGCCTGATGGAGCTGACCAGTATTAGGGTGGGGAATGAATCGTACAAAAAACTGTATGGATCGTTTGGGTTAACCACCTTGCAGGATAAACATGTAAAGTTTGACGGTACTAAAATTAACTTTGAATTTAAAGGCAAAAAAGGCGTTTTCCATAAAATAACCCTGCAAAGCAGAAAGCTGGCCCGTTTAGTGAAACAATGCCGCGATATCCCAGGCAAAGAGTTGTTTCAATATTATAATGAGGCGGGAGAACGCTGCTCTGTTGGCTCGGGAGATGTGAATAATTACTTAAAGGAGATCACCGGTGAGGATTTTACCGCTAAGGATTTCCGCACCTGGGCAGGTAGCGTAAGCGCTTTATACGCGTTTAAAGAAGCCGGCGAGTTTGATACCATAACTGAATGTAAAAGAAAAATAGTTAGCGTGCTTGATGAGGTGGCTATGAATTTGGGCAATACACGCACTGTATGTAAAAAGTACTATGTGCACCCAACCATAATAAAAAGCTACGAAGAGGGGCACTTATTTCAATATATTAAGGAACTGGATGGGCATGAAGATATTAAAGCAGCTGAATTGAATAAAGCAGAAAAAGCCCTGTTACAACTGCTGGATACAGAAAAACTGGCGGAGGCCAGCTAAAGGTTATTGTTTTGCTAAAGTGTATTCACCCCAAAAGTCGGTAGGGGCGGTGGTTTGCGCTTCCAGTCCCAACTTTGCGGCCATTAAGCCCTCGGCATCGGGCATTATTGGCACTTGTTTAAATTTAATCGGTACTTTGTCAGGTAAAATGCTTGTACCGTTTAGCATGATATGGTAATTGAACCTTGGGGTGTTTACGGACAAACCAACATGTTTAAGCGATACGGCAAGTTCATAAGTATAGGCCATTTTATTATCAAATTTTTCAGCCGCCTTGATATCGTTATCGTTATAAACCGAAATAAGGGTATCTATACCCTTTATCCCGGTAACCATTATCAGTTTTGATTTCTCTTCCAGCCGGCGATTGTTTTGCATTACAATTGAATCGGCAGCATTAACTGTTGCTGTTTGTTCATAAAAAGATTTGCTGATGTTTAACGCAGGCCTGGCATTTCTTTCAAACACCGGGTAAGTTATTGTTTGGGCTTCTTTATCTTTTTTATCACCTGCAGCAACCGTGAAACTAATACCACCATTTAATATTTTACTAATAACCGACCGGTCTTTTGCCTGTATAGTTAAGTATAAATTATTGTCATCGTTTGATATGGTATAAAACACTTCTGTCGCATGGTTAAATGCGTGGAATTGGTTATCCCATTCAGTTGCTTTGCCATCAATTTTAATATTAACAGGTGCACGTAAACTTATTTCCTGTTTGTTAGGGAGTTTTTGCGCTGATAAATGAAGTCCATAAAAGCTTATCAAAATAAAAAATAAGCTGTATTTAAAAGATGTTTTCATGTGGTTAAAGATATACGATATCTTTCGTATATCAAAATATAAGAAAGCCGGGATAGCCCGGCTTTCTTTCAGCAACATGTATTAACTGATCTCACAATACTTAGTTATTCTTTTTAGTGGTGATAATTATCACCCCATTCTTTCCCTTGTCGCCGTATTTGTCTGTAGCAGCATCGCCTTTTAAAACGCTTACACTTTCAATATCAGCGGCTGAAACTTTCTTTAATTGTTTTTGGGTAGCTTCCTTGCCATCAATAACTACCAATTTGTTCGAAAAGTTATCAATTGTCGCGGCGCCATTGAATGATCTGTAATTTTGTATGCCGGTAATTTTGTTACCCGAAGCATATCCTCTTACAGTTACCGCGCTTAAAGCCGGATGCGCCGTTCCAATAGTAACCGCGCCTGATGTATACACTGTATCACCAACAATCACATTACCTTTTGTGCCGGGGCGGGAAATAACTGTAAGTGTTGTAGGTTTAAGGCTGCTTGAACTTCTTGTGATTGCTACCCGTTGTAATTGATGCCCTTCTACTACTTTTTCATTCAGGCCTTTTATAATCACCGTATCTACGGTTAAACGGCCGGTTAGGGTTTTATCATCTGCGTGGTCTTTGGTAATGATATAAATCACGCCTTTATCGCCTTCTTTTTTCACATTAACAGTGGCAATTTTATCGGGGCTTATGGTTTCAAGCGCGTCATCTGTTTTTATGCCATTAATATAAATTACAGGCTTGTTGTTTCCGTTTAGCCTTACCTTAATAATTTTGCCGGTATCGCTTACTGAAAGCGGCATGCCTTGCGCTATTATTACATCCTTGCTGGTATCGCGCAGCATTTTAAACATCACTTTGTTAAGCACAGGGCCGCCCTGGCGACTATTTTCCCCGGCAGAATCACCTGCTATATTTATGTGACTAACCGCTGTCAATTGAACGGTATTTCCTCTGGTATTGCTGCTTGTAGCTGGCTCATCCATTAATGTGATCCTGTTCACTACCGTTTTAAAGGTGTGTATCATATGGGCGCTCTTTTTAGCTACTTTATTCAGTTCGGCTTTCGATACCGAGAAAATAAGCAGCAGGCACATTACAGCAGGTATTAAAAACAAATACCGGGTAATATTTACGTTCGAAGATCTTTTAGCATTCATCATAATTATGCGTTTTTTAATGGTTGAAATGTTGAAGTGGTTCACGATGGCATTGTTTTGTGCACCAAAGTTTACATTGATGAGGCTGTATTGGTATGCTTTGCAGTCTACACCTTTTTTCAGGATCTTGTGGTCGGTTATAAACTCAATATTCTCGCGTATTGCCCTTTTCATTAACCATATACCAGGGTTAAACCAATAGCATATAGCGCTGATCTCGCCCAATAATATATCCAGGGTGTGCCACTCGCTTACATGTATTTGTTCATGCTCTAAAATGGCATCCAGTTCGTGCGGTGGATGGTTTTCGGGATTAATATAAATATTGCGCCAAAAGGAAAATGGGTTGATGTTCCCTTTAATAATACGGATAACATAATGACGCAGCTGTGCCGGTTCAGAACGTTTATGCAGTTTATATAATGAAAGTAGTTGTGTTAGCAGCCTTATAGCGAATACAGTAACGCCTGTCCAAAATGCTGTAAGCAGCCAAAACCATATATCGTGCCCCAAAAACGTTTTGGTGATGTTTCTAACCGGCTCCTGCCAGTTAACTACCACTACCTGTATAGGTTTGGCAATCTCTTCGTGGCGGTTCAGAAATTCGGATAGGTTGAGCCTTGGATAAAGCGTTGAAAATACAATAGCCGTTACCAGGTACGCCCGGTTAAGATTATAAAAAGTAAGATGGCGCAGTACCGCGTAATAACCCGCGCAGAATATCAGCAGGGCTACATTCACTTTTATCAGGTAAATAAACAAAGCTGGCATAGCGTTTATTTTTTATTGTTTTCAATAAGGTTGATGATATCCTGCAATTCGTTGGCGCTTATTTTCTTTTCTTTAGCGAAAAATGTCACCAGTTCCTTGTACGAGTTTTGGAAGTAATCGCTCACAAAACCGTTCATAAAACGTTTTTTATAATCGGCTTCAGCTATAATGGGATTATACCGATAGGAATTGGCAACCTTAATGGCTTCTAAAAAACCTTTGCGCTCCAGGTTTTTAACAGTTGATGCCAGGGTAGTGTAGGGGGGCTTTGGCTCGTTCAACAGGTCTAAAAAGTCCTTAATAAAACCACCGCCGCTTTGCCAAATTACCTGCATTGCTTCTTCTTCTTGTATTGTTAATTTTTCCATTTCGTACGATTATTTAGTAAACCTACGAAAGTTTCGTAATAAACAAAACTATTTAACAATTTTTAACAAGAAAGTTATTTAGGAGGGGGTAGGATAAGAGAGAGGCATCGCCAAATTATGTGTGTCATTTCGACCAGCGGGAGAAATATTATACGCGCAGCCAGGATGACGTAGAAGATTTCTCCTCACGCCAGGCATCGCCAATACAGGTTCGTTCGAAATGACAAGGTTGTAAACAATTAAAGGCCACTCAATTTGAATGGCCTTTAATTGTTTTGCTATCAAATTTATTTCAAACTTGCCCTGATCTTTTTTACATCGGCAGCTTTAACAGCGCTGGCCTTGTTGCCAAAGCTGTTACGTACATAAGTTAGTACGTTGGCCACCTCCTGATCGGTTAGCGTAGCTTGCGCTGGCATGGGGTTGGTGTAGGTGTCGCCATTTATTTCAACCCCTTCGTTAAAACCTTTTAATACAATTTGTATCATTTTGTTCTTATCGCCAAGCACGTAAGTGGTGCCAATAAGCGGCGGGTTCATATTGGCCACACCACCGCCATCAGCCATATGGCATGAAAGACAATGCAGGGTATAAACCTTTTTACCGGCAGCTATTGATGAGCTTAATCCAGCTACTGTGGATTTTGAAGTGGTTTTATGCGCTTGAGCATATAATTGTGTGGTGCCGACTAAAACAAGTAGGCCTAATAAGCAATAAATTTTTTTCATTATTTTTTATAAGATATACGGTATAAAGCGCCTTTTGTGTCATCGGTAACATATAGCGAACCATCTGGGCCCTGTGCTAAGCCACAAGGTTTATGATCAACCCGGCCAGAAGCTGTTTTTTCAGGCGAGCCTGAAAATCCATCAGCAAAAACTTCCCATTGGCCATCAGGCTTGCCATTTTTAAACGGCTGAAAAACTACATAAAAACCAGCTTGTGGTTCAGGCGCGCGGTTCCATGAACCATGAAAAGCAATAAAAGCGCCGTTTTTGTACCGCTCGGGGAATTGGTTACCTGTGTAAAATAGTAATCCGTTAGGGGCCAGGTGACCGGGGAAAGCTACCACAGGATCAATAATAGATTTGTCGCCTTCTTTTTTCTTATCACCGCCGTATTCAGGGGCTACTATTTTTTTGTGCTGCAATTGGTCGTAGTATATAAATGGCCAGCCCGCGTTATCCCCTTTCTTAAGTGCATACATACATTCGGCAGGCAATAACGCCGATTCTTTAGTGGTATACATATCGGGGAAAATGTCATGGAGTTGATCCCGGCCGTGCTGCATCACAAACAGCTGGTTAAGTTGCTGGTTCCAGTCAAGCCCTACCACATTCCTTAAGCCGGTAGTATAGCGTACGCCATCTTTATATGTCTGGTTCGGTTTATCAGCCTTAAACATCCAAATGCCACCCGCCGAATCCAGGATAGGGCAGCCTTTGATGCCCATTGAACCCTTTTCGCGATCCTTTTCCTGGCACGAGTTTGAATAGGCGCCAATGTTTACATAAATATTGCCGGCATTATCCAGCACAATTGATTTGGTTTCGTGCTGGCGCCCCATTTTTAAACCAGTGATGATCTTTTCTGGCTCGTTAGGGTTAATAACTTCATAGTTAGCATTTACCTTATATCGGAATACTTCCTGGTTTGATGAAGCATACAGATAGCCATTTTTTAAATAAATACCCGTGCCGCCATAATTTCCAAAACCCGATATAATAGTGGCTTTACCATCAGCGGCTTGCTTTAAAACCAGTATGGCTTTACCTTCTTTATTGGGCCGGGCCAGCTTTATATATATTAAACCATTAGGGGTTACCACAAGGTGCCTTGGCCTGGCGCCGGTTTCAGCAATAATAGTGACATTAAACCCTGCGGGGATTTTCAGGCCAGCATTATCATTATCGATGTTTATAGCCTGGTAAAATGCAGACCGGATGGCCGGGGCTACAAGCAGTAGCGTAGCCGTAAGTATCATCGGTACAAACGATGTTAATAATTGTTTCTTTTTCATAGTAATATAGCAGAGCTACGAATATAGTTTATTACTCTAAAAATAAATTATGTAATTTTGGCTTACTTGTGTATAATATACGTTACAATTGCATCATTTACAGGTGATTTGGCTGTAAGTAATACCCGGTAAATATCATGATGCTCCCAGCTGCTTTTCAAGCCCTGGTCTTCAGGAGTGGTTAGCTCCATTTTTTCTTTTTTGATGCCCCATAGTTTCGCGTTATAATCAAGCGTTACCTTTTTACCATTAGGTAAATCAAATATAATTTTACCGCTTTGGCTAATATCAACCGGGCACACCGTCATAAAACTTTGCGTTAACGTTTGTATGGGTGTTGATGTGCTGAAATTGTCGTCAATTTCAATTTTACCTGCTTTGTTGACAGTGACGGTACGTTGCAGGCTGTTAATACCAGTATTAGATGGATAAGCCGGCTTAATATCCATCGCTAACTTCGCCGTAGTGCCATTTAAACTATATTTTACATCGGATGCTGCATATTTAATGCCTGCAGACTGCTGCAGACCGTTTATTGCCGGTAAATTATGATAAGGTGAAGTGTTGAACCATAAACTATATCTGTCTTTACCAAAAGTGCGCGCTGTATAAGTTCCGGAACCAACATCTATTATTACGGGATAGCCATCGGCATACACTACAAAATCGCCCACATCATTATGGTTATGGCTTTCGCCATTATTTCCGGCATGACTGGCCACAAACAACCCGTTGTTTGTGCGCGATGCCATTAATTGTACATCATTGAACCATACATCGGGCACATCGGTAAATTTGCTGCCGTTGCCGGTCATGCCGCTTAACGCAAATAGGTTATATAATGCCCGACTGCGGTGAAACCCTTCTGTTTTTATTTCGCGGTGTTCTAAAGCATTAAAAGACCAATCGCCGAAATCGGCCAGCTTGGGATCATTAATCGCTTTGCCGAAGCGGTGCAGCATCACACCATCTGGTGTCATTTCCGGGTGAGCGTCGGCTACGTTAATAAAATATCTGCCGGCAATATGGGTTTTATAAATATACGATGCCATTTTTTTGGTGAATGGATCGTTATAAATGTTCAGCTTGTTATCAGTAGCATCACTAAGCAGGTTTAGCACATCAAACACTGCCCCGCCGGCAGCAAACCAATAGCTTGGGCCCTCATCACAGCCACCATCTTCGCCCAATCCGTTAATATATTGGTCGGTAATCTTCATGGCTATTTCAAGTGCATGCGCGCGTTTTGTTTCATCTTTTTCTAAAAGAAGATTGGCGGCCGTATAATTAGCCATTATCCACGGCGCCCAGTTATTTAATTTTGCCTGCGGATTGTTGCCCCCTGCCCAGCCATACTTAGCGGTAAGCATAGGCGTGAAGATGCGCCGGTTTACTTCGTAATAAATACGCGGGCGGATGAGTTTAGATACCTTTTCCAGCTTAGGTCCCACAAAATAGTCGGCCCAGCCCAATATACAAGCGGTTTCGCCCGAAAATAGTTCAACAATAGGGTCTTGTACATCGGGCAAACCCGGCCCTGCTTTTTGTGCGCCTAAATGCGCGGTAGCGCCCCAAAAAGTTTCTTCGCAGATAGACCATACGCCGTCGGCAATATGATCAGTAAAGCGGCCCTTATCTTCCAACGTTTCAGCCAGTACCAGGTCAAATAATTGATTACGCTTAGCGAACGACAAAGCTTCGTAATCGCTCCGGTTACCACTGCGCACAAATTCAAGGGTCACCGATGCAGGGATATTGTTGAATGGTTTCTTTAATGCAGTTTCGCCATTTGCAATTATTTTCCTTATTACCGAATCGGGTAGTTGCCTGCGCCATTCCGCGGCGCTTTGTGGGAATGGTTTCCATTTGCTTTGGGGGATAAGCCACTCGCCCACCTGCTGCTGCGAAAACTTTTGCAGCAAATTGCGCGGTGTGATTTGCGCCCGTAGCGATATAGTTAATAAGAGTAAGCTTGCTGTGATGATAGCTGTTGTTTTCATAAGATAGATAAATGTAGCAGGTGCATAAATATCATTAAAAAAAATTTAATTCTGTAATTAAGCAACCAACCAATATATTATAAGGTAAAAACTGGTATATGTCAATTTTTAAAGAATATAATATTTGAAATTTATATTATACCAGAATATAGTTTTATGAAATTAAGATGAAACGGAATATATAGTACAACTGGATTAAACCATTATATATGGCCAGCGTCTATAACTGTATAAAAACTAAAACTTGAAAAAATGAAAAAGTTAATATTAATGTCGGCTTTGGTGATGGGTGGTTTAGGTATAAAAACTGCTGATGCACAATTAGGTATCCACGTTAATTTACGTTTTGGTACCCCGGTTTACGCTCCTGCCCCGGTAGTGGTTAACGAGCCGGTATATGAGGACTATTATTACCTGCCCGAAGCAGAGGCTTACTATAGTGTTGGTGAACATTGCTACTACTATCAGGATGGCGACAGATGGATATCAGCTGCTTACTTACCTGGCCGTTATCGTAATTTTGACTGGAGGACAGCACGCCGTTACGAAATACATTCTAACCGTCCGTTTATGCACCACGATGTTTACCGTGGCAGGTTTGGCGGTCGTATGGAACGCGGTGATGTATATGCAAGAGGTGGCTATTCAAACAGGGATTTTAATAACGGCCGCGACAGACATGACCAATACGATAACCGTGGCGGCTTCGACCGCAGGGATAATAATCGTGGTGGGTTTGACAGGAGAGATGACCGTAACCAAGGTGGCTATAACCAACCTATGCCTGAGAGAAATCAAGGCGGTTACAACCAAAATCCAGACCGTAACCAGGGTGGCTATAATCAACCAAGCCAGGGCGGTTATAACCAACAAATGCCGGGCCGTAACCAGGGCGGATATAATGGTGGCAGCCAACCTTCACAGGATCAGGGCCAACGTGGCGCAGGCCGCGGCTATAACCAGGACGGCAGCAGCCAGCCAACTAACCACACAGGCGGCCAGAACCGTGGAGGCAACATGAACGAACACTTTGCCGCAAGCAACATGGGTGTAATACAAGATAGGTCGGCCTTAGCACGCCCGGTACGCAATTAATATTACCAACTCAACATATATAACAAATGCCGCTCTTTATAGGGCGGCATTTCTTGTTTAATATGCGATATAGTTATGTGGTCAGTAACTGCTGGCCACAGTCAGCAAGTCAAGCGCTTCTTCGTTTAAATGCAGTTCTGTAGCATTAATCAAAGCTTGCAATTGCTCAATACTTGTGGCACTGGCGATAGGTGCCGTAATACCGGGCCGTGTCATTAGCCAGGCCAAAGCTACGCTGGCTTGCGATGTTTGGTGCTGATCGGCTACTTTATCCAAGCCATCAAGTATGCGGTAACCACGGTCGTTAAGATATATTTTTATGCCTTGCCCGCGTTTACTTTTTCCGAAATCGGCTTCAGAACGATATTTGCCGGTAAGAAAGCCACTGGCTAAGGAATAGTAGGGCACCACGCTTATACCCCGTTCAACACAAAGCGCTTGCAGATTGGTTTCATAATCCTGCCGAGCGTAGAGATTATATTCGGGCTGCAAGGTTTGATAGGATGGCAGGCCATGACTGGCGGCTGTTTGCAATGCATCGGCTAAACGGTTAGCCTTATAGTTTGAGGCACCGATAGCCCGCACTTTGCCTTCTTTTATCAATTGGCCATAGGCTTCTAATGTTTCTTCAAATGGCGTGTCCTTGTCGTCCTCGTGCGATTGGTATAGGTCTATATAATCGGTTTGCAAACGCTTTAATGAGGCTTCAGCCGCTTGTTTAATATATTTGGCTGATAGCCCTTTTTTGCCATCGCCCATATCTTTACCAACCTTGGTTGCCAATATAACTTTATCCCGTTTGCCCGATTGCTTAAACCATTTGCCAATGATCATCTCCGAATCGCCACCGGTATTACCTTGTACCCAACGCGAGTAAACATCGGCAGTGTCAATAAAGTTAAGGCCTGCATCCGTAAAAGCATCCATCAATTTAAAGGAAGCGGCCTCGTTTACCGTCCAGCCAAATACATTGCCGCCAAACATTAGCGGACTAACAGCAATTCCGGTTTTACCTAATTCGCGTTTTTCCATATGTTAAATATAGTCTTATCGTTTAACAACCGAAACCTGTTCGGCTAACTCGTCAACCCAACCCGAAAAATAAGGGTCGGTGCCAGCCACCCGGTGCCATTCGCCTTCGTCATCGCGGGCAATCACTAAATGTAATGTTTCGTCGGTTGATAAAAATTCATACGCATCCTTCCCGGCGAAAGTAACCGGCGTGGCTATTCCTTCAATCGGACTGTCAGATCCGGTAAGTGTTACATCAATAGGTGTTTTCATAATAAGTATTTGTTGCATAACACCATAATCCGGTTTGTGTTTAATCTTCCCACTAAGGATAGGATTAATTGAAGCTATATCCTTAAGCTAACGTTGATGCGCTTTTAAAACCATAGCGTGTTTAGGTTATTGATTAACAGTGATTTACTGTTAATTCGTATATGAAATATTTCCCTGGCAGGGTAGGGCGTATAGGGATGAAATTATTTTTCGTGAATGTGTATATATTATAGCTAATCGTAAAAGTATTTCATAGTATTGGATGGACGGGATTATTGGCACTGTTTTTACTATATTGTAGCCCAAGCCATAGATATCTTCGGAAAATTATTAATGCATGGATCTGTTTTTCATAATCGCTTTATTAATTATCATCAGCGCCACCTACTCGTATATCAACGCAAGGTTCATTAAATTACCGGGTACCATTGGTATTATATCATTGGCAATTGGCGTTTCCATCATTGTTTTAATTATTAATAGTGTAAACCCCAAAGCAGCTAAATACCTTACTGTTTTAGCCAAAAACATCGATTTTTCGCGTACGGTATTAAATATTATGCTGGGCTTTTTGCTTTTTGCGGGCTCGTTCAATCTCAATGTTAAAAGGTTAAAAAAAGAAATGCGCCCGGTACTGGTATTAAGCACTATTGGTGTTATCTTATCTACCGGTATTTTTGGTGTGCTGTTTTATTTTATCGCGCCGCTTTTTCATATTTATGTGCCACTTATCTACTGCTTGCTTTTCGGGGCGCTGGTTTCGCCTACAGACCCGGTAGCGGTTGGCGCTATTATTAAAAACTCGCGGCTGCCTGCGCACCTGGAGACTATTATTTCCGGCGAATCATTATTTAACGATGGCGTAGGGCTGGTGCTTTTTATTACCCTGCTGGAAATTACCGAATCGGGCATACAGGATATCGATTTTGCCAAT
Source organism: Mucilaginibacter boryungensis (assembly GCF_015221995.1). NCBI lineage: Bacteria > Pseudomonadati > Bacteroidota > Sphingobacteriia > Sphingobacteriales > Sphingobacteriaceae > Mucilaginibacter > Mucilaginibacter boryungensis. Next base: position 1,916,936 of record NZ_JADFFM010000001.1, read on the forward strand.
GCCGCGGTCCTTTTTGTGCGCGAGGTGTTTGGCGGTATCATATTAGGTGTAGTTTTTGGGTTCCTGGCATTCAGGTTAATGCGGTCTATTAAAGATTTTCAAACCATTGTGCTGGTTTCCTTGTCGCTTGTTATGGCCATATCGCTGATAGCTAATTACTTACATTTGTCAATTCCCCTGGCAGTTGTTTCAGCAGGGTTGTTCGCGGGTAACCGTTCTATCAATTTGGATGATAATGAACACTCGCACCAGGCCTTAGAACGTTTTTGGCAATTGGTTGATGAATTGCTGAATACCATCCTGTTTGTAATGATAGGTTTACAGATGGTAAATTTCCCCTTCCTGAATAATTATTGGATGACAGGCAGTTTAGCCATCATATTGATATTAATGGCACGCTGGGCCAGTGTAACCATACCGCTGACTTTTTTGAAACGTACGCTAAATGTTAATTACAGCAGTGTTAAAATATTAACCTGGGCAGGCTTGCGGGGTGGGATTTCCATAGCCTTAGCCTTGTCCTTACCGCATACCAAATACCGCGAGCTGATATTGGCCGGTAGTTATTTTATAGTAATATTTTCAATTATAGTGCAGGGATTAACCTTAAACCGGGTAATTAACGCGGCATATAAATCAGAGCATCCCGAGCCCAGTAAACCTTAATTAAGATTGGTTTTTCATGGCAGCCATATAAGCGGCTATTTCCTGCTCGTTGCTGTGCGGGCTATCATTTAGCTTATTGATGATATTATCGCGTTCGATGGGTGTACGATTTTGGCTTAACTTTTTCTTGGCTTGCAGGTCGGTAACCGTAATATCAAAAGTTAGGATCCCTTTTATCATTTTTAGTTTATAATCCATAGGGAGACCTTCCCATTGCTGCAGGTAGCCCTGATCATAAAAACGGATCATTTTTTCAAGAACAGCCAATTGTCTGGTCTCGTCGGTCACCACCTTTGCCTGCCCGTAAGCATGTATGGCAATATAATTCCAGGTAGGTACATTTTGTTGTTTCTCGTAATTTGATGGAGAAATATAGGCATGCGGTTCGGTGAAAATAACCAGCGCGATATTCGCTTCAATGCCCGCAGCTTGCGGGTTTGCTTTAGCAAAATGAGAAGAAAGAATAAGCGCATCACCTTGTTGTTCTATTAAAAAGGGGAGATGCGTTGCCTCCGGATAATTATTAGCCGAAGTAATGAGCGTAGCAAAGCTGTAGCGCTGCATAAAATCAATCGCTTCCCGGGTATTGCCAGCTTCAAAATGCTTTGGGATGTACATACGTTTTGTTTAAGGTTTGCTGATCAAATATACTATTTGCAAGGTACTGCCGCGGGTTTTGGCATTAATAAAAGCCGGTAATATGTTTTCCTGCGGATAATCCATACCATGCCAAATAACCTTAAAAGGAATGTGTTGTGCTTGAAAATAAGCTATCGCTTCCGCATCGGCATAAAAAACGGCGTTAGGTTCGGTAGTTATAGTTTTAAATTCCTGAAATGGTACCAGCTTTACCGGCCTATCGCAGTAAAACTGGAAAATGTTGTTTTGATCTTTTAATGAATATACCGGTTGACTGGCCGGGATTGTTTTGTTCACTTGCCCGGCTGCATTAATTTGCCCTTTGTTTGCAATAATGATGGGGTATAAGGTAGTATTTACATAAAAACCCACGTACAACATTACTACGCAACTTAGCATAAAGGTTTTTATATGCTTATCTAAACGGCTACCAATTATCTTCCGGAAAGCAGTAGCCAGTGGTGCCGCTGCTATGATGAAAAACACATTATTTTTGGGCTCCAAATAAAAATGTAAAACCCAAACAACTGCAATAAATAATACGATATAAAGCCACTGCGCGATTAAACGGAAAGTGTTTTCAGCTTTATTGGATAACGCCTCCCCGCAAAAATTGGCGGTTATAATGGCAAACAAAGGGAAGATAATGTTGGTATAAAACGGAAGCTGAAAGCCGGATACGGAAAAAAGGATTAACAACAATAACCCGCCGCTTATGGCATAGTATTCCGGTTGTTTTATGCCCTTAAAGATTTTTTTTACCGACTTAAAAGCAGCGTAATAAAACAACAGGCACCATGGTGCAAAGGCCCAAAGCAGGGTATGGATAAAAAAGAAAACATCGCCGGATGCACGGGTAATTGGCCCATCGTTAGCAAAACGCCCAAATTGGCTATCCCATAAAAACCACTTTATGCCCGATACATGTTGCTTATTGAATACTGTTTTTTCAGGGTGCAGATCGAACTGGATATACAGGGCATAAATTTCGGGGGTGATAAACAGCAGGGTTAATAATACCAGGCCTATCCATTTGATACTGAATATTTCCCTGTATTTTTTATTCAATAACAATTGACCGCCCAATGCGCCATAGATGGGTACGATAACAAATATACCCTTGGTCATGATAGCGAAGGCCGTGAGTAAAGCCGCTAAAACGAACTGGGTAACGCTAAAGCGATCTTCAAGCCTGGCTATGTGGTATATTGCCCCAATGATAAAAGCCATTAAATAAGGCTCGGCACGCACATCAGTGTTGGACATTATGATATGCAGCGAAGTGCTGACAATAAGCACTGCCATGATAGCCTTTAGTTCGCCATAGTATTTTTTTGTAAACAGCCAGGTATACCATAAGCTTAATAAAAAGCATAGTAAGGCCGGTAATTTATAAGACCAGGTATGGATGCCGAACGCTTTAAAGCTAAGCAGGATGAGCCAAAAGGGCAGGTGTGGTTTATCGAGCCAATCGCGGCCGTATGAAAAAAGCTGGAAAAACTGATGTTTATAAACTAACTGTTTGGCTATGGAAGCATATAAGCCCGGATCGTCGGTAAAAAAAGCGGTATTGATAGTGCAAACATTTACCAGTACAGCCAATAACAATAGTATTTTGAAGGCGGTAAGAGGGTTATGGCTGCTTTGCTGGTTTAACATGTTACTGTAACGATATGCTATTTTGTGCAATATTACTAAATAATAAAACCGGTGCAGTAATAAATGAACGGCTGTAGTTGAAAGTATGTGTTTGACATGGAACTGAAAAACCGTTAGGTTTGCCGCTTATTTACATTTTATGCCTGTTACATTAGCTACTATAAACGACGTTCCCGAACTTACTAAACTGGTTAACAAAGCCTATCGCGGCGATAGCTCAAAAAAAGGCTGGACAACCGAGGCCCATTTATTGGATGGCAACCGCATTGATGAGGAAACAATGGCCGGCTATTTTACGGTGCCCGGTATTTATATTTTAAAATACACCAACGAAAGCGATGGGTCAATTGATGGTTGTGTTTACCTGGAAGAGAAAGATAATAAGCTTTACCTGGGCATGCTATCTGTCGACCCTGATTTGCAGGCAGGAGGGATAGGACGGATGCTTTTGCTGGAAGCGGAGCAGTTTGCTTTAAGCTTAAACCTGCATATTATAGGCATTACCGTAATATCAACCCGGACTGAATTGATAAGCTGGTACCAGCGCAGGGGGTACCGCCCGACAGGAGAAATGCTGCCATTTCATGTGGCGGAAAAGTTTGGCATCCCGCGGGAAAAGATCGAGCTAATAGTAATGGAAAAACCGCTGAAAAACGAATAAGAATAAATAATAATAGATAAATACCACTGAAACTAAGTAAATCATAGCGATCCCCACACAATGATGTGATTGCGGCTGTAAATAGTTAAGCGGACACCGAAAAAAATTACTCGCTTATCTCCGAAATGATCTCGCTCATGTCCATATACCGCTTGAAGTTCTCCACATCGTCCTGTACCATTTTTTGGAATAACGGATTTACCAAATGGGCTATCCACGCGCCAAGTACACCCACCGGCGGCTCGTAGGTTATGGTCACATGCACCAGGGTGGTATCCGGTTCGGGGGTATCAACAAAACGTACTTTGCCGGTGGTATGGATGTTCGATCCCGGTAACGATTCCCAGGCAATTACTTCGCCGGGGTCATCGTAGGTAATTTCTGCATCCCACGATAGCGACGCGATATCAGTAGGTAGTTTTAACGACCATCTTGAAGATAAGTTATCCAGTACTTCCACGCTCTTTAAATGGCTCATAAACAGGGGCAGGTTATCCAGTTTGCGCCAAAAATCATATACCTCCGTGCGCGGTTTGCCTACCAGCACCGAAGCGCGGATGGCCACTTTTACAGGTTCGGTATCGGTTTTGCCCACTTGCTCATAAAGTTCGCAATGGCCGGTAATGCCCCTGTTAAGCAGGTAGCCGCCCGTGCCAATTTTAAGGATACTGGTAAATGGGCTCGAAAACATATGTTTTAATCCCGATAAACCAACTTTAACCCCGGTTATTACCGAGATATAACGCTCGGGCCATTTTAAATTGATGTTATGCTGGTTCGGCAGCGAACGGCCGTTGATATGTTGTGTTATTGTTGCCATGATACTTTTACAACAGCCTGGCATTGTAAAGGTTTTGGCAGGGATGTAAATGATACGCTGAAGTTTTTAACCAGCAGCAGAGGTAATATCCGGGCGATTTAACCAGCGCAATTAAAGGTCTTTTTATGGTTTACACTTTTTTGAATATTTTTTCATTAATTAACTAATTATCAAATAATTAAACTAAATAAATGCCCGAATTTTGTAAACCATGTAAACCATGATTTGGCCGTTTTAACCAGGGCATACATCTGTATCCTTTTGCAATTGTGGATCCCTTTATTACATTTGCACCGCTTTAGGTTTACGGTGCAATTCATTTGTGCTGTAATTAAAAGGGAATCCGGTGCAAATCCGGAGCTGTCCCGCAGCTGTAAACTCTGTTACCAATGTCCATCTCAAAATGGTCACTTTCCGCCAAACGGCGAATGGGAAGACCGGACAAAGGGGAGTGAGCCAGAAGACCTGCCCAAGGCATTATATTATTCATAGCTTTCGGGGATTGAAGCTTGAGTGAGAATACCGCTGTTAGTGTATTTCCATTCCAAGATGTTTCGTTTCTGTATGCTGTGAGTTTAAAACTCACAACAACATGAAAAAAAATGATGTTATTGTTGCTGCAGGCCTGGGGCTTGTACAACTGGCGCTGCTTAGTGCGGCAGCGCGCGCGCAGGACACCTCACGGGTGCTGCAAGATGTAGTGATTACGGCTACCAAAGCCGACCAAAAACAGTCGCAAACCGGCAAGGTGGTTACCGTTATTTCCCGGCAGGAATTGCAGCGCAGTTCGGGTAAATCGGTTTCGCAATTACTGGCCGAACAGGCGGGTATTATGGTAAATGGGTCAAACGCGAACCCGGGGTTGAACAAAAGCGTTTATTTGCGTGGTGCAGATAACAAACACACTTTAATATTGCTGGATGGCGTGTTGATCTTCGACCCATCGGGCGTAGGCGGCGCTTTTGACCTGCGATTGTTATCTGTTGACCAGATAGACCATATCGAAATCCTGCGTGGCGGGCAATCAACCCTCTACGGGTCAGACGCGGTGGCGGGAGTCATCAATATCATTACTAAAAAGAATGCCGGGGCAACGCCGGGTATTAATGGTGTTGCAAGCGCAGGTAGCTACGGTACAGCTAAGGGTAATGTGGGTTTAACTGCCCGCGTAAAAGACCTGAGCTACAATATCAACTATAGTCACGAACGCAGCGATGGCGTTTCAGAAGCTGCACAGCCTGCCACAGCTACCAGCTTTTTTGATAAGGACGGCTATAACCAGGATGCAGTTAACGCACAATTTGGAATAAAACTAAGTGATAGGTTTCAGCTGAACCCGTTTGTGCGGTTTTTACAAGGCAAGTATAGTTATGATAACGGAGGTTTTACAGATGGCGACGGTTATTTTACAAGCAAGCATTTAAACTTAGGTACAAATGCAACCTATAAAACTGACAAAGGACTGTTTAATTTGAACTACAGCTTTGAAAATACCGACCGTAACTATAATGGCACGAGCCCATTTATCGGTCGCCTTAATTTTACGGAACTATACTATAAACACCAGCTTTCCGATCATATTAAAATATTAGGTGGGATTGATGATCGTTATTCAAGTATGAATGCCAAAGGTAATGCAAGGGTCGATTCGTCGGCTAATTCGTTAGGCGTTTATACTTCGGTTTTCTTCAATAACATCGCTTCTGTCTTTAATCTGGAAGCGGGTGGCAGGTATACCCATCACACCAAATTTGGTAATAACTGGACCTATTCGGTTACCCCATCGGTTGATCTGATCGCTAACGATAAACTAAAAGTATTTGGAACAATATCTACCTCATTTAAAGCGCCCGACTTAGGTGCATTATACGGGCTGTATGGCCCCAACCCAAATCTGAAGCCGGAGAAAGCACAGGAATATGAGGCTGGCGCAAGCACGGCGTTATTCGGCAACTTTAATTTACGGGTAGTGGCTTATCAGCGTAAGCTTACTAATGCTATTATTTATCTGTATCCACAGGGATATCTTAACCAGGATAAACAAAATGCAAAGGGAATTGAAGTGGAGCCGTCTGTTAAGTTAGATAAATTAACCCTGAGAGGATATTACACTTATTTTAAAGCGGAAGCTATCTCTAAAAACGGCGCGGGGGCAGAAAAATCATTGGATTTTCTATACCGTCGCCCGGCACACAACTTTGGTTTATTCGCCGGTTTGCAGGCATCGCAAAAACTGTTTGTGAGTTTAAATTACCGTCATTACAGTCAGACTTACGACCTGTTCTACAACTCCAAAACCTTCGCTAACGAATTGCAAAGCCTTAAAGCTTATGGCTTGCTTGATGGTTATGCAGAATATGCGTTGATAGGTAAAAAGTTGAAAGTATTTGCTGATGTGAAGAATATACTGAACGCAAAATATGCCGAACTGTATGGTTATACGGCCCTGGGCACAAACTTTAATGCCGGGTTAAGTTTCAATATTCAGTAAATAATTGATAGTTTTGCTTAAGCAGATAAATACAAAAATGTCAGAAAAAATAAAATCAAGGAACGCGGTACTTATCTTAATGATAGTTTTTGCCGTGGCTATGCGTTTAGTAAGCTATAAGTTTCAATGGCTAAGCAATTTTACGCCGGTAGGCGCAGTAGCGCTGTTTGGCGGCGCTTATTTCAGTGATAAATGGAAAGCCTACCTGGTGCCTTTAGCAGCATTGTTTTTAAGCGATATAGCTATTAACTACCTGTATACCGGCAAACTGGTGTTATGGTATGGCGGTTCGGTTTATGTATACCTTTGCTTTGCGCTGATGGTATTTATTGGCACCATGATAAAGAAAGTAAATGTTACGAATGTATCCATAGCTTCATTAGCATCGGTTGCCGTACATTGGTTAATTATGGATTTGCCATGGTTATACGGTACGCTTTACCCGCACACACTGGCTGGTTACGGTCAATCGCTAATTGCAGCTATTCCGTTTGAAAAGAACATGATATTAGGCGATGCCATTTATGGCGCTATATTATTTGGCGGCTTTGAATTAGCTAAAAGCAAATACACCCTGTTACGCAGCAAGGCGGAACTGGCGGTTTAATTATAAAAGAACCCGATGAAAAGCGCCCTGTTATTACGGGGCGCTTTTTTTTGTTTAAATTGAAATCAGGTATGAAAAAGATAGTAATACTCACCGGTGCCGGAATAAGTGCGGAGAGCGGCTTAAAAACTTTTAGGGATAGCGATGGATTGTGGGAGGGATATGATATTGAAGAAGTAGCCACACCCCAGGCCTGGGCACGTAATCCGGCCCTGGTGCAGGAGTTTTATAATATGCGCCGTAAAGCCGTACTGGAAGCTAAGCCCAATGCGGCTCATTTGGCACTGGTTGAACTGGAGAAGCAATACGAGGTAACTATCATCACCCAAAATATTGATGATCTGCACGAGCGGGCCGGATCAACCAACGTGCTACATTTACACGGGATCATCACGCGGTCGCAATCGAGTTTGAACCCCGAGTTGACTTACCCAATTGATGGCTGGGAGTTAAAAATGGGCGACCTGTGCGAATTGGGCTCGCAACTGCGCGCACACGTGGTTTGGTTTGGCGAGGATGTGCCCATGATTAGCAAAGCGGCGCAGTTATGCCAAAAGGCCGACCTGTTTATACTCATAGGTTCCTCGCTTGCGGTATACCCCGCAGCCGGTCTGGTAAACTTTGTGCGACCTGAAGTACCAAAATATATTGTTGACCCGGTTATCCCCGATATGCAGAGCGGAAGGATGTTTAACAAAATTGAAAAGAAAGCAAGCATCGGCGTGCCGGAATTGGTAGCTAATCTTCTTGATGATGATATTTAGGTTTAGTTTAGCTTGTAAATATTGTTTGCAATATCGCGACGGAAAGTTGTGAACTTTCGCACCTGTTTTCTTAATTTAGATAAATATGAAATGTAGATTTATACTAATTATCGGGATTGTTATACTATTTGCAAGATGTCAGTACGACCCTTTTGCTGATGAGTTAACTACAGTGCGACCTAAAATAAAAGATATCATCGGGACTTATATATTCGAAAAGCAGACTTTAATAAATAATTTAAGTAATAAACAAACGGATTATTCAAAAATCACGTTGAAATCTGATAGTACATTTCTTGCAACTCATATTCCAAATTTTACCGGACAAGCAGAGTTTTATTACAATGGAGTTGTTTCTGCAAAGGGTAAGTGGCAGATTGCAACAAACGGGGGCGTTGCTAACGCCTCTGGTGGTACTGACACTGTATGGGGAATAGATTTAGATTCCTTACCGGTTAATCTTAAACATATCGAGTTTTTAGGAAAACACCCTCCATATAAATTAATTGTGACTTACGGAGATCCCGATGAGGGCGCAGTAATGATATTTAGAAAACAATGATTCAATATATCAATAATATCATCTATGAAATTATTTCAAAAGCTACTACTATCGCCAAATCGATAACGTTTGTTCTCTGACATGAAATGCATCTTCAACTGGAGCGGCGGTAAGGACAGTGCGCTGGCTTTATACCATTGCCTCCAAAACCCTGATATAGAAATTAAATACCTGCTGACTACCGTTAACGATTCGGTGAACCGGATCTCTATGCATGGCGTACGGGAAAGCCTGTTGCTGCGGCAGGCTGAAGAGATCGGTATCCCATTATACCAGGTGCGCTTGCCCGAAATGCCGGGTATGCAGGAGTATGACGATACCATGCGCTATCACCTTAACAAACTAAAAGCTGAAGGCATCACGCATTCTATTTTTGGAGATATCTTTTTGGAAGACCTGAAAGATTACCGTGATAAGCGTTTGGCAGAGGCGGGATTGACTGGTATTTACCCCCTGTGGAAACGAGACACCCGTGAACTCATTAACGAATTCTTGTCGCTGGGCTTTGGCACCGTGATAGCCTGCACGCAGGAACGCTTAGGCCATTTGGTAGGACAGGAGATAACCCCTGAATTGATTGCCGGGTTGCCGGCGGATGTAGACGTATGCGGCGAGAATGGGGAGTTTCATACCTATGCTTTTAAAGGTCCCATCTTTAAAAATGAAATAAAATATCAAACAGGGGAGCGGGTGTTCAAAGCCTACAACGCCCCCAAAAATACTGACGAAACTTGCGGCGACAGCACCGCCGATAGACCAGCAATCAGTGGGTTTTGGTATTGTGATCTGCTGCCGTTGTCACTCTAATTATTTGTCATTGCGAGGAGTGAAACGACGTGGCAAACTCGTAATTCGCAGATCAAACTACGAGTTTGCCACGCTGTCGCTCGCAATGACATTATTTTCTAACTTCTCATTTGTTTGGCATATTTAACTACAAAATATAATTTTTACTAATTTCTTAAATAACTATTTACCAATAGCTTAATTAGTATATAATGTAGTGTAGCTTTAAATAGAGTAACTTTTAGAAGTAAAAAATAGCCCGGATTGCCAAATAAAATTCTGAAATTGAATATTTAAATTTATAAATCGCTGTAATATAATAAGTTGTGTACGATAGCGAGTTAAAAATTATACCGACCATAAGCGGCACGATAATCCTGATGCATTTCTTTAAAACGCTGGCCAACTTTGGTTAAAAACTCCTCGTCCAATAATTCAAACACACTATTTACGCCGTCGGTCAGGTCCATTTCGGCGACTTTAAAAATCTGTTCATATACCCCTTTCTCTATCTTCACAATAAACTTTTGGTTCATGCTCATAATGGTGATCTTAAAATCGGGGTGCGGTAGTTCGGCAACTATTCTCATTTAAATCCTTTTGTAGCGAAATAAAAGATTAAATATGATATTTCACTTATTTAATTCACAACGCGGTATTGTAACTTTGAACCATGGCAGAAGATTTAACCATCAATACATCAACCAACAAGGCTGAACAATACAAATCGTTGATCCCGCAAATTGAAGGCTTGCTTTATGGCGAAACCGACCTGGTAGCCAATATGGCCAATGTATGCGCAGCGTTAAAGGAGCAGTTCAACTGGTTTTGGGTAGGTTTTTACCTGGTGAAGAATGGCGAGCTGGTATTAGGGCCATTCCAGGGACCGGTGGCCTGTACACGTATTGCCAAAGGGAAAGGCGTATGCGGCTCGGCATGGGAGCAGGCCAAAACCCTCATTGTGCCCGATGTGGATGCCTTTCCGGGCCATATAGCCTGTAGTTCGCTTTCCAAATCCGAGATCGTACTGCCTGTGTTCAGTAATGGTGAAGTAGTAGGCGTGTTAGATGTCGACGCTTCGGAACTTGATCAGTTCGACGAGACCGATGCGCTATACCTTGAGCAGATCATACAACTCATAAATTTTGCATGAGCAGGATATTCCTGATACCCGGTTTGGGCGCTGATAAACGTATCTACAAAAATATCAATCCAGGCAGCGCTGCCGATGAACTGATCTATATCGATTGGCTCAAACCCGCTAAAACCGATACTTTAACCACCTATGCGCAAAAGCTGATAGATGAATATGATATTACGCCCGGCGCTGTTGTTATTGGCAACTCGCTAGGCGGCATGCTGGCTGTAGAGATAGCCAATAAAATACAACTAAAAAAAGTGGTATTGATATCCAGCATAAAAACTGCTAATGAAGCGCCGTTTTATTTCAAGTTGTTTAAATGGGTACCCATTCACCGTATCATCCCGGGTAGTTTGTTTAGCCGCATGGGGGGATTGATAGCGCCCTTGTTCGGTAAAATGTATTCGGTTGATGCATACCTGTTCAATAGCATGCTGCAAAATACATCGCCGGTATTTATTAAATGGGCTATGAGTGCGGCGCTGAACTGGCAAAACAAAATTGTACCGCCAAATCTTTATCATATAACCGGCGACAGGGATTTGATATTTGATCATAAGAAGATCAAAGAACCGATTATTATAAAAGGCGGAACGCACATTATGATATTTGACCGTGCCCGGGAAATAAACCAATTGTTGAAAGATATACTAAGTCATTGAAATTACCCGAATCTTATTATACCAGTAGTGATGTGGTCAGCATAGCGCGCGACCTTATAGGCAAGTACCTGTTTACCCGTATTGATGGTTTAGTTACTGGTGGTTACATTGTTGAAACAGAGGCATATAATGGCATTGTTGATAAAGCATCGCATGCCTATGGTAACCGACTTACGCCACGCACCAGTACGATGTACCAGCAGGGCGGTATAGCCTATGTTTACCTGTGTTACGGTATCCACGAAATGTTGAATGTGGTAACTTCGGGCGAAGGGCAACCCCATGCGGTTTTGATACGCGCTATAAACCCAACCGTTGGATTAGATGTAATGCAGGCGCGCCGTAACATGGCAGTAATTAAACCAAACATTACCATGGGGCCGGGTTCGGTAGCTAAAGCTTTAGGTATATCACGCAAAATAAACGCCATAAGTTTGCAAAGCGATACCATGTGGATAGAAGACCAGGGCTTAGCCTTCCCGGATGATGCCGTGGCTGCTGTGCCCCGCGTAGGCGTAGATTATGCCAAGGAAGACGCGCTATTGCCTTATCGCTTTTATGTGAAGGGGAATGTATTTGTGAGTAAGCCGAGGCAGTAGCCTCAGATGTGTCATTTCGAACGAGGAGAAATGACATGGGTTTTAAATTCGTAATATTGACCCAATGATTTTTCAAAACACACCTGAATTTGCCAGCCAGCTTGATGCGCAGGACGAACTGAAACATTTGCGTAGCGAGTTTATTATTCCGCAGCATAACGGCAAGGATGCTATTTACCTGTGCGGTAATTCTCTGGGCCTGCAACCTAAAGCAACAGCTGAGGAGATAGCGAAGCAAATGGGTAGCTGGGCGTCAAAAGGTGTTGAGGGTTGGTTTGATGGGGATGAACCCTGGTTAAACTATCACCAGCAGTTAAAAAGTACCCTTGGCGAAATTTTAGGCGCGAACGAACAGGAAATAACGGTGATGAACTCGCTTACTGTAAACCTGCATCTGCTGCTGGTAAGTTTCTATCAGCCAACAGCTAAAAAGTACAAGATCATTATGGAAGCGGGCGCTTTTCCTTCCGACCAGTATGCGCTGGAAAGCCAGGTACGTTTTCACGGATTTGACCCTGATGACGCGATCATCGAAATACATCCGCGTGATGGCGAATATACTTTACGGACTGAAGACATTATCAAAACTATAAACGACAATACCAATGAACTGGCCCTTGTGCTTTTTGCCGGGATAAACTATTATACAGGTCAGTTTTTTGATATGCCGGCCATTACACAGGCCGCGCATGCAGTTGGCGTGTATGCGGGGTTCGACCTGGCGCATACTGCGGGTAATGTGCCTTTGCATTTGCACAATTGGGAGGTAGATTTTGCCTGCTGGTGTTCGTACAAGTACATGAACTCGGGCCCGGGCGGTATCAGTGGGATATTTGTGCACGAAAAGCATTTCGGGAATACAAAGCTAAACCGATTTGCTGGCTGGTGGGGCAACCGCCGGGATACCCAGTTTAAAATGGCTAAAGGTTTCGAACCCGAGCGGGGTGCAGATGGGTGGCAAGTAAGTACCAGTCCGATACTTTTGATGGCTGTGCACAAAGTTGCGCTGGATGTATTTAATAAAGCGGGAGGGATGCTATCATTACGTAAAAAGGCCTTGCTGTTAACCGCTTATCTGGAATATTTAATCAATAACATTAGCAGTCAACAAGGCCAGGCAATATTTAAAATTATTACTCCAACGAATGCTGAAAAACGCGGCAGCCAGTTATCCATCATCTGTAAGGAAAACGGGAAAGTGATATTCAATTACCTCACCGAAAACGGCGTAATAGGCGATTGGCGTGAACCGGATGTGATCAGGCTTAGCCCGGTACCGTTGTACAATACTTTTACCGATGTTTGTAAAACAGGGCAATTACTATCGACCGCTGCAGGTATTTAATTTGAATCGGTGGAATCATAAAGAATCAGTGGAATCACCATGTTAAAAATCGCCTTCGATCTCATTTACGCGCATCCCCTGCCGGAGGGGCACCGTTTCCCCATGCTGAAATATGAGTTGATACCAGCACAATTACTGCACGAAGGATTGATCACTCCCGACAATCTGTTTTCTCCTGATGAACTGGACGACGCCACGATCCTGCTAACACATGATGCGGATTACTACAAGCAATTAGCTGAATTAACTTTACCGCCCAAAGAACAACGACGCATAGGTTTCCCTTTATCGGCACGGTTAATTGAGCGGGAACGCCGCATTGCCAAAGGCACTATTGACGGCTGTCACTATGCGCGGCAATATGGCGTGGCTTTTAACGTAGCCGGTGGTACGCACCATGCCGGCACCAACTGGGGCGAAGGCTTTTGCATGTTAAACGACCAGGCTATTGCAGCTAATTATTTGCTGAATAATAAATTAGCCACATCTATCTTAATTATTGATTTAGATGTGCACCAAGGCAATGGCACGGCACAGATATTTGAAAATGAGACCCGGGTATTTACATGCTCTATGCATGGCGCCAATAATTTCCCTTATCGGAAGGAGCAGTCCGATTTGGATATTGCTTTGTCTGATGGGGTGACCGGAGAGGAGTATCTGAGCATACTTAAAGCAACTTTGTCTAAACTTATCGCACAACAAAAACCTGATTTTATATTTTACCTCTCAGGTGTGGATGTGCTGGCTACTGATAAATTAGGCAAACTATCCTTAACTATTGAAGAATGTAAAGCACGCGACAAGTTTGTATTTGAACAATGCCTGCAACATCATATTCCTGTACAGGTAAGCATGGGCGGCGGCTATTCGCCCGATATTAAGCATATTGTAGAAGCGCATTGTAATACTTTTAGACTGGCAGATGAGATGTGGTTTTAATCAAAAGTTGTCATTGCGAGGAGCGTAGCGACGCGGCAATCTCGTAGTATGATTTGCGAACTATGAGATTGCCGCACTACCGCTCGCAATGACACATTGTAGTTGCTGAATTGAGTTTATATATTGCTAAACTTCCTGCTCATCCGTTGAAACCGCACAAACAATAATATAGAGGCTGCCATTAACCCCAGGGTTAAACCATACCACACGCCGCTGACGCCCATCTTGTAGTGTATGCCTAATAAATATCCTATAGGTAAACCCAATATCCAATAAGCTAAAAAGGTAATAAACGCCGGTATATTAACATCACCCATGCCACGCAGCGTGCCCAAACCAATAACTTGGGTGCCATCAAATAACTGGAAGAATGCAGCTATAATAAGTAATTGTGCTGCAATAGCTATTACCCGCTCATCTGAAGAATAGATCCATGGTAATAAATGGTTCCCAAAAGCAAAAATCAGCGCTGTAATGCTCATAAATGCGATAATCATATGATAGCTGGATATAGCCGACAAACGTAGGGCCTGGTGGTTTTTCGCGCCGAAATGGTTGCCCGTTTTAATAGCTGCGGCATCGGCCATGCCGCTGGCCATAATGTAAGTAAGCGATGCCAGGCTTAAGGCTACCTGGTGTGCCGCAAGTGCTACGGGGCTGATAGTGCCTATAATAAACCCGGCCCCGCAAAACGCACTCACCTCAAAGATGTATTGAAGGGAAACAGGCAGGCCAATTTTGTACAACTGAAAACTGCGCACCCTGCTAATATTCCTGATGGCGAACTCGTGCAGATATTTTTTAAAGTGTACCGACCGCAATACGTAAATAAACATAACAACGGCCATTATGCAGCGGTCTATCAGCGTGCTGTAACCTACACCACGAATACCCATTGGCGGTATCCCAAACCAGCCTTTTACGAATATAATTCCCAGTACAATGTTTATCACATTGCCCCAAATGGATATCATCATGGCTTGTTTGGTAAAGCCCAGGCCTTGTGCAAATTGTTTGAATGTGTTGAATACGAGCATGGGTATCATAGATAAGCCCAGTAGGTACAAAAACGGCCGGGCCTGTTCAACAACCAATGGCGATTGATGCAAATAGGGTATTACAGAATTAAACCCAAATTGAATAACCAGGCATAAAATAATGCCGCTGATGATATTGATAAACAAACTGTTTATTAACAGCTTGCCGCAGCCCGCAAAGTCTTCGCGGCCGTTTGCCTGTGCAATAAGCGGGGTTATGCCATAGGCTATCCCCATGCCAAGCACCATAACAATAATAAAAACATTATTGGCCAGCGACACCCCGGCAAGTGCAATGGTACCTACAAAGTGCCCAACCAAAACACTATCACTTACCTGGGTAAGCATGTGCCCTGCCTGGGTAATCACCACAGGGATAGCCAGTTTTAAATTTTCGGAATAATGTGTTTTGTATTTCTGGTAAAAGGCTTTCATAAGTTAGTGCGACAAGCAAAGGTAGGTTATTGGTATAAATTTATGGATATGAATGTAAATAGCGGATATTTTAAGGGTAAGACGAAAGGTTATCAACAACCTTACAGTTAAGCGCAGTAATTTCCAACATTATGCACATTTACCTATCCGCACAGCTACACATTCGCACAATTTTGCTAATTTCGCAGCGTCTTACCAAATCATAAAAACATTGGAGCACCAGCAACTCACCACCGTAGAAACAGCTAAAGACCTGGGCCTTTTACCCGCAGAATACGATCGCATAAAAGAAATACTGGGCCGTGTGCCAAATTTTACCGAATTATCTATCTTTTCGGTTATGTGGAGCGAACACTGTTCGTACAAAAATTCAATTACCTGGTTAAAAACATTGCCAAAAGATGGCCCGCGTATGCTGGCCAAGGCGGGCGAGGAAAATGCCGGTTTGGTTGATTTGGGCGATGGTATTGGCTGTGCTTTCAAAATAGAATCGCACAACCACCCTTCAGCATTAGAGCCTTACCAGGGCGCGGCTACCGGTGTGGGCGGTATTAACCGCGATATATTTACCATGGGTGCACGCCCCATTGCGCAGCTTAATTCGTTGCGTTTTGGCGATTTAAGTCTGGATAAAACCAAGTGGCTGGTTAAGGGCGTGGTTAAAGGGATCAGTCATTACGGCAATGCCTTTGGTATCCCAACCGTTGGTGGCGAATTAGCTTTTGACGAGTGTTATAATATCAATCCGCTGGTAAATGCCTTCTCTGCAGGTATTGTTAAAGCCGGCGAAACGGTTTCGGCTACATCATACGGTGTAGGTAACCCGGTTTATATTGTGGGTTCGGCTACCGGTAAAGATGGTATCCACGGCGCGGCTTTTGCATCAAAAGATATTACGGAAGATTCAGTGAATGATCTTCCGGCTGTACAGGTGGGCGACCCGTTTCAGGAGAAACTGTTACTGGAAGCTACTTTAGAAGTAATAAAAACCGGCGCTGTAGTGGGTATGCAGGATATGGGTGCGGCAGGTATCATCTGTTCAAACTCGGAAATGAGCGCTAAGGGCGAGCACGGTATGCGTATCGATCTGGATAAGGTACCCACCCGACAGGAAAACATGAAGCCGTTCGAGATCCTGTTGTCAGAATCGCAGGAACGGATGCTGATAGTGGTATTTAAAGGCCGCGAAGCCGAAGTGCAGGCCATATTTGATAAATGGGATTTAAACTGCGTGCAGATAGGTGAGGTAACCGATACTAAACGCCTGCATTACTACATGCATGGCGAACTGGTAGCCGACGTACCTGCTGATGACCTGGTATTAGGTGGTGGCGCACCTGTTTACGAGCGTGAATACAAAGAGCCTGCTTACTACGCCGAAAACCAAAAATTTAATATTAACGATGTTCCTGAGCCTGCTAATTTATTAGACGTGGCCGAACACCTGATATCGCACCCTAACATCGCATCAAAGCGGTGGGTTACCGATCAGTACGATTCGATGATCGGTACAGCTACCATGACCACCAACCGCCCAAGCGACGCGGCCGTAGTTGCAGTTAAGGATACCGATAAAGCTATTGTTATTACGGTTGACTGCAACAGCCGTTATGTATACGCCGACCCGCAAAAGGGCTGCGCTATTGCCGTTGCCGAAGCTGCACGTAACATTACCTGCGCAGGTGGCGAACCTGTGGCCATTACCAACTGCTTAAATTTTGGTAACCCATACAAACCCGAGGTATACTGGCAGTTTGTAGGCGCTATTAAAGGTATGGGCGAAGCTTGCCGCAAGTTTGAAACCCCTGTAACCGGTGGTAACGTAAGCTTCTACAATCAATCCAGCGACGAAGGGCCAGTATTCCCCACGCCAACTATCGGTATGCTGGGTGTAATGGATGATATCGGCAATATCATGACATCGGATTTTAAACAGCCGGATGATCTGATCTACCTGATAGGCGAATCGGTGAATGACATTGCTTCATCACAATACCTTGCATCGTACCATAAAATATTAAAGGCGCCTGCGCCATATTTTGATCTTGATAAAGAATACGCCACCCACCAGGTTATTAAGCAACTCATCACTGGCAAAATTATACAGTCGGCGCATGATGTGGCTGATGGCGGGTTGTTCATTACCCTGGTAGAATCGGCCATGCCAAACGGCCTGGGCTTTGATATAGCAACGGATAGCAGTATCCGTAAGGATGCCTTCTTATTCGGTGAGGCACAGGGCAGGATAGTAGTGAGCATAGCACCTGCAGACCAGGAACGTTTTATTGAACTGATGGCTACCAGCGAGGTAGAGTTTAGCTTATTAGGTACAGTAGCGCACGAAGGTGACCTGATGATAGATGAAGAGCACTTCGGAAACATTCAGGATGTGAAATTGGTTTACGATAACGTGTTGCACGTGATATTAGGCGAATAAATGTTAAAACTGAATAAGATACACCACATAGCCATTATCTGTTCGGACTATGCAGTATCTAAAAGGTTTTACACCGAGGTTTTAGGCCTTGAAATTATACAGGAAGTTTATCGCGCTGAGCGAAAATCATACAAGCTCGATCTGGCTGTTGGAGGGCAATACCAGATCGAGCTTTTTTCTTTTCCAAACCCACCTAAAAGGACATCCCGCCCAGAAGCGGCTGGTCTAAGACATTTAGCTTTTGAAGTAGCTGATATTGAAGCTGCGATATTGGCCCTAAGCGACCATAAGGTTGTTGCCGAACCCATACGCATTGATGAGCACACGGGCAAGCGCTTCACTTTTTTTGCCGATCCGGATGGTTTGCCTATTGAACTTTACGAGCAATAATGGCTGACTTATTCCATTTCAAGCAATTTAGCATAGACCAAAGCGGTTGTGCCATGAAGATCAATACCGATGGTGTGTTGTTAGGTGCGCTTGCCGAAGTAAATAAACCTCAGGCCATACTTGATATAGGTACGGGAACCGGGGTAATCGCCTTAATGCTGACACAACGATTCCCTGAAGCTAAAATTGATGCGGTTGAAATTGATGAAACAGCGGCCAAAACAGCAGCCTCTAATTTTGCCAAGTCCCAATTTGTAAATCGTCTTACCTTATTCCCCAGTTCATTTGAACAATTTTTTGAAGCTAATGATGATAAGCATTACAACCTGATCGTTTCCAACCCACCGTTTTACATCAATTCGCTGCATTCGCCTGGCGCAGGAAAGAAGCTGGCCAAGCATGCGGATGTGGATTTTTTTAAAAATTTAATTAGTGATGCTGCAAAGCACCTAACTGCTGAAGGTATGTTTTGGTTGATTTTACCTGTAGATACCGCTGAATTGGTGAAACAGCTGTCAATAGTTAACGGGTTAATGATACATCATATTATCAATATTAGATCATACCCTGAATCAAAACCGCATCGGCAGATAATTTCTTTTGACCGGCAGCAAACAAATATGTTCGAAACGCAATTTGTTATCTACGATGCACTTAAGCAGTATTCAGGACAATACCAAACAGCTTTAAAAGATTTTTTCACGATATTTTAGCCAACTTGTCATTTCGAACGAGGTACGAGGAGAAATCTTCTACATGAAGCAGGTTGCTTTTAGAAGATCCTCCCTACGGTTCGAAATGACACATTTTAATTATATGACCCGTATAGGCCTCCTTTCAGATACCCACAGCTATATAGACGATAACATTCTATCGCATTTTAACAATTGCGATGAGATTTGGCATGCCGGCGATTTTGGAAATATGGAGGTTGCCGACAGGCTCTCAGCCCTGAAACCTTTGCGCGGGGTATATGGAAATATCGATGGCGGCGATGTGCGTAAAACCTTTCCCGAACATCTGCGTTTTAAATGCGAAGAGGTGGATGTTTGGATGACGCATATAGGCGGTTATCCGGGCAGGTACAACCCGGCTATTAGAAGTGAAATTTACACTAAGCCCCCTAAGTTATTTATTTGCGGACATTCGCATATTTTAAAGGTGATGTTTGACGAAAAGATAAAATGCCTGCATATTAATCCGGGAGCGGCTGGAAAACAAGGCTGGCATAAGGTTAGGACCTTAATTAAATTTTGTATTTCTGACGAAAAAATCCATACCTTAGAAGCAGTAGAATTGTTAAAGTAGTTGTAAAAAATACACTAAGTATATGAAGGTAGTTAAAACCCTTGGTCAATTTATTATTGAAAAACAAGCTGATTTTCCTTACGCGAAAGGTGAACTTTCAAGGTTATTAAGGGATATTGCTATAGCGGCTAAAATTGTTAACCGTGAGGTAAATAAAGCCGGACTGGCTGATATTATTGGCGATGCGGGCAGTATTAATGTGCAGGGCGAGGGCCAAAAATTACTGGATGTGTATGCTAACGAACAATTTATATCTGCACTGAAAAGTGGTGGCGAATGCTGCACGGTGGTATCTGAAGAAAACGACGAATATATTTACATCGATCATGAGATTTCTAAGAATGCCAAATATATTGTAGCTATCGATCCGCTGGACGGTTCATCAAATATTGACGTGAACGTAGGGGTGGGCACCATATTTTCTATTTTCCGGCGTAAAAGCCAAAATGGCAAGGCTACTATGGAGGACGTGCTGCAGACAGGTACAGAACAAGTAGCGGCCGGGTATGTTATTTATGGCTCATCCACCATGCTGGTTTATACTACAGGCAAAGGTGTTAACGGCTTTACGTTAGACCCATCAATTGGCGAGTTTTGCCTGTCGCACCCCAATATGAAGATACCTAAGGATGGTATTATCTACTCGATCAACGAAGGATACTATGCTCATTTCCCCGATGGCGTTAAAAAATATATTAAGTTTTGCCAGGTAGAAGATGATAAAACCAACCGTCCTTACACCTCGCGCTATACCGGTTCTATGGTGGCCGACCTGCACCGTAATATGATAAAAGGGGGGATATTTATCTACCCGATCACTGCCAAATCGCCCAAGGGTAAGCTGCGGCTAATATACGAATGTAACCCTATGGCCTTTATTATTGAACAGGCTGGGGGCAAAGCCAGCGATGGTTATAACCGTATACTTGAATTGGAGGTTACCGAACTCCACCAACGCTCGGCCATATTTATAGGATCTGAAAATATGGTTAAAAAAGCGGAAGAAATGATGGCATGCTTCTCGCCGCAAGTAACCAAAAAGAGTTTTGAGGGAGTGGTATCGGTGCAGTAAGTAGAATAAAGCGTCATTCTGAGCGATAGCGAAGAACCTCATATAGCCGGAGGACTTATAGTATAACTGCCAACCGGGGATTCTTCCCTCTGGTCAGAATGACGCGTATCTTGCAATTTACAACAAATCCGTCCGCATAGCCTCAGTTTCAAACACGGCATCAATTAGCAAGTCTTTCTGTTTACTTGCTGCCACCGCTAATTGATCACAGCGCTCATTTTCCGGGTGACCGGCATGGCCTTTTACCCAAACAAATTTTATTTGATGGATGCGGCTTACTTCAAGGTAACGTATCCACAGGTCCTTATTCTTTTTACCGGCGAAGCCTTTTTTTACCCAGCCTTGCAGCCATTTCTTTTCAATAGAATCAATAACGTATCTTGAATCGGAATAGATAGTAACCTGTTGGTTAGGGTTCTTCAAGGCTTCCAAACCTTTAATAACGGCTAATAGTTCCATGCGGTTGTTGGTGGTTTTGCGGTAGCCTGCCGATAGTTCTTTGTAGTGTTGCCCTGAACGTAATATAGCTCCATAACCACCCGGACCCGGGTTTCCGCTCGATGCACCGTCAGTAAATAGTTCGATAGCCATTGTGCTGCAAGTATAGGAAATGTTGATGGTTCATGGTTAATAGTTCATAGAAAAAGCTATTGTAAACCATCTCTATAAAGCAAAGTTCAATTATGAACGATTAACCATAAGCTATGAACGCACATTCTTTACCTTCAATCGCAATGAATTCCCAATTACTACCACATCAGAGAATGCCATGATAAATGCGCCCAGCATTGGGCTCATGAAGCCTAATGCGGCTAAGGGAATAGCTACAATGTTATAAGCAAAGGCCCAAAACAGGTTCTGCTTAATGGTGACTAGCGTATGCTTGCTGATCTGCAAAAAGAAAAGCAGCGAGTTAAGGTCGGTGTTAAGCAATATTACCCTGGCCGATTGTATAGCGATATGGCTGGCATCATTCACAGATACGCCAACATCGGCTTTGGTGAGGGCAGGGGCATCGTTAACACCATCACCTATCATAATGGTTTTCCCTTTTTGCTTGTATACATCTATAATGGACAGTTTTTCATCCGGCAGTTTTTCTGCATGTATGGCAGTAATACCCAGGGTTTGTGCCACAGTATCACAGCGAGATTGTTTATCACCGCTTAATAATACCGTGACAACCCCCATTTTTTTCAGACTGGCAATCAAATTTGCCGCACCGGGTTTAACATCGTCCTGTATAGCTATTTCAGCAATTAATTGCTGGTTTTTGTATAAGGCAAGGTTATAGGCAATGTCGGTTCCTGTTTTTGCCGCACCCAGGAAATAATGATTACCCTCTACATCTTCGGCACGCATGCCCAGGCCCTTTTCTTCGGACACTGCTTTCAGGATGGTCTTTTGTTGCGGCTGGCCTTTCAATTGTTGCACTAATGAACGCGCTATAGGGTGGTTAGAACGCTCCTCTATAGCCGTAACAATACCGCGTATGGTTTCAATTGAAGCGCTGCCTTGTGCCCGGATATCGCGTAGGGCAAATGTACCTGTAGTTAGTGTCCCGGTTTTATCAAACACTATATATTTAGTATTAGCAACGGCTTCAATAGTATCGCCGCCTTTAATCAGCACGCCGTTTTTTGCCGCACGCCCCAAACCTACCATTACTGCGGTAGGCGTGGCCAGTCCCATAGCACAGGGGCAGGAGATGACCAGCACGGCAATAGCATGCATCAGCGAGTTTTGCAATGTGCCGCCGAAAGCAAAATAGGTTAACACAAATGTTATTAAGGAGATCAAAATAACAGTGGGGACGAATATGCCCGCTACTTTATCGCCCAGTTTTTGGATAGGAGGTTTTGCCGCCTGGGCCTTCTTCATCAGGTCGATGATCTGCGCCAGTACCGAATTGGAGCCTACTTTGGTAGCAATGATACGGATATTACCCGATTGCAAAATAGTGCCGCCAATAACACTGTCGTACTTTTGCTTCTCCACCGGGACGCTTTCGCCAGTGAGCATTGATTCATCAACCGAGGCGTTTCCCTCTAATATATCACCATCAACAGGTATTTTATCGCCTGTATTCACCAGCAAAATATCGCCCGACTTAACTTCCCCGGCATTAATGATCTCTACCTGCCCGTTTATGATTCGGCGGGCATCTACCTGCTGATATTTTACCAAATCCTTAACCGCCGATGTGGTTTGGGTTACCGAACGTTTCTCGAACAGGTTGCCCAGCAGCACCAAAGTGATAATGGTAGCACAAGTTTCGTAAAATTGATATTGTTCACCAAGGTTTTGTATAGTACCTGCCAGGCTGTAAATAAAGGCCGCTGACGAGCCAATAAATATTAGTACATCCATATTTGGCACACCACCTCTTATTGAACTGATGGCGCTTTTACCAAAGTGCAGGCAGCCGACAATAAACACCGGCAGGCATAAAGCTAATTGAATATACGGATGGTGCAGCAAGTGCCACGGTAAAACCATGTGCAGCAGGAGCGGAGCTGTAAGTATGGCGCAGAAGATGAATTTGTTCTCTATTTTCTGATAAAATTTCTCGCGATGGGTGGCCACATCATCTACTACGTGAAAGCCAAGGCCTTCAATATCTTTGATTATCTGCGGTATAACAGTTTCATCGGTTGTAGAGAATTTAACTTCTTCGCCTGCAAAATCGACCAGAATATTCTGCAGCCCTTTTTTTTCTAACAGGCGATGGACGGATATCGCACAGTTATTACAGTGCATCCCGGTAACGTTCAACTCAACTAACTGGTCTGTCATGCCACAAATTTACCATTAGTTTAGCCGGGGGATTAAATTATTAGGTAAGCTTTGTGTAATTTTAAAATGATACAAGGTCAATATCAATTATTTATGCAGGGATTAATGAATTTGAAAAAAAGCATTTGACATTAAACCTGATTTTTATACATTTGCAGTCCCAACACGGTAGGTATAGCTCAGTTGGTTAGAGCATCGGTTTGTGGTACCGAGGGTCGTCGGTTCGAGCCCGATTACTTACCCCAGCGCCTCTTAGGAAACTAAGGGGCGTTTTGTTTTTACTACAAATCATGATATGAAAAATGATTTTGGTAGGATAGCAGGATGATTAGTTATAAGCGTAATTAACAAGCCATATCTTAATTTATTTTTTTAAATCGATAATACCGGTCTTCTCAATAATCGATCGGATCACCTGGTCTAACTCATTAGCCGATGCTACAAGGTATTCTTGGATAAGCCGCTGTTCGGGATCATCTCCTGTATATGGGGTAAGCATTGGGATCAAACCCATAATGCGGGATAGGGGCGCGCGGATAATATGCGACTGCATCCAGGAAATATCCATCAGTTTTTTATTTTGTGCTTCGATAGCTTCTATATAACGCACCCGCTCGGTCACATCATTAGCCAGCACCACTTTGGCCCTAACGCCTTTATAACTGATCTGGTTGCTTTGGATGTCCACCTGGATAATTTCGCCGGTTTTTTTACGGTGCCTGAAGATGCCGTGCAGTTGTACTTTTTCTTGTTCCTGTTGCTCGGCAACGGTCTGTTTAAGCAGCGGGATATCGTCTTCAGGCCTGATGTCCACAATGGTCATGGATAAAAATTCTTCACGGCTGTAACCATAATGTGTAATAGCCGCAGCGTTCACATCCAGATATTTTAACGTCTCCATATCATAAACGAACATGGGCTGTGGACTAAGCTGAAAAAGGTTGCTGTATCGTCTTTCCGATTCAGCCAATGCTTGCGCGGACTTTTTTGCTTCTGTAATGTCCCTGAAAAATACAGATAATCCATTTTCTGAAGGATACGCATGCACACCAAACCAGGTTTGCATAGGCGGGTAATAATCCTCAAAATGGACCGGTTTACCTGTAAACATTGCCTGTTGGTAGTATTGGTAAAATTCCAGATCGACAGCATCACTGTATATATCCCAGAAATACTTTCCAAGCATCATTTCCCTTGGCGTACCCATTGTTTGTTCGGCCGTAGCGTTCCAATAGGTGACGATCCAGTTACGGTCGACGGCAAAAAAACCATCACCAATGCTGTCCAAAATATTGTTGCGTTCGGCGAGTGCTGCAGTGGCGGCTAATTCCGCTTTTTTACGATCGTCAATGTCCTGAAAACTGCCATACACCCTCACACACACTCCGGCACGAAACTCTGCCTCAGCAATTGCGCGAACCCAACGCGTATGGCCCTTCGCTGTAACCAATTGCACTTCAGCATCGCAAGGCTGCCCAGTGGCAATGGTGCCGGCCATTTTACCGGCGATATAGTCCCGGTCAGCACCTTCCCTATAAAAAGGAAGCCAGTTATCACTATTTGGCACAAAATCTTCAGGCACGTCGTAAATTTCCCTTGTAATTGGCGACCAGTAAGCCGTTCCATTCACCCGGTCTACCTCCCAGCCACCAATCCTGGCAAGTTGATTAACTTTTTGCAACAGGTTTTCCATTTCCTTTTTATCTGAAATATTTTTCCCTACGCAAAACATTATCCCTTCTTCCGCAGAACGCGTTACAGTCCAGGATAGCCATATCGCTTTGCCGTTTTTAGTTAAAAAGCGATTTTCGAAATACATGGTCTGGTCACCACCGACTATAAATGCTTTCGTACGTTCCCGGCTGACCTCCAGATCATCTGGGTGTACCAAAAGATCGAGCGGAGTGGCCAACAGTTCCTGTTCTGTATATCCCAGTTGCCTGCACATGGCTGCGTTAACCCTTTTGAAATAACGGTCGATCCCAACAATGCCGATCAAATCAGGAGCACGGTCAAATAGCAACCGAAGCTGTTCATCTGCCTTTTTACGGCTGGTTATATCGCGAATGAACATCGAAAAACCATCAGCCCTGGGATAAATACGGTTTTCCTGCCACAGGTCAAGCGGGGCATAATAATCTTCACTCACTATATATCGGTTTTCACGCAACGCCTGTTGAATGGATTCGTAGGTTATTGAGCCTACGGCATCGGGGAATAACTCCCACATATTGCGCCCGATCATTTCTTCTGGTGTTAAGCCGACCATTTCACACAGCCGTTTATTCACATAGGTATAACACTGGTTGGCATCAGCGGCAATAAAACCGTCGGTAATGCTGTCCAGCAGTTCTTCCATCTGTTTCGATTTTTGCCTGATCTCAATTTCAGCAGCCTTGATCTCAGTAATGTCATACACCAGCGAGTAAAAGCCTTTAACATTTCCAGGTTTACCATCTGGCAGGTATTGGGTATGCGTGAATAGGGTAGTACCCTCCGGGCCAGGCAGGCTGCGTTCAAAGCTTTGACGCTTTCCTTTTAAAACAGCTTTTATATGACGTTCGTGGGCGCTGTTTTCACCAGGCAATAATAGTTCGGTCTTTAACTTTCCAATCACGCTTCCGCCAGCGCCAAAATGTTCTTCGTAGGGTTTATTAGCAAAACGGCAGCGCAGGTCTGCTGAAAAGTAGGCGATCATAGCCGGCACATGATCAGTAACAAGGCGAATAAAGGCGGCATTATCCCGAATGATGTCCTGGCTTTGCTGCTGTTCGGTTTCCAGATCCACTTGCCGCGTTATATCTACAAAATTAAAAACTATGGCCTCCACTTCAGGCTCATACAACAGATTGGTGAGAATACATTCCACCCAGATATAATGCCCTGCATAATGCCGCGTGCGGAACCTGGCCGATAAGGGCTCGCCGGGTTGCGCATATACCCGCAGCAAAACTTCCTGAAGTATGTGTTCATCCTGAGGATGTACCAAAGCGGCAAGGGCAACTTCTGCACGGTCTGTGCCCTTCCAGCCCGTAATACGTTCGGCAGACGGGCTTCGGTAAATTACGTTCAAGTCCCGGTCAAGAAGCGTTACGCCTGCGTAACTGTGTTCTATGAGCTTGCGGAAACGCACGTCGCCGTGGTTCATCTGGTCAGTTTTTAATAATACACCCATAGCATTAGATTTTACTTTCTGGTTAGTGAAAGTGGGATATTCTAAAGTTACAACCTTATACAGATAATCAAAAAAAAGATTTTGAAGGGGGTTTATAATTGAAAACAACACTGGTAAGCAATTTCAGTTTGCATATCGATGGAATAAAAACCGAAAAAGTTAAAATATAATCAATTGATAAACAAGCCAATTGAAAAAAACGATTTTTTATAGTGAAAATTTATTCAAAAAGTTTGCAATAACATTTGCAGCGATAGGTAAAAAAACTATCTTTGCAAACCCAAACGGGATGTAGCGTAGCCCGGTATCGCGCCACATTTGGGATGTGGAGGCCGCAGGTTCGAATCCTGCCATCCCGACGAAAGCGATACCAAGCAAAACCCTCTTCAGATTAACTGAAGAGGGTTTTTTGTTTTTGCTCAATCCTTTGAAGTGATCATACTATCCCTTGCCTATATGAACAAAAAAGGTGAACAGATTTAATAAATCAGCCAACCCTTTAATTAATGTGTTTACATACATATTCATGGCTTGTTGTGATTCTGCTTTTTTTTGCGAACTTTACATATGACTACGTATGCAAATATGGCATGGAGGCAGATATAGTTAGACTGATCTCAAATATTATGAAAATTAAATTTATGTTTATCTTTTTTTTATCCCTGGTACTGAACACGGCAGGGGGATATGCTAAAAACAAGGCTGTGTTTTTTTGCGGAAGTGTGAAGAATGATCTTTATCTTCTGCTTTCCTGTGAGGGTTTTAAGATAAACCTTTATAGATCGCCGTTTGCTGCGATCGATGAAGCCCCCAAAAGATCAGCTGTATTTATTGTATCAGATACCTACCCCTTAGTCGATGAAACCAAACGGATCACACAGGAGATGCTAAATATTGCAGCTAAAAAGAAGCTACAGCTGTACATTGAATATCCCGCTTCTTATCCCGGGCTTAACCTTACTCAAAAACCGGTTGAAACGAGGCTGGAGCGCGGGGTGATTACCAGTGATGTTTTTGGCCCCAAATTATTACCCATGAGTTTACTGGGGATACATAATTGTCACGTGTTGCCGGTGAATATTGATAACCCATTAATAGTGCTGGCCAAAGTAGTAGGTTTTGATAAAGCCGAATATGGATTAGACAGTACAAAAGCCTATCCGTTGCTTTTTGAGAAAGGGAATTCAATCATCGCTATGACAAGTATGAGCAACTTTGCAACCGGTCGTTATGGGCCTAATGAATCTGTAAAACAAGTCTGGACTTACATCCTGTCCCGGATGCTCAAAGATGAATCATTTAAGATAAATCATTGGTTTTCTTATGTTTCGCCTACGTACAGCAAAAATGAAATTTTGCCTGTTAATGCAAGAGTAAAAAGTATTCAAAAAGGGGCCAACTGGTATTATAATGGTCGGTTTTTTGTTCACCCAACATGGAAACAAGACTGGTTGAAATATGGAAGTAATGGTTCAAATCCGGTGGGGCCGCCTGTCGGTAAGGATAAACTAATTGGTGACGGGAACCTTGGGGTGATAGAAGGTCATACTTCTACTATTAACTATGACGGCACCCAACGATATCGGTATTGGATGCGCGGTGACGTTCAGGGGGAAGTGAGTATGACACTGGCTGCAGCAGGAAGTTTATTGAACAATAAAGATTATAAAAAGAAATCCGCAAACCTGATCGATTATCTGTTGAAAACTTCGAACCTTCGGGCTGGCGCCAAAAATGATTCAAATAGTGCGGCATATGGCCTGATTGGATGGGCAACTACCAATTCGGGGACATTCTATGGCGATGACAATGCCAGATCCATATTAGGGATGATCGCTGCTTCGTCTTATCTTAATAGTAATAAATGGGACAAAGAAATAGCCGAAGCCATTTTAGGTAATTTCAGGACCACTGGTAAAAAAGGTTTCCGGGGTGAACGCCTTGAAGAAGAAGATATTTTAAAGAACGGATGGAAATACTACTGGAACAGAGATTATATTCACCTTTCCCCCCACTTTGAATCCTGGATGTGGGCATGTTATCTGTGGCTATACCATAAAACCGGCTATCAGCCATTGCTTGATAAAACAAAGACAGCTATTAGGCTAACCATGGAGGCCTATCCTAAAAAATGGTTATGGGGAAGCAGCCTTCAATCCCAACGGGCGCAAATGATCCTTCCCTTAGCCTGGTTAGTACGAATTGAGGATACAGAAGAGCATCGCCGCTGGTTAGACATCGTAGTTTCAGATATGCTTAGATGCCAAGCAACATGCGGCGCCATCCGAGAAGAGGTTGGAGAGGGGAAGGGCCAGTTTAAAGAATTAAAATCTAACAAGGATTATGGAACGGATGAAGGTTCGATGATTTTTAAAAACGATGACCCGGTTGCGGACATGCTAGCTGCCAATAACTTTGCATTATTCAGCCTTAATGAAGCAGCGCATGCTACCGGTAATCGGGCGTATAAAGCAGGTGTTGATAAATTATCTGATTTCCTTACCCGAATACAAATTAACAGTGAAAAATATAAAGACCTGGATGGTGGATGGTTCAGAGGATTCGATTATAGCCGCTGGGATTATTGGGCTTCTAATTCTGATGCAGGATGGGGGGCCTGGTGTACATTAACCGGATGGAGCCAAAGCTGGATAGTTGCCACACAAGTACAGGTTCAGGAAAATCAAAGTTACTGGGGCCTTACCCGTAAATCTGAAATAAATAAGTATATGCAACAAACTGTTAAACTAATGTTTGGCAAGGAATGAAGTGATTGATAGCGTTACTTCGAAAGCTGTTTCACAAACATAATATTTGTCTTTAATCCTAATATAAATGAAAATTAGATTCCGAATCGGCTGTGTGTTTTTCCTGGTGCTGCTTTCAGCAATGGGATATTCAAAAAGTAAAACTGTATTTTTTTGTGGAAGTGTTAAGAATGATCTTTATCTTCTGCTATCCCATGAGAGTTTTAAGATAAAACTTTATACATCCCCGTCTGATGCGATCAGTGCAGCCAAAAAAGGATCAGCTGTATTTATTGTATCAGATACCTATCCCTTAGTTGATGAAACCAAACGGATCACACAGGAGATACTAAATATTGCAGCTAAAAAGAAGCTACAGCTGTACATTGAATATCCCGCTTCTTATCCCGGGCTTAACCTTACTCAAAAACCGGTTGAAACGAGGCTGGAGCGCGGGGTGATTACCAGTGATGTTTTTGGCCCCTTGTTCAGCCTGAATGAAGCCGCACACGCCACCGGAAAAATAAAATATAAACAGGCGGTTGATAAATTATCCAATTTTCTGATACGTGTGCAGATCAAAAGTAAAAAGCATACAGATTTAGACGGTGGATGGTTCAGAGGGTTCGATTATAACCGCTGGGATTATTGGGCTTCTAACTCTGATGCTGGCTGGGGGGCTTGGTGTACATTGACAGGATGGAGTCAGAGCTGGATAGTTGCTACCCAAATACAGGTTCAGGAAAACCAAAGCTATTGGGATATTACCCGTAAATCAGGGGTAAACAAGCATATGCAACAAACTGTTAAAATTATGTTTGGCAAAGAATAAAGTAATCCATTTTTCAATTAACAAAGCGTAAAGAATAGTCTTAACTACTTTTTTAATGCTTTATATTACTCTGGTATATATTATTTATTATACAGTTTATTCAGTAAACGAACAGCTTCGTTAAAAACAATTTGATCGGAACCCTTTTCCAGGAATGACCATTTACCCGGTCCTGCCTCATAGCCACCTTCTTCAAAAGCAGTAGCTGTAGGGATATAACCAATGTTATTTTCACTAAAACCCATGATGATGATATGTTCAAAAGGCGACGCTTTTTCAATGTCAAACGCCGTTTCAATAAAAGGTTCGCCCGGTAAAAATAATAATGCTAATGAACCAATTTTTATGGCATTGATTCTGGCTATAGCGTCTTTTCGGCTTTCTCTACCAGTTCCGGGTCTGATAGCCAATTGCTTTTCAATATGCACAAAATCAAATACAGAGGTATCAATATCATGTAACCCCGATTTTTCCATGGCCACATTCGCCAGCGCCTGACCATGCTTTCGTGCATATTCCTTGCCCACAGAAACGGTGGGGGGATTTGTATTACCTGCAGCACCATTTAAAAAAACAGAGGTTCCGTATCCGCCTAAAGTATCCAATGTTAAACACATTTCTCCGGGGAACTCTGACGAAACCTTGGGAATGCACATTTCATGCACGGGGTGGCAAATAGCATGCACAATAGTTGCAATGGCATTTTCATCCATATCCCGAAAATACAAAGTATTAACCCTCCGATCTACAGGCTCCCTGTCAAATAACTCAGGAGCTATCGGCTGAATGGAATCAGACATGATAATATTACCTTCAGGTGTTTTTATACGGCGTTGCAGCGAGAATCCATCTAAACGGGAGGCCGAAATTTTTAAATTGCATGGTTTTATATTCGCTACGGCCTCGTTAATGGCATCTTTAATCTGCGACCTTATGTACGCAATCCAGATTTTATAACTATCTGTCAGGTATAGATTCGATGCACCACCTGATTCGGGCGCGCAGTGTGTATGTGTACAGCATATAATTATTCTTTCGGGGGCAATAGCATCTGAAAGCCCTTTTTTGAATTCTCTCCAACCGCCAACTCCTGTATCATTCAGGTTTAGCAAGTCTAAAGACACAATAACTACATATTCATCATTAAACCTAAAAACCAGCGCTTTTGCATTTAAAGGTGAACTTACACTTTCGAAAGGTTTGTACGTGCCCTTAACAGATGAGGTTAAAAGTCCCACCTCTAGCGGTGGCGTTATATCTCTTACCGAAACACCGGTCATTAATTTTGATTGCCGCATTATTTCTTTTTTATCCTGTATAGCGCTTATTGCTAAAATGCATCATAGGCTTCCCACAACTCAAAGTTTATTCCCCAAGCAGCGCTCATGTCCAGAAGTTAGTTTTGTAATAATTAATAATTGACTTTTTAAATCGTATTAAACGATTTAGCTGTCTCCTCTAAATTTATATTCCGCATCCCCGGTATGTTTCGCTAGGAAGTTTAGGTAAGATTTGGATGTTTTTTTAAATACAACGAATAAAATAATAGACGTAACTATAGCGGCAAATGCAATCCAATAACGGCCAAACCAAGCCTCGGTAAGTCCTTGTATCAGTAAGGCTGTTGCCGCAAAGCCAATTGTCGCTACCCACAGTCCTCGTAATATAGGTTTTAGTATTTCTTTTGTTGATGTAGTTGAACCAGCTAATTTGAAGGGCTTCCAAAAACCTAAAGGACGCACCTTTTGGTAAAAGTCTTGTAATAGTTCTTTAGGATCAGGCGGAGTCAATAAAGCTACCGCAATCCAAAGAATGG
Source organism: Mucilaginibacter boryungensis (assembly GCF_015221995.1). Classification (NCBI taxonomy): domain Bacteria; kingdom Pseudomonadati; phylum Bacteroidota; class Sphingobacteriia; order Sphingobacteriales; family Sphingobacteriaceae; genus Mucilaginibacter; species Mucilaginibacter boryungensis. The sequence goes on from NZ_JADFFM010000001.1 coordinate 1,949,325, forward strand.
TCGTTAGCCCCATAACTAGCAGGGTTTGCCACCACCAGGGTAAAACTAGCTGTTGGGCAGCTGTTACACCAAGCAATATTAGCAGCTTCGGTACAAGAACCACGATACAGAAGATTGCTGCGCCGCCAAATGAGGCTGCCATGCGGGCCGGGCCGTTAAAGCGCCACCACCACCATTGTGCCCAGTTGGCAGGTAGTTCTGCCGCGCTGAGTTGCAACATAAATATAGCTACATTAGTGATAAACGTGACATTAAACACTACGGCTATAGCCATGCAAACAATGATGGCCATGCTTATTTTTCCAACAATCATATAATGCCGTTCGCTGGCTGATTTGACAAACCATTTACGGTAGATATCACTTAGAATAACCTGACTGCCAAAGTTAAGGTTATCCCCAACTACAGACATGGTGGCAGCCATCATAGCGGCTATCAGCAACCCCATCGCACCAGCCGGCAGCATCTCTTTCATTAAGCGTCCATAAACCAATTCACGGTCGGCACCTACGGCGCGCAATTCTGGCCAGATTACGGTGGCCGAGATACTGGGCAAGGTAACCAGCAACAGCAGTATAAACATAGTAATAGCGGTTACTACATACATTGTTAGTGCTTCAGCAGGGGTTCGTGTAGATAATATCCGTTGCCCTTCCATGGCTCCGCCCATTGGCGCGGCATCGCCACCGTAGCCTATGCTCTGCCCGAACAACCAGGCCATGGCCCCCACCATGGGGAATATGTTATGTTTGGTGGGTGGTGTTAATTGTAATATTTCGGGATGTGTTGTACTGAAAGCATGACTGATCGCACGAGTCATGGCAACAGGCCCGCCGAAATGATGAAGTGTAAGTCCTGCAAGCACTACAGTGCCTACAAAAAAAATGGTCATTTGTATAAGGTTGGAGATAACCACTCCTTTATATCCGGAAAAAAACACGAAAAGGAAAGAGGCCGGTACAACCAGGCATAAGGTTTCAATTTTTGTTAAACCAAATGCTGGCCCCATAATTTTAAAAGCAGCTAATAAGGTTATACCTGTCCAGGCGGGCATCGCTATAAGTGAGGTACGTACGGCTATCCATATGCGCATGGCCGCAGCTGGTTTGGTTTTGAAACGCATGTCATAAAACTCCAGCGAAGTAAACAGGTTCAACCTGCGCCAGAATACAGCAAATAGCACCCCGCCGATAAATAGCGCTAGTCCAAAACGGCTCAAATACCACCAGGAAACAAATGCGCCGGTAACCACTGCTAAACCGCCTAAACCGGTTGCAGCATCCGGACTGACCATAGCTGCAGTATAGGAGATGCCGTTCAGCCAGCCGGGAATTTTACGGCCACCCAGGAAAAAGTTTTCCAGGTTGGCTGATGCAAAACGCCTATGCCATAACGACATCACCAGCATTAATATTAAATATATGATCACTATCCAGATGTCTATTTGGTGCCAGTTCATAAAAAGGTTGAGCTAAATAGGTTAATTTATTGTGAATACGTATTCACAATGATAATTTATTTAATTCATTTTCTAAACATTTTTTAAATAAAATTTAATCATATATGGAGTTTGATCCTGTGCTCAGGTAATCGGAGCGAGTCAACAATCCAACCTTTTTTCGATTTTTGAACGATTTTCAAAGCATGTTAAATCAGTGCAGCTCGCCGGTTCGCTACGATTTTACCTACAATGGCGAGTGGTTAGGCACTATTTCCCTTAAATAGAAATACTTTTTTGTTTCTCCCGGTTAAGCCAAATTTGCAAATGTTCTCCTTTATGCGTTTTATTTTGTAAAATAAAACGCATAAAAACGCAAATAATATTTGTTTTAGAATATTATTCCATTAATTTTGATTCAACGTGTACGTAAACTATCAATAGGGTACACAGAATTATACATCTGCCAGGATCTATCTGGAAATAAACATCCCTGTTAATCATTCCACTGAAATAATCAACTATGTATAATTTTACTAATCACTAAAAAAATGAGATCAAAAAGAAAACTATGGTATTGCTTTTTAGCAGGCCTGTTAGGTGTTGTTTCCTGTTCAAAGGATAAACAAAGTTTAATCACCGAAAAACAACCGGAAAAAGGTTTAAAAACAACATCAACCAGTTCAATTGTCAGCTATGTGAAGGATAACAGCACATCCGTTACCAAACTTGAATCTGATAAAGTAGGCGGAGTATTTCCTAAATATGTTGTCTATTCTATCGGCCCGCTAACTGTTGAGGCGGCAGATGTTGTTTCGGCGCACCTGCAACGTGAACTTACCTGGACGGGTACCAACGAAATTTCTGCCAATTGCGGTATTGTTGTAGCAACATCAGCCACATGCAGGGACAATACGGATCCTGGTTTCCTGGGCATGTTATCCCCGTTTTGCGGAAATAACCTGGTTGTTGGCGCGGAAGGTAATTCTGAGATTCTGACCCGCACGGGCTCTTATCAATTTGCAGCGGCATCAAGCTCTATCTATATAAATGCAGTATTTTACGCTGCTAACCTGGGGACGCCGGGTGCAGGTATTGATATGGACTTGCCGGTAGGAAGTAATTATGGCGAACTGGTATCTGTAGTAGAACGTGGGGTTCAGCGATATTCAAGTACTACTCATAATACACCATACGGAACCTGGTGGTTCGGCACCGGTTATGCCATACCAATTGGCGGTACCCAGTACGTTGACAATTCAATCGGGCCCCTGACTATCGCGCCAAACACTATGGTAGATATACGGTACCAAACAGAAGTAACCGCTGATATAGCCAACGGTACAGACCCTGCCCAAACATTGGGAAGAAAAACCATTTATACTACATCTGCAACCTCTACTACAGGCACTAACTTTACCAGCCCCAGCCAGCATGGGATTGTAAAATACGAACGGCATGATGTATCATCGCACGTAGGCGGGGCATTTTTTGGCTCAACAGGCGCCACTAACGCATATTTTAATTCAGTAGTATGGTCATATGGTGGGTCAGGTTCTCCGTTACAACTTGAAAACGGAGGCTCAGCCAGCCTGCTTTATGGTAGCTGTGCCGTTGAAACCCGGCCATACGTATATTTTAGTCAGGACCTTTCGCGAAATATTACCACAGTTAGCAGTACGCCACAGGTGCTTTACTCAGTCGGGCCAGTTGATATTGATGCCAATCAGGTTGTCGAGATCAGATATGTGGCGGCTTTCGGTGCGCCGGCCAGCCTCACACCCTTTAATTCCAGCATTATCAGGGCCACATCTCCTACAGCTACAACAGGTGTTACTGTACAGCCGGCGCTTTATCGTAAATACGGGCCTTCTTATGTTTATAACCAGGCTATACATTCTACAGCGGAAAGGCCAACTACTGCTTTAACCGGGCAGTACTATAATGTAATAGTAACATTGCCAAGCGGCGGCTCTCTTCCGGTGATAGATTGGGGTGAATTAGAAGTAGTTAAACGATAATAATTGGTGCCATGGTTGGCAATAATGTATAAAAGCCCTTGTTGGAATTTACCGACAAGGGCTTTTTGTTTCGAATATCTGGTAATAAACACGGTGAATTTAAAATTGGGAACGTTTCCGGAGATTTAGTCGCCGAATTGTTACCAATAAGCAATTGTTATGGGTTTCAAAAAAGTAAATTTACAGAACAATATAACCCTCAATTCGCCATGAAGTATAATACCCCGCTAATAAAAGTGGTTTTTGGTTCAATTATTTTAACTGTGCTTAATACAGTTTTTATATCGAAAGCACTGTCACAAAACCAGGCAAAAACATATGCCTATACCCGGGTTGATCCGGCTCCCTTTGCCGATAATGCCGGTCATTGGTATGCTATTTTTGATAAAAAGAATATCATTAACGCCCGCCCCGGCAGGCCAAAATACGATGCGACCGAAATAACTAATATTGCCGATAATATCCTGCTGTTCCAAAAAAGTAACGGAGGCTGGCCAAAGAACTACGACATTTTTGCTAAACTGACCAACGACCAGAAGGATAGCGTAAGCGCCGCCCGAAACGAATTGAACACCACTTACGATAATGGCAGCACTTATACACAAATAGCCGTGTTGGCTAATGTGTATACCGTTACTAAAAATGAGAAATACAAAACCGGAGCCCTGAAAGGTTTCGATTTTATACTGAAATCGCAATATAAAAATGGCGGCTGGCCACAATATTATCCCCTGGAAAATAATTATAGCAGGTGTATAACCTTAAACGATGGGGTATTTGAAGGAATAATGCGATTATTAAAAGATGTTCAGGACGATAAACCGGAATATGCTTTTATTGATGCTAAGTATCGCGCTAAGCTGGCTGCCGCTTACAATAATGGCCTGCAATGCCTTCTGAAAATGCAGATAAACGATAATGGTAAGCCCACGGCTTGGTGTCAACAGCATGATGAGGTTACGCTGCAACCGGCTTGGGCCCGCAAGTTTGAACCACCAAGCATTTCCAACGGTGAAAGCTCCGGCATAGTATTATTTTTAATGAGTATCGATCATCCTCAAAAAGGGGTTATTGATGCCGTGCAAAACGCTGTAAATTGGTTTCAGGAATCAAAAATTTACAATACTCGTGTAAAAAGTATTCCGGCACCACGTATGGTTACACCCTTTCGCGTATCTACCGGAGATAGGGTAGTAGTAACCGATACTACGGCGCCGCCTATATGGACACGTTACTACGAGTTGAAAACCCATAGGCCTTTGTTCTGCAACCGGGATAGCAAAGTAGTATACTCGCTGGCTGAAGTTGACCGTGAGCGGCGCGATGGTTATGGCTGGTATACTTATGCCCCGCAAAAAGTGCTGGACCAGTACCCAACATGGCAAAAAAAATGGGCTGCCGATAATAATGTGTTAGAGAAAAAATAAGCTTCAATTACATATATCTATTAGTGCCACTGCTAATTGATGTTTGGAAATATCAAATTGATGATATACCTTCGGTAACGTAAACAATCGATTGCATACTATCACATGAATACTCGTAAACTCTTGTTGGCAGCAAGCCTGATTGCTGTTTCTATATTGGTAATTACCTGTAAAAATTTAAGAAATGGTAGAAGCGGCCATTATCAAAGCCAAATATTAAGAGATGCCGCAGGCAACGTTATCGTGAACCCGCACCCGGCCAATACTTACTTATCTCCACAGGAAAGTATGCAGAACTTTGTGCTCCCAAAAGGATATCACATGCAACTGGTGGCCAGCGAACCCATGATAAGTAAACCGGTGGCTATAGTATGGGATGGCAATGGCGCCATGTATGTTGCCGAGATGAATACTTACATGGAAGATGTGGATGGCACAGGCGAAAGCAATAGGACATGTAAAATTAAAAAGCTGGAAGATACCAATGGCGACGGTGTGATGGATAAGGCCACAGTATTTATTGATAGTTTGTTATTGCCGCGTATGATCATGACGCTGGACGATCGTCTTTTAGTGAACGAAACTTACTCTAACAATATTTATAGCTATAGAGATACCAAGGGTACAGGCCATGCCGATGAAAAAAAACTGGTTTATCGCAACGATGTTGTTAGTACGGCCAATTTAGAGCATCAAAAAAGCGGACTTGTATGGAATATAGACAACCGTATTTATGTAACATATGATGATTTGCGATACAAATATGCCAATGGTAAACTGGATGCAGAAAAACTCCACGAAAATGCAGGCGGGCAATGGGGGCTGGCTACAGATGATTATGGACGAATATTTTATTCTGTAGCCGGTGCGGAGAACCCGGCCTCAAATTTTCATCAAAACCCTTTTTACGGCCGCCTGGACATAAAAGACCAGTTTAACGAGTTTTTTCAGGAGCCCTGGCCAATTATAGCTACGCCCGATGTGCAGGGTGGCGTAAAAAGGTTACGTCCTGATAGCACCCTGAACCACTTTACAGGTTGTAACGGGCAATCCATATACCGTGGCGATAAGTTACCAGCTGATTTAAAAGGCGACTACATATTATGCGAACCCGTTGGCCGGCTTGTCCGACGTGCAAAGGTTATTGATAATGATGGAAAAATAACACTGGAAAACGCCTATTACAAAAAAGAGTTTATTGCTTCGGCCGATGTAAATTTTCGCCCGGTTAATTCAGCCACTGGCCCCGACGGTTGTTTATACATTGTTGACATGTACAACGGTATAATACAAGAAAGTAACTGGACAAAGGAAGGCAGTTATTTAAGGCCTCAGATATTGAGAAAGGGTTTAGAGAAACACACTGGCCGCGGACGCATTTACAGGGTTGTGTATGATGGTATAAAACCATTAAAAACCCGCCCTAATATGTTAAACGAACCAGGTTCAGCCCTGGTAAAATACCTATCGCACCCTAATGGGTGGTGGCGCGATAATGCCCAGAAGCTGTTAGTGATACGCGGCGAGAGATCGGTAGTGCCGGCATTGAACCAACTTGCAGCTAACTCCCAAAACACCATAGCCCGGATACATGCGCTTTGGACCCTCAATGGTTTAAATTCGCTTAGTGACGACCTGCTTTTTGCAAGTTTGAAAGATAAGGATACCCACCTGCGCAAAACCGCGGTTTGGATAGCCGAAGACCGCATGAGAATAGACAAAGCTGTATTGCCACAATTGGCCTTGCTTAAAGATGATCCCAGCGCCGATGTCCGTTTTCAGCTATCATTAACGCTGCGTTATAATGAAACAGTCGAAGCTCAGGACCTGGAAAAATACCTTATTCAGCATTATCCGAATGACCAAGTGATGATTGCATCAAACACCAAATATACTGACGCTATTATTGCAAAAAAGAAGCGCGACGAAGCGGAACGGTTATTAAAGGAAACTGATAGACTGTTAGTGAATAACGGGGCAATAATTTTTAAGACACTGTGTGCTACGTGCCACGGCTTGGATGGTAAAGGGATTGCCATTGGTGGTAAGGAAATGCCTGCGCCGCCGCTTGCCGGCGCGCCTGACGTTAATGGCAGCCCTGAAAAATTGGTGCGGATATTACTGCATGGGCTTACAGGCCCGGTTAATGGAAAAGTTTATGCAGACGTAATGCCCGCATTGGGGGCTAATAGCGATAAGTATATCGCATCTGTTTTAAGCTATATACGTAACGATTTTGGCAATAAGGCAAAAACTGTGACAGTGGAAGAGGTAAAAAAGATACGCGAAGCAACCATTGGCCGGACCAAAAGCTGGACGATAGATGAATTAAATGCGCTTAATCCATCCGCGCCCAACATAAAAAAATAAATAAGAATTTGTTTTAAAGGGTGTTATGTAAAAATAAATAAAAACATTTCTTAAATAAATGAATATTCACTTATATTTGTGACGATTAACTATGCGTACAAGAAATATTGATAAGGAACAGTTGGTAAAGCAAAAGGCCATTGAAAGTATTGTTAAATATGGTTTTGAGGGCTTTAGTATGAATAAACTGGCAAAGGCCTGCGGTATATCAGTAGCCACGCTATACATTTATTACAAGGACCGGGACGATTTGATTTTAAGTATAGCGCTGGAGGAAGGCGATAAAATGGGCGATGCGATGATAAAAAGCCTGGACCCGGAAAGCTCATTTGAAGAAGGGTTGAGGGTACAATGGAAGAATCGTTATAAGTATATGATTGAAAACCCTTTGCTGGGGAATTTTTTTGATCAGATACGAAGTTCGAGCTACCAGGTACAGTTTGCAGATATTTTTCTGAAAAAGTTTAAATCCATTGTGGGGCGATTTATGGAGAATGTGGTAGCGAGGGGAGAAATTGATGAGATGCCATTTGAAGTTTACTGGTCGATAGCTTTTTCGCCTTTGTATGCATTAATAAAATTCCATATGGAAGGGACAAGTGTAGGGGGGAAGCCATTTACTATGACAGATGAAATACTTTGGAAAACATTTGATCTGGTGGTTAAGGCTTTAAAGAACTAATATTTTTTTTGAATTTAAATAAATGAATATTTATTTATGAACAATTTTGATCACATACTCATATTTAAAACAAACATACAATCGGCCAGGGATAAACTGGTATTGCACGAATTATTGGACAATGATAATGCCATAAGCGAGTGGAGCATAGATATGGAAGATGAAGATTGTGTGCTGCGTGTAGTAACATATTCGCTTCAGCATTATCAAATTATCGATCTGTTAAATGCCAAAGGCTATCTGTGCTGCGAATTAATTTAAACTAACACAACTATGGAACAACAAAAACAAGAAATGATACCTTTTACCGGCTACCAAAAATTAGTGATATTTTTGTTAGCCATTACACAATTTACAGTAATATTGGATTTTATGGTAATGTCGCCGCTGGGCGATATGCTGATGAAATCCATGAACCTTAAACCCTCTGCCTTTGGCGTGGCCGTATCGGCTTATGCATTTAGTGCGGGTATATCCGGGCTGCTCACAGCCGGCTTTGCTGATAAATTCGATCGGAAAAAGCTATTGCTGTTTTTTTATATCGGCTTTATTGCAGGCAGCGTATTCTGTGGATTATCGCAAACCTATGTACAATTGGTAGCCTCCCGTATTATCACCGGGCTGTTTGGCGGCGTTATTGGTTCCATTTCTATGGCCATCATAACCGATCTGTTTGCTTTACAACAACGCGGGCGCGTAATGGGATTTCTGCAAATGGGTTTCGGCGCCAGCCAGGTTTTAGGTATCCCAATTGGTTTATACCTGGCTAATTTAATGGGTTGGGAAGCACCGTTTTTTATGGTAGCAGGGCTGGCAATTATCGTCGCCATTATTATTATGATTAAAATGGCCCCTATTGTTAAACACCTGGAAATTCAGCGCGACAAATCAGCTTTTGTTCACTTGTGGCATACCGTTGCAAAACGCGATTATCGCATTGGTTTTACCGCAACAGCGTTATTATCAATAGGTGGTTTTATGATGATGCCTTTTGGCAGCGCCTTTGCTATTAATAACCTGGGGATAACTAACGAACAATTACCGGTATTATTTATGATATCGGGTGTAAGCTCGTTATTTATTATGCCGGTGATAGGTCGCTTAAGTGATAAAATAAGCAAGTTTAAACTATTTGTGGGGGCATCAATATGGATGATGGTGATGTGTGTGGTCTATACTAATCTATCGGTTACTCCTTTCTTTTTAGTGATTGTATTAAATATTTTGATGATGATGGGGATCATGAGCCGTATGATACCTTCATCGGCTCTGACCAGCGCCGTGCCGGATATGGCCGACCGTGGCGCCTTTATGAGCATTAACTCATCACTACAGCAAATTGCCGGGGGCATAGCAGCCGCGGTTTCAGGAATAATAGTTGTTCAGCCATTTAAGGGGGCGCCGCTTCAAAATTATAATATTGTGGGCTATGTAATTGTAGGTATTTCCGTTATTAGCATGTTGCTTATGTCACGTGTTAGCGAACTTGTCCGCAAAAAAACAGCTAATAAACCAGCTGCCGTAAAAGAAGGGGATGTAGTTATCAGTGAGGGGTTTTAATAGCTTACCACAGAAAAACAAAGCCCCGTAATTTAATTGCAGGGCTTTGTTGATTTTAGGATACTGTACTTCGGTATAAATATTTTTCTTGTAAAAACACGGGCAACTATACTGCAAAAATTGCCGTAATAACTTTAAGTAATACCAATGCTTAAAGCATTTTATGAGGCAATTCATAACGTCACTATTTAAAATACTAACCCCTAACGAGAAAAACCGTTTGTTTATAATGGCCGGTTTCGACCTGCTGATGGGTTTGGCTGACGTGGTTTTTCTGATAGCTTTGGTATTTATCATCCGGGTGTATACCAGTGGTGTACCGGTTTCTTCCTCCCTAACTTATTATAGCGCGCTTGCTAATGCCAACCCCATAACAGTTACCGGGTTATTCCTGTTGCTGTTTTTTATTAAAAATATGGCTGGCGTATGGCTGTCAAAAAAACAACATAGTTTTGTTTATAGTGTAGCATCCCGCTTGTCGGGCGACCATATAAACAACTACTTACAAGGAAGTTATACCGATTTTGTTAATGTAGATTCATCAGTCCGTATCAGGCAAATAGGGCAGGTGCCTATTGAATTTGGTCATTACGTACTAACCAATTTTCAGCAGATCATTGCGCAGGGGGTATTGATCTTTTTCACCGTTGCGGCAATACTGCTGTATCATCCGGTTTTATTTGTTTTATTACTTATACTGTTATTTCCACCGGTTGTATTGCTGGGCTGGTTTATTAAAGGCAAGCTTAAAAGCGTCCGCGCGCAAATAAAAGAATGCAGCGCCAGGGTGATCCAATATTTACAGGAATCATTATCAGGTTATGTGGAGAGTAATATCTATCATAAAAACAGCTTTTTTGTAAACCGTTATTCCCGGCAACAATCTCAGCTAAACCAAACACTGGCCGCACAGCAAACCTTACAAGGCATGTCATCGCGGTTTGTAGAGGTTTTTGCCCTGCTGGGCTTTTTTATCCTTATTGTTATCAATAAATGGTTTGGCGGTAAAACAACTATCGATGTGCTGACCATCGGCATATTTATGGCGGCAGCCTACAAAATTATTCCGGGCGTGGTAAAAATACTAAACTGTGCTGGGCAAATGCGTACGTATAGCTTTACGTTACAGCAACTATCCGGTACACATTCTACTACCATGCCCGAACCTGCAATAGCCGATACCCCCATTCAAAATATCAGCTTTAGTAATGTAGTATTTGGGTACAATGGCAACCCGGTAATCCGCGACTTAAGTTTTGAAGTAAATACCGGCGATTTTGCGGCTATCTCGGGTATATCCGGGCGTGGGAAAACTACTATTATTAACCTGTTATTAGGGTTTTTAAAGGAAGATGCAGGCACTATTCTTATAAATGATAAACCCGTTGATATGAAGCAGCGGCAAGTCTATTGGAACAGGATAGTTTACGTAAAGCAGCAAAGCTTTTTTATGAACGACACCATCTTAAAAAACATCACCCTGAGTGACGAAGGCTATAATGAAGATAATTTAAACGAAGCCTTGCACATTAGCGGGTTAGACATGTTTTTAAACGAATACCCCGAAGGAGTGCATAAAATGATACACGAACACGGTAAAAATATTAGCGGCGGCCAGCGCCAGCGGATAGCTTTAGCACGTGCCCTTTATCACGAGTGTGATCTATTGATCCTGGACGAACCCTTCAGTGAAATAGATGAAGCTGCCGGGCGGCAAATACTCAACAGGATCAGGAATGTTAAGCACGATAAAATAGTGCTATTTATAACGCATAATAAAACCAGTTTATCATTTTGTAATAAAACCATATCACCATATGCTGCCTAAGCCTCCCATATTGGTTATACTAACGCCCGGTTTCCCTGAAAGCGAAGCCGATACTACCTGCCTGCCTTTACAGCAGGCCCTGGTAAAAGCTATTAAGGAAGATCACCCGGGCATAAATCCGCAGGTGCTATCGTTTGAATACCCGTTCAAAGCCCGTAATTACACATACCATGGTGTCCCGGTACAGGCATTTGGTGGCAGGAACAAAGGGAAATTGTTCAGGCTATATAACTGGCTAAAGGTGTGGATGGCTTTGACCAAATTGAAAAAAGATTACGAAATAATTGGGCTGCTCAGCTTTTGGTTAGGCGAATGTGCTTTTATAGGCGAGCAGTTTGCAAGGCTGCACCGGCTTAAACATTATTGCTGGATGCTGGGACAGGATGCGCGGTTCGATAATAAATACTTTACCCTTGCAGGGATAGATAGCAACAGACTGGTGGCCATATCTGATTTTTTGGTAAGTAATATGGAAACCAATTATGATGTCACTCCTAAACATGTGATACCAGGTGGGATTGATCAATCGAAGTTTGAAGAGAACGATTGTGAGCGTACTATTGATATAATTGGGGTAGGCTCCTTGATCCCGCTAAAACAATATCATCTTTTTTTAGATGTAATTTGCCGGTTAAGACGCCGTTTTCCCAATATTAAAGCTGTAATATGCGGCGCAGGCCCCGAGCGGGCCAGGTTAATGCGTATGATCTATAAGCTGAAAATACAAACAAATGTTACCCTTGTTGAAGAACTGCCACACCCGCAGGTGTTGGCCATGATGCAGCAATCTAAAGTGCTTTTGCATACCAGTAATTATGAAGGCCTGGTAATGGTAGCACCCGAAGCTTTGGCTGCCGGAGCAAAGGTGGTAAGCCTGTTGCGCCTGATGGATAAAGATATCCCGAACTGGGAGATAGCTGAAAATACGCATGATGCAGCAGAAATAATTACCGGTATATTAACTGATGCCAATGTTGAATATACACCCGTAGTACCTTTTAAAATTGAAGATACCGCCGCGCAGTTTGTAAAACTTTATACCGAAAGCAATGTAGTAGCTATTTCGCGGAAACGGCTGGCAATAGCATTAAAAGATAAGGTAGCCTTATAGTGCGCTAATGTATATTCCCTTTTTGCAGAGGTATCTATCTGTTGGGTTTGTATTAAAGCGGTTAACACCCCCCCTGCATCGCCCGGCTCGAATAGCATGCCGCATTTGCCATTATCGGTTATCATTTTAAAGGAATCGATAGCAGTAACAATAGGTATACACCCGCAAGACATAGCTTCGCACAAGGCCGTTCCGCTGCCTTCATAAAAAGAGCACGAAATAATATAATCGGCGCTGTTATACCAGTACAAAAGATCGGCATGCGGCACCTGGCCAATTAATTTGATATTGTTTTTTTGGCTCGGATGTTTGGCTAACTCTATCAGGATATCCTCCAGCAATTCATCGGTTTGATAGATCATATAAAGTTTTGCGAGTGGCTGAACTGAAGCATATTGTAAAAAAGCCCTTACAGCGGTTAACGGATCTTTGTTTGCATTTAAACGGCCAACCCAAAGAAATACCGGCTGGCCTGCAACTGCTGTTTTAGATTGGGCAATTTCTTTATTGATAACTTTAAAATCTGACGATACTTCCATTACCTCGTGCAGCTTTTTAGCTGATGCCAGGTTGCCTTTTTGTACCCAGCGCAACCCCATTGGTTTTGAAGCAAACATATAAGCATGCACGCCACGGTCGGCTATGCGCTGCAGCTGTTTTTTTATACCGGTAAATGGCTGTTCTGCATGGTTTTGGACTATGATTTTTACATGCGGGCTTAACATTAAACGCAATTGTATTATCTGCAAAGGAAAATGCAAACCCTGTATAACTACTACATCAGGACTAAGGCTACGGATAAACCGGTGAAGTTTGGACGGAAAACGCCGTTCATGATTGCTGTAACGTTTAAAATAATATTTAACCCCGTTGTTTACGGCTTCGCCTTCATAATCAATCTGTTCAATACTAATCACCGTGTCGGTTACGGCCAGCGCTTCCAGGGTGCCCAAATAAAAACCGATATGCTTTATCCAGGCATGCGGGTCGGTAAATCCCGGGGAATATACATAGCTGGCAAAAACAAATTTCATTAGCGCAATATTGTGGTTGTTAACTGGCGGTAACCGGAAATTGTATATGGTGATGGTAGGCTTGTATCTGCTTCATTAATCCGGGTAAATCGCCATATACATACTTGTATACCTTGTTTATCATTATCTTACTATAACGGCTTTTATCAATACTATCCAACTGACTGTAAAGCATTTCATCAAACAGGCGGATATTCCCCTTGCTCATCACCAACAGAATGTCTGCCGGGTCTACATCAAACAAGCTGTTCATGGTGCTTTGACCGTTCTTTAAACGCGCCACCACTAAATCGGCATCGTTGCCGGGCGCAATTACACCGCTGTTTATGCCCCAAACCTTTGCCGGGTTGGTGGTTAAATTGGCCAATAGTTCTTTGTCCGACAGGTAGGTGGTTTTCCGGGCCTGGCGTATATGCTCCCAAATATTCCAGTCCCCGGTAAGGGTTGAATCCGTTCCGAAAATAATAGGCACATAATCTTTAAGCCGGTGAACAGGCGCGGTAGTGCCCAACAGGAAATAGTTTGATTGCGGGCACCATACCAGAGCTTTAAAGCTTCTGGCTTGTTTGGGGGTCATAGCTACCCCATGTATGCCAATTAATTCACGATGCAATAAATTCCAATGTATCAATTGTTCAATTTCATCGCAGGCAGCCTCGTCTGTGCCTTCGCCGGTATGTATAGCTACCCGGGCAGTTAATTTTAAGGGGTTATTCAGGCGGCGTTTCCAATGTTTTTCAAACCGTACCGAATGCAGCGACTGGCAATTTTGCATCACATTAATTGGTACGTCTTTTAATTCCAGTTCGTTACCGTGATTTACCACAGTTGTAACGCCGCAAAGCATGTTTTTATAAACACCCCATGCAGTACGCAAAGCAAGGGGGATATTCAATATGGCATCTATCTCCGGCTTATAGTAACGGTGTATATAATTACCCCACTCGGTATAATTATGATAGATATGGTGCCCTAATTGGGGGAAAAGGTTAAAGTCTAAATGATCGTGCGAGTTAATTAATCCAGGAAACACAATAGCATTATCAAAAACAAGTTTCGGGTGGTGTGCAGCGTGCACAGCGGTATCAGTTATCAGCCCATGGCTGATACTGATATTGCCGGCTTCATTACTGCCAACCCGATGAACATTGCTTAGTATCATGCCTCATGTTTAAAATGGAGACCGTAAATAATCGGCATTCCTTTAAATTTATCGTAAACGTGTAATGCGTTATTGCTTTCGTAGTAATGTTTTAATGTTTCATCAATAACTATTTGTTCCCTGTGTATTACTTTCCATTTTTTTGAACCTAATACAGCTTCTATTTCATCCAGCCGGTGTACAAAATTGCGCACTGCAATATGGCCATTGCCATGCTTAAACGTACGTTGCCCGCCCTTAGCCAAAGCATCCGGATGAAAGTCGGTGATCAGTATATCACCGCTGTTTTTAACAATGCGGCACCAGTTAAGCAAGGCATCGTCCAGGTTTTTAATATGCGCCATGGTTAGGGTAGATACAACAACGTCAAAGGCATCGGTAGGTACATTCGGCATGCGGTCGCTAATTATCTGGTGGGCTTCCGATTCGGGGAACTTTTGTTTCAGTTTGCTCAACATCCCCACAGAAACGTCAAAGCCTGCCAGTTCCAAAGGTTGGCGTCGCATTATTTTAGGCCAATGACGCCCTGTTCCACAACCAATATCGGCAATTTTCTTTCCTTTTATATCGGTACGCGCCAGCATGCGGCTAAATATGATCTCATCCAGATCGAGCATTAAGTTGCCCGGCTGGTTATCGTAGTTTTCAGACCATATATCGTATGCCGTGCCCGCCTCGGTTTCGGGGATGTAGGGGTTTAATAAACGCTTGGGTATAAACCGTCTTAATTGTTGCAGCATAACAATGTTATTGTGAATAATAAGAATACGGTTTAACGATTGTAATGGTTGCTTAGCAGGCTTTATTTACGCACAAAGGCAACCTGCATAGCCCAGGCGGCGTAATTATAAATGAGAATACACGACACCCGGACCATTGTATGAACAAGATCATATTATTTAACCCCCTTAGCGCTGTTGCCAAGCACCGTATACCCAACTCGTTAATGAATATTGCCGCATCGGTAGAAGGTAAGTATGACTGGGTTATTGTTGATGGCAATTGCGAGACCGACCCATTACAGAAAATACAAAGCTACCTGTATACAGGCGAATATAAATATATAGGCGTTACCGTAATGCCCGGGCCGCAATTAAAGCAGGCCACACCGGTGTGTAAAGCTATTAAAGCTAAAAACCCGCAGGTGAAAGTAATTTGGGGGGGCTATTTTCCATCTACCCAGCCCGATACTGTGCTGTGTTCGGGCTATGTGGATTTTATTATTAACGGCCCCGGCGATCACGCTTTCCCCTTGCTGATAGATGCATTGGAAAATGGCACGCCCTACGAGTTCATAAAAAACATTATTTACAAAACCGATACCGGTATTGTTAAAAATGGTAAAGAAGATTTGATAGACCAGGAAACCCTGCCGCC
The DNA here is from genome assembly GCF_015221995.1 of Mucilaginibacter boryungensis. Taxonomy (NCBI): domain Bacteria; kingdom Pseudomonadati; phylum Bacteroidota; class Sphingobacteriia; order Sphingobacteriales; family Sphingobacteriaceae; genus Mucilaginibacter; species Mucilaginibacter boryungensis. The sequence goes on from NZ_JADFFM010000001.1 coordinate 1,965,335, forward strand.
ATTACCTTACGATAAACTGGATACGATGTATCCGATAAAAAAATATCTGGGCCGCACTTACCTGGGCGAAAAAACGCTGGCTTACCATTCAAGCATAGGTTGCCCATTCACCTGTTCATTTTGCGCGGTAGTGCCTATTTACGAGGCCAGGTGGAAAGCCAAATCGGCACAAACCGTTTATAAGGATATTAAATACATTAAAGATAAATGGGGCGCCGATGCTATTGAATTTCATGATAATAACTTTTTTGTATCGGAAAAACGTGCGGTTGAATTTGCCAGGCTGATAGCGCCTGAAAAAATGTCGTGGTGGGGCATGGCGCGTATTGATACCATGGATAAATTTAGCGACGCATCGTTACAAGCGATCAGGGACGGCGGCTGTAAGATCATATTCTTTGGTGCGGAAAGCGGCAATAACGATATTCTGGAACAACTGGATAAAGGCGGTACCCAAACCGGCGACCAGATCATCCGTTTTGCCGAGCGGTTGAAGAAGTTTGATATCATCCCCGAATACTCGTTTGTATTAGGCACACCCGCACCGACACCCGAAAAGGTACAGGCGCAGATTGATTTTGAAATAGAATTTATTAAGAAAGTAAAAGCGGTAAACCCCAATACCGAAATAGTAATTTATACCTACAGTCCTGTACCGACTGAAGGCTCGGAACTGTTTAAGCAGGTTTTGGATGCCGGCTTTAAATTCCCGCAGACACTGGAAGATTGGGTTAGCCCGGCCTGGGAAAATTTTGATATGCGCAAAAACCCTTTAACGCCATGGCTTACGCCTGAGATGATAAATAAGATAAGAAATTTTGAGACGGTGCTGAATGGGGTATACCCAACCGTAACTGATATTAAACTTAACGATTTAAAACGCCGGTCGATACGGTTTGTGTCTGCAATAAGGTATAAAGCAAGTTTGTACAAATACCCATACGAGATAAAGCTATTACAACGGTTTTGGAAATACCGCCAGCCGGAGATACAGGGTTTTTAGTTAACATGAACTTTTAGAAATGCAAAGCCCCGAATTAATTGAAACGGATTTTGAGCAGCTTTACCTTGCCGTAAGGGCATATGAAGGGCGTGTATATACCGATGCCGAAGTTAGTCGGTTACCGGATGTTGATACTACCCATAAATACTACAACGAGTGGCTTATACGTAAGCATTCAGCTAAAAGATTGATAAGTTATTTACAAAAGAAAAATAGGCCGTTGGCTATATTGGAAGTAGGTTGCGGTAATGGCTGGTTAGCGGCAAAACTGGCTGATATCCCCGGTGCAAAAGTGACAGGGATTGATATTAACCAGGTAGAAATAAGCCAGGCTATGTGGGTTTTTAAAAAAGATAACCTGCAGTTTGTTAATGATAGTTTGGATGGCGATGTGATCGGTCATATGCGTTTTGATGTCATCGTTTTTGCGGCGGTACTACCTTATTTCTCCGCTGCGCAAGCTATCCTTAAAACGGCGCTCGGTCGTTTAAATCCGCATGGAGAAATACATATTATCGATACGCATTTTTATGGGCCGGGCGAAGTTTACGGAGCCATAAAGCGTTGCGCTGACTACTATCAGGCAATGGGGTTTCCACAAATGGCAGATCTGTACCATCACCATACTTTAAATATATTAACCGGTTTTAACTACGAGGTTTTGTTTGATCCGGGCAGCATTTTTAACCGAGTGGCCAAAAGAGGGCCGTTCTATTGGATCTGTATAAAGAAATAGCACTATGGGGCAGTCGTTACAACATACCTGGAGAAGATACCGCACGTTGCAAACACATGCTATAAAAGCATTGCCTATTGTAATATTAATGCCCCATAGCGCCTGCAATTGCCGTTGTGTAATGTGCGATATATGGAAGGATAACCGCAACCTGAAGCAACTTACCGAAGATGATATTAAAGGTTTACTGGTTTCGCTGAAAGCTTTTGGTACACAACAGGTAGTGATGTCGGGTGGTGAAGCTTTACTGAACCCTAATTTTTTTAACCTGTGTACAATTCTTAAAAAGCAGGGCATAAAAATAACGCTGCTATCAACAGGGTTATCCATCGAAAAAAATGCCCCGCAGTTACTAAAACTGGTAAATGACCTGATCGTATCCTTAGATGGTGATGAAGTTTTGCACGATGCCATCCGTAATATACCCATGGCATTCAAACGGTTAAAAGCAGGGGTGGGGCACATTAAAACGATCAACCCGGATTATCGCATTACCGGTCGTACGGTTATCCACCGGCTTAATTTTCGTAACTGGCCAAACATTATTAAGGAGGCTAAAGAAATGGGTTTAAACCAGATCAGCTTCCTACCTGCCGATGTAAGCAGTCATGCTTTTAACCGCCAAACGGCATGGAGCGAACCAAAGCAGCACGAGATATTATTAAGCGAACAGGATTTGCCGGAACTGCAAGCCATAATAGATCAAATACTTGTGGAATATAAAACCGAGTTCAGGAACGGTTTTATTGCCGAACCGCCTTTAAAAATTCAGGCTATACACGATTATTATGCCGCATTTTACCAACATAACCCTTTCCCCTATAAAAAATGTAATGCACCCTGGGTATCAACAGTTATTGAAGCCGATGGCAGCGTAAGGCCCTGCTTTTTTTTGGATACGATTGGCAATATACATGACACATCCTTAACCGAAATACTGAACAGCCCCGAAGCCGTAAACTTTAGGAAAACGCTTGATATGGATAAAAATGCCGCCTGTATAAAATGTGTTTGCTCGCTTAATTTACCGCCGCGTATGAACCCGGTTGTTTAACTATAGGTAAGCAACCAGTATACTTTAATTAACGTAATTGATATAGTGAAACAGCACAGCATACTTTTTAGTCACTCGTATTTTATGCGGTTCGACCCAAAGCAATGGGCGACGGGCAAGCCCTATCCACCATTGGGGACACTATATGCTGCTGCGTTAATGCGCCAGCAAGGTTACCAGGTTTCGCTGTTCGATACGATGTTTTTGAGCAATGCTGAAGAAGTATTAGCAGCCATTGAAACTAACAAACCGCAATTTTTTGTTGTGTACGATGATGGTTTTAATTATCTGACTAAAATGTGCCTCACCAACATGCGTGAAGCGGCATTCCATATGTGTAAACTGGCCAAACAACAAGGCTGCACAGTTATAGTTTCCAGCTCGGATAGTACAGATCATTATAAAGAGTACCTTGATGAGGGTGCCGATTTTGTGATCATCGGTGAGGCTGAGCAGACATTATTGGAACTGATTGATGCTTTGAGCGAGGAAATGACAATGGCCGAAGATATTTTAGGTTTGGCTTACAAGAATGAGGGGCAATTTGTAAAAACCCAGCCGCGACCGGTAATGAAAGACCTGGACGTACTACCATTACCTGCCTGGGACTTGGTTAACATGCAGCAATACAAAGATACCTGGCTAAAAAGCTCGGGCTACTTTTCGCTGAATATGAATACCACACGGGGATGCCCGTTTAAATGTAACTGGTGTGCCAAACCAATTTACGGCAGCAGATATAACACCCGCAGCGTAGCCCATGTGGTAGAAGAATTAAAACTACTGATCAATCACTACGGTGCCGAACACATTTGGTTTAGTGATGACATATTCGGACTGAAGCCCGGTTGGGTGCCTGAATTTGCAAAACAAGTAGCTGCTGCAAGTCTGAAATTCAGGTTTAAGATACAATCCCGCGCCGACTTGCTTTTACAGGATGATCAGATAGCGGCCCTCGCAGCTGCCGGTTGTGAAAACGTTTGGATAGGAGCGGAAAGCGGTTCACAAAAAGTGTTGGACGCTATGGATAAAGGCACAACTATCGAACAGATCCATCAGTCAACCAAATTGATGAAGAAGTACGGCATTAAACCATCATTCTTTATCCAGTTCGGTTACCCTGGAGAAACCAAAGAAGACATTGCTTTAACTATAGCCATGATAAACCAGCTGCTGCCGTTTGAAATTGGCATATCCGTATCTTACCCATTGCCGGGTACCGCTTTTTACGAGCGCGTAAAAGCCGATCTGAAAACCAAAAGCAACTGGACAGATTCGGACGAGATGGCGCTGATGTTTAGTAACACTTTCCCGCCGTCCTACTATAAACAACTGCACAAATATGTGCATAGTAATTACCATCAGCATTTGGCGCGCAATAGCTTTGCTAACCTGATAAGTAACCCCTTCAAGGCCGATATTAAAGCCATCAGAAAGGCTTTATCAGTGCTGTATTATATGCCGGCTACCATGTTTCAGAAATTTAAACTTAACCAAACCGAACGCTCATGGTGAGCGATAACCTCACGCACGAATTGTTGGCCGGCGATGCTTTTACGCGTCAGTCGGTTATTTTTGATGAGTTATACTCATCAAACACTATCGTTACTTACAAGCGCGACAGGGTGCGCAGCCATATCCTGCAATACCTGAAACCTGGTAGTAATATTTTAGAATTGAATAGCGGAACAGGGGAAGATGCGCTGTTTTTTGCCAGCCAGGGCTATTATGTGCATGCTACTGATATATCAACAGGTATGCAGCAGGTATTGAAAGAAAAGATAGAAAAAGCCGGAAAAACAACTATGGTGAGCACAGAACTATGTTCGTTCACCAAACTGGAACAATTAACAGCGCGCGGCCCTTACGATGCCATATTTTCAAACTTTGGCGGCCTTAACTGTACAGGTGAGCTGGATAAAGTGCTTGCCTCGCTGCCATCGCTATTGAAACCAGGGGGGACGGCAACTCTTGTTATTATTCCTGGTTTTTGCCTTTGGGAAGCCTTACTGATATTTAAGGGCAAGTTTAAAACGGCTACACGGCGGTTCTTTAGTAAAAACGGGCGCACAGCGCATATTGAAGGCCAATATTTTAAATGCTGGTACTACAACCCGGCTTACATAATAAAAAATAGCAGGCAATACTTTAACTGTTTAAGTATTGAAGGTTTATGCACTATTGTACCACCATCGTACATAGAAGGTTTCGCTGAAAAGCATCCGGCAAAATTCAACTGGCTTAAGAAATGGGAAAATAAAATGAAGGGTACCTGGCCGTGGCGCACTATGGGCGATTATTTTATTATCACCCTGCAAAAAAAGCACTGATCTTAATAAACCATGCTGCTTTCGCGGTTTTGAAACAGGCACGCTATTTTATCATTATATCGGCCCACTAACTTTTTCTGAAATTCAACAGGGTGCGGTTTTGCGCAATGCTTTTCGGCGCTCATACTTAAGACTATTCCATGTGCATTCAGGCGCTTTTCAATGGTTTTTTTGCTCCAACGGCTGCCGGTTATTTTCATTAATATCCTGTCGAAAAAGTCGCCTACATGGTTGTTGAATAGTGACTCTACCGCGTTTTTTAATGCATTGTTTTTTACTGACTGGGCTGACGATAAACGGAGGTAATTGTTAGGTAAATACTCCTGTGTCCAAGCGTTAGCTGCAAAAAACTGATCGAATATGGCATCGCCTTGTAACGGTATCAGAGTAACTACTTCAGTGGCGGTATAAATGTTTTTTTCTGTTATCTGCATTTGCTGCTCATCCACATAGTAGTTCATGCAAAAATAATGTTGCTTATTTATCAGGAAAGTAAGTTTTTTAAAGGCATGCATTATAGTGCGTGCTATCCATAATCGGTTTTTGGCTGTAATAATAAACAGATCGATATCCGATTTATCATCAGCATAATTTTTTGATAACGAGCCTGAAATAGCGATACCTCTTACATAGGGAAAGCGGATAAGCAATTCGCTCACCCTGCGGGCTGTCTTCATCAGTTCGGCGGCTTTTCGGTTGCCCATTATGCGCCGGTCAACTAAACCATGATCATTCTTTAGCGTATAAAAATTATCAAACTTATATATGGCCTGGCTTACCACCAAATATTGCAGGGCAACATCAAAATCCTGCTGACGATATTTTTGCTGCAGGAACAGGAATATCTCTACACGCGTTAACGGGTAATTAAACATATCGAAATACGCGAGTGTAGCTAAAATATTTTTGTTGATCTCTGTCAAGGTGTTTTGATGTTTATGCGTCTGATCACTACGTTCTTAAAGAGGTATATTGTTTAGTGTTATACCTGTAATGATGACGGAACAAAAGAGGCTTTGGTTGCCAGCAACTGTAAATATTTAAGGAATATTTATTTACTTTTTAACGGGCTTTTTCCCGTTCAGAAAAGACAAAGAATGAAAAGAACAAACTATAGAAATAAATCCCTTTCTCCGCGTGAAGCAAACTCTCTGATACTGAAACAACAACAATAGTAAGCAGGAAGATAAAGAAAAGCATATCGCGTTGTCTGAAGGCTATTTCGAAGCCGAAATATAGTGTACTCAAGTAAATCAATAAACCAATAATACCGGTAGTAAGTAAGAAAGTAATGTATTGATTATGCGCATTAAGCCTGTTTACAAAAGAGATATACATTTTTTTCTCGAAATATTTGTCGGCCAGTATAGGTAGTTCGGCACCGGCGCCATAGCCGACTATTGGGTTTTTAACGGCCACCTCAAGCGCAGCCTGCCATCTTACAACACGTGGTTCTACATTTTCATAATCGGTAAATTTTGACAGATCTGTTTCCAGGCCGGTAACATAGCGTTGTTTAAAACTGTTAATGCTTAATGCACCGCCCACAACTATTACTGTAATAACCGAGCTGACTAATACATACCTCATCTGTTTACGGGCGGATATAATAAAATAAGGGACGGCCACCAGCATACCAAGCAACACTACAATAAATATAGCTTTGGACCCTAACTGAATTATCCCAGCAAGCAATATTAAGGAGGTAAGGATATATACGGCTTTGGTTAAAAAGTTTTGTTGTTTTAATAGCCTGATGACTATATAAAAAAATGCTATCACTACCTGCATTGAAAAAAAGGTAGCATGTATACCAATAGGTGCGCTGAATTTGTGATTGATAAAAGTTTCAGAAAAAATGACTTTTACCGGGAGTTTAAAGTAATGTATAACGTACAATGCATACAGGTACAGATAAACAATTGTGGCGGCAGAAACAATGGAAAATATCAGCAGCAAATTATCCCGGTATTTGCGAAAATTGAACGATGTAAGGGAAAAAAATACAGGGAATAGCAAAATGGTTAGCTGTCGTGTAATATCATCTCCTGCTTTTGCCGGATATGCTGTATAAGTTAAACTGATAAGTGTTACAAAAAAGATGGCTTGCATAATTCCTGTCCTTAGGGTAGCTAACTGTTTAATCCTGTCTTTTTGTAGATGGAACAGGGTATGCAGCGCAAAACTGATAAATATAATGTGGCTGTAAAACTGATCGAACGGAAGCACGGCCAACATTAGCGCCAGATGATAGTAGCTTATCTGGTTAGATAAGGTGTCCTTAATCAGCAATAACTGTTTCATGGGGTTGGGCGCTATGGGGTATTACTGCCTGGTAAGCTTTTAATGTTTCTTCGGCTGTTTTTTGCCAGGTAAAGTTTTCCAAAATTCTATAATATAATTCTTTATTGTAAGCCGCCTGGCTTGCTTCGTCTACCGCTTTATAAATACTTTCAGGTGATGATGGATCGCAATAGAAGGCGTAATCTTCAAAATAATACTGTGTGTCACCTTTATTGGTTATTACAATATTGCAGCCCATGGCTGCTGCTTCAAGTGTGCTTAGTCCGGTGGTTTCAAACCAACTGGGTAGCGCATGTACTTTGGCCCAGCGGTAGTGTTCAACCAACTGTTTCAGCGGCAGGTAATCAATAAATTCAATATTGGCGGCTGCTATTTTACGGCACTGGGCATAATAATCTAATTGGTTGGGGGCTGGTTTGCCTACAACTACCACTTTAAAGCGAGTGTTATTTAAAGCTTTAATTAAATTAAGCTGGTTTTTATTGCCTTCAATCCGGGCTACACATAGTACCATATCAGGGTACTTATCAGTATCAGGGGAGTTAAATGTAGCCTGTTCAACCCCATTGGGGATAACCCGGTATTTTGCTGTTAAGCCATACTGTTCAACCAACCTTTCATATTCTGACGGCGAATTGGGTAACAATATGGCTGCTCCTTTAATCAGTTCTTTTATGCATCTGCGCTGCCCTTTCCATATAAACTCCTTACTGGCCAGGTAATCCTTACCCAGCAGACACCGGGCTATGGTTTTAATATATTCAATCGCATCTGCTGAAAAAAACTTTAACAAGCGACCGGCACCGCGGCGGAAATACTTATCATACTCACTATGATCTAACAGTATGGTTGAAATTACATAGGGCTTATTCGATGCCTTACTATGCCGCAACATATCGGCAGGGCGGGGGATGTTAAAAAAGTGCAACAGGTCATACTCATCATAATTAATAACCTCATTTGAAAGTTTTACATCCACTTCAACATCAAGTGTACGCAAATGCTCAGCAGTTTTTAATACCTGGACGGTATCTCCTCCGCGCCCTGTATAGGCTGTAGATCGGGTAATAAATACAATTTTCATTGGCATTATAGCTTATTGGGACTTAATTTATGCAACCATAAAATTATTTTCACAGGCAGGTAACTAACAAGGTATAAAAGGTAATTGTCCAATCTTAACGGATGTATTTCAATAGCCTTTTTAATATGTGCGCGTGCTTTCTCCAGTTGGTAGTTTTCGGCCAGGTATTTTTTTCCGCTCAGTGCATGGTACGATCCTTCCTTTATACGCGGGGTGTCTTGTCTTTTTATGATAGCTAATAGTTCATCACCTTCTTCGTGGGTAATGGCCCCGCGTTTTACAGCCATGCGTTTTAAATCCCGAAACCGTTTACCTCGCCAGCGTTCGTCAATAGTTACCGAAGAAGGATTGTGGCGATATTTTATCAAGGCTTCGGGCAGGTTGCCCATTTTACCCGTTTTTGCTATGCTGGTCCACAATAAGTAGTCTTCAAAATTATGCGCATGTGCCGAATAACCGCCAGCATTACAGATGACATCTTTACGGTACATTACAGCCGGGTGTATAAAAGGGCAATAAAAATATAGCTTGTCCATCACCTCGTTATAGGTATGTGCAATACATTGAAAATGGAAAAGGAAATCGCCATCTTCTAAAATATAGTCGGCATCGCTGCCAACCATTACATAATCGGGGTAACTGGTTAAAAAATCATATTGTTTTTGTAATCGTTCAGGATAACAAATGTCGTCGGCATCAAAGCGGGCAATGTATGCGCCTTTTGCATACTTTAAACCGGTATTTAATGCTTCGGCAATACCTTTATTTTGCTGATTTATTACTACGATCCGCTTATCATCAAAACTGTTTATTACAGCAAGCGTACCATCGGTTGATCCATCGTTAACAATTAGTAGTTCAAAATCAACAAAGGTTTGCTGCAATACCGACTGTATAGCTTCGCCGATATATTTCCCGGCATTATAAGCTGGCATTAAAACTGTTATGGACGGTTTATGATGCATGAGACGTCATGTTAACTAATTTTTCACTTTCTTTTATATTTAAAAAAAGCAGCAGCTCAAAAACTATCATAATAGATAATTGCTCAAACCAGTAATCTGTAATCAACACCATGGCCAGGAAAAAAAGTAGTAGCAAACCGTAGGTCAGTTGTTTATACCGCTTTAAAAAGTACCCCAAATAGCAAATAAAAAATGCCAGCAGGCCTAATAAACCATATTCGGCCAGTAACTGATCATATACCGAAGCAGGGTTGTTACTGATGGAATGAAAGCCTTCCTCTTTGCTGAAATAATGCATATATAGGTCCAAATGATTGCTTAAAAAAGCGGGATGGATATAAGTAAGATCTTTGGGATAGCCGCCATTCAATCCTAATCCCGTTGCGCGGAAAGCAATTTTTGATGAAAAACATCCGACGCCAAACCCCGCTATTATACCTTGGGGGTGTTGCTTTATATAATCGATAGTTTGTACCGCACCTGCTATTTTTCCTGGCAAATTTGAACGGTAGTTGCTACTGCCCGATACAGGCAGGTTTTGCTTATGGTCGTTGATAAAACGAAGTAGTTTTACTCTGTCGGGTTCCGGGATGTTGCTTACGTTAAGTTGGCCGGCATTAGTATCTGGTAGTGGGATAATTATACCCCCGTCTTTCATGAATTTTAGCGGCAATAATGGTATATAACGCCGATAACCATACTTATTTCTGATAGCCGCATTAACACTATCCAAATAATGCAAGGCAAATTTCTGTCTTCTTTCATCAAATGTTAAAAGGTTATCGGGCTTTTGCGTGATAGCTAGATTGGTGGGCGTGGGTGTTACATAATCCTGGTGTTTTATATGCAGGCTTCGGTAAATAACCTGGGTAAGGTATACTTTATTTTGCGGCGATACCTTGATCATAAATATACCGAAAAGCATAATGCAAACAACTATTATACTTTTTTGGTCGCGGCTGCTTTTGAAAGCAAATAAAGCCAGCAGTATAATTATTAACATTATGGTTATGCAGTTGTTGTAGGTAAGCATCAGCATACACATGCATAGCATACTCATTACCGTGTTCCTTTTAAATAAAAAATAGATCACCCCAAACGAGTTTAGGATAGCGCCGGTGGGGGCAATATCAAACGTAACTCCTTTTATAAAATCGCCGGTATTGATGAAGTATTTCTGATAATCCCCCCTGAAGGTATAGGGGTTAATATCGTGTATCCTGAAAATAATAAACACTAGGTTAGCTAAAGAAAATATGGCATTAATGATAAAAAAAGCAATAATAGTTTTATGGACAGTTTGGGTATCGGCCCGCTCAACCATCAGTTTAACCTGGTGCATGGCCAGCAATGCCAGTACCCAAAAAGCAATCCCGGTAAAAAATATCGGCATATAATGATGGGCCTGGTAATTTTGATTAACAATCAAGCCAGTAAAAGCGATGGGAATAATCAGCAAATAAAACAGCGGCAGCCTGGAATTTTTGAAGCTGAGTTTAAACTTAAGATCAAATTGCAGCAGGTATATTAATACTAAGGCCGCAATTTTAATAGGCAGCTTAATGTTTAAAAACAGCAGCAGGAACAGGAGTAGTTTCCAATCAACATTGGCCGTAAGTTTTTTAAAGTTTAATGTAAGCTGTTTAATCATCAATTGTTAACAGTTTAATGTTATAACCGCGTTGCTTTCGGCGACTGATCATCCCTGTTATATCTCATTAATCATTACGTTGCGTTGCTTAAATAGGTTGCTTTAAATACGCATCTTTATAACCTTGTTTTATAATGGCCGACTTGTTTTTGCGGCAGTTGATTAGTTTAGGAATAATTAATACCTCAATTAGTTAAATACAGGCAACCAGTGCGATGAAAAAAATGTATTAGTTTTAATCCCAAAGAAATATAACGTTGCCAAAAAATAAACTATCCACCAGGTTTTTTTCATCCGGATTGCAATCTGTAGCAGTACAGGTATTGGGCAGTGTGTTCTTTTATTTAGTATCGGTTTATTTTACCAAGGAAACCTTCGGTATGATCAGCTGGATGAACGCGGTTTCATTGTTTATTACCACCATATTAGGGTTAGGGCTTGAACAGGTGGTTATCCGGCGTATAGCGGCATCCAGCCGGTCAGATTGGGCGGCGGCGGCGTTCTTTTTGCACTCGCTCACAGGTTTCGCTATAACATTGGCTGCATTGTTACTATTGAATTCCATTCTGGGGGATAAAAACCCTGTGTACAAATACCTACCATGGTTTTTCGCGGCGCAGGGCCTTATATTTACCGGTACCCCCCTGAAGCAGTTTTTAAACGCGAAGGAGCAATTTACTCCATATGGCATTATCGCCTTTATCAGCAATAGCAGTAAGGTGGCGGCAACTGTTATACTTCAGCAAACGCATCAACTCACTATTAATACCGTTATAGTTGTGCTTGTTAGCGCGGCGGGTTTTGAGTTAGTGGCCTTGCTTACCTATGTTTTAATAAACACCAGCTTCAGGTTTAAATTGCGGTTAAAGGCTTATGTTAAGCTGGTGAAGGAATCGTCGGCACAATATATTTCGGTAATATTTGACATGAGCCTTTCGCGTATGGATTGGATATTGCTGGGGATAATGACCACCAACGTAATGCTGGCCGATTACAGTTTCGCTTACCGGGCTTTCGAGCTGGCCCGTTTGCCCATCCTAATTATAGCTCCCATTATTATGCCGCGTTTATCACGGTTAATGGCAGCTAATCATAAACCCGACATTGCAAACCGGCAATTGATAAATGCTTTTAATTCGGTTGAAATGTTTTTTGCTATGCTGATACCTTTATCGCTTAATATTTTGTGGGTGCCCGTGGTCAGCTTCATTACAAAGGGTAAATATGGCGACACTAATTCTATGCAATTTCTCATTCTATCGTGGGGTATCCCACTGCAGGTTTTTATTAATCTGCTATGGTCGTTAAGTTTTGGGGCTAAAAAGTACAAGCAAGTTACCCTTATAACTATTTATTGCGCTGTTACAAATATGGTGCTAAACCTTGTTTTCATTCCCAAATTTGGCGGACTGGGTTCCGCTATTGCGTTTTTAGGGACTACCTTATTACAATGCGGCCTGTTGTATAAACTTGTTTACCGGCAAATTATGGCCATATCATTAAAGCCGTTTTTTCTGTTTGCCACTATTGCCGCCGTGGTTTATTTATTGGTTTTATGGCTAAATACCTCATTTTTTATAAGCCTGCCAATTGCTTTGGTAGTTTATATTTTAGGGGGTATTTTAAGCAGGCAAATAACCAGGCAGCACCTGTATAACTTTAAAAATTTTTTATCCTGATGAACATACTATACCTGTGCGATGAGTATCCTCCCGGTCAGCACGGGGGCATAGGCAGTGCGGTACAGTTAATGGCCCGGCAAATGGCGGCAATGGGCTATACGGTTGTGGTTGCAGGGTTGTACACCCCGGGTTACGGCGGCGAAGATGAATTTTGGGATGAAGGGGTAAAAGTTTACCGCTTCCGCCTGGAGCTTGACGGAAGATTTTTTGAAAAGCGCAGCCGACTAATGGTACGCATAGTTACCCGGTTACTTAAAGATACCGGACTTATGCAACGGGATATCCGTAAAAGACTGCCTGAATTTAAAGACCGGCTGGAAGAAATTATTGACCGGTACCATATCGACCTGGTTGAAATGCCTGACTATAATGATTATATAAAGTTTTGTACATCGTATCTGCCCTTTCCTAAACTATCGGTGCCTGTGATAGTGAAGTTGCATGGCTCAATAACCTATACCAGGCAGGTAACAAAACTACCGCCCGCACATATTATTAAAATGGAGCAGGATATTTTAAATCAGGCGGTGGCGGTTGTTGGTGTAAGCGAGTATATGGCCCGGGAAAGCGCTAAATATTTATCGTACACAAAAGCTATTGAGGTAATATATAACGGAATAGATACGGATATTGCTATTGATATAACAAGAAATACAGAGCAAGTTATTTATACCGGTACCCTTGTAGCCTCGAAAGGGATATATCAATTAGCCAAGGCATGGAACCTGGTAAATAAAGCCGTCCCCGGTGCACGGTTAATAATTTGCGGCAGGGGAGACCAGAGAAAGGTAATTTCTTATTTATCAAACGAGGCTAAAAAAACAGTGACCTTTACCGGGCATATTACTAAACAGGCTTTATTTAAGCATTTATCATCTTCGGTAATAAGCGTGTTCCCTTCCTATTCCGAAGCTTTTGCCCTGGCGCCGTTAGAAGCTATGGCTTGCGGTACAGCCGTCATTAATACCAAGCGCACATCAGGACCTGAATTAATTGAAGATAAGATAGATGGCTTATTGGTAGATCCGGATGATGTTGAACAAATAGCTTCCTCTATCATCTCTCTTTTAAATAACCCTGACGTATGTAAAACCCTGGCAGTAAGGGGTAATAAAAAAGTAAAGGCGCAGTTTGATATCAAAACTATAGCCCAACAGCATGTTGAGTTTTACAAACGTATATTACAGCTTGATTTATAAAAGCTAAGACGTTTGCTTTATTTGCGGGTACATGTATAACAGGTTATCGCTTTGGTAAGTTTTTTGGATAGGCATACTTTCTAACTGATACAGGTGATGGTACTTAAGCCAAGTGTGTCTGGCGGTATTTTTGGCAATGCACCATCCTTCCCAACCATCTAAAAAGCCCAGGTATAAGCAATAGTTCCGCAAGAAATTAAAAGCAGGGGAAAGGTATAATTTAATAAAATTACTTTTTTTACCAATGTGGTAGTATTTTTTTGCGCTCAGCAAAGCATAGTGTAAAGCCTTTTCCCGGCACTCTTTCTCGTTTTTAACCGAATAATGATGTATAAAACCCGCAAGGGTTTTTTGTTTGGTGCCTTTGGGGAATAGCAAAGTTTCGTGTACGGGCAATTCCGACCATTTTACCGTACCGCGATGGAATAAGCGCACGTGATGGTCGCGGCCCCAACTACCGAAACTGATCAGCTTATCGCCAAAATAAGTTTTAAACCTGATGTTATAAACAGTATCAGGGTTGTTATAATGCAGGTGATGGAGCGCTGTAACCAGCTCTTCGTCAATTATTTCATCCGCATCAATACTTAATATCCAATTGTACCGGGCGCAGGCTATGCCTTTGTTTTTGTTAGCGCCGTAACCGTCCCAATTTTTTTGGAATACCCGGCATCCGTATTCAGTTGCTATTTTGCCGGTATCATCGCTGCTGCCATTATCAATAATTACAATATCATCGGTAATTAACCGAGCCATTGCAACACTGCGTTGAATAACGTCAGCCTCGTTCTTTGTAATAATGACAACTGAAACAGGAACCATAATGAAGTTAGATTTTATTAGATAGTTAAGCAAATGAAAGACCGCTTATCTATTTAATATATCGGATGGATGGCTTACAGGGTTGCCTGTGGCATGCAGCAAGGCGGGATTATTTTTTATTTTGCTCGTCCCACGCTTTAAAATTAGCCGTTTTACCCTCTACGCTATTATTACATGCTGCATTGGGGCATAACACAATCCAGGTATAGGCATCCTGCGCAACAACAGGTCTGCGGCCGCATTTTATACAATTAGCTACCATAAAGTTATCCTGTATTTTATAAGTGGTTACACTCATTTGGTTTTATATAATGTGTATATTTATATTTAACACGTGTAAACGGCGGTTACGGTTGCTTACAAATTATTCAAATACGGCTTCATAAATTGATTAGGAATATCTAAATAGTTCCCTGCGAAAAATAAATTATAACCAAGGCAACCTTTTAAACCATGTTTCCGTGATAATGATATTAATGATCGATAAACGCATTACTTAAGGGGATTCCCCATATGACAGAGGAAGATTTACATCAACTGATCAGAGGCTGCGCTAAGCAGGATAGAAAATGCCAAAAAATGCTGTACAAAGCTTTTTATGGCTTTGCTATGGGTATTTGCTTAAGATATGCGGGTAACAGGGACGAGGCTGCAGAAGTGATGAACCAGGGATTTTTTAAAGTATTTACACATATAGACAGGTACGATCATGATCGACCTTTTAAAGCATGGCTGGGCCGCATTATGATGAATGCTTCTATAGACCATTACCGGGCCAACTTGAAAATGGCCTATACGGATGACCTGGATAAAGCTGAACATATTAGCGACGGGGAACTGGCCGATAAAAAATTAAGTTACGATGAGCTTTTAGCCATGGTACAATTGTTACCCCAGGCCTACAGAACAGTATTTAACTTATTTGCAATTGAAGGTTATGGGCATGATGAAATTGGCGAAATGCTTGGCATTAGCGCCGGGACATCAAAATCAAACCTGCACAAAGCACGACAAAAACTAAAACAAATGATATTAAAAGCCGACCAGCCATATACAGACCGTGGCGACGGTAAAATGACCTATTCATCTGTTGTAGCAATAAATTCAACAGATATGAACGGGGTATTCTTTAACAGGGGAATCAGGATATGAGCGCGGAAGAGAAAAATAAACTGGATGAGCTATTTAAAAGCGGGCTGGATGTTCCGGACACCCACTTTGAATATAATGACCAGGATTGGGATGACCTTGAGGAACTTATGGGGGACCGCAAGCGCCCGCGTATTATTGCATTTTGGCTGCCTGTTCTTAGCGGGGTAGCCGCATTATTGCTATTGGTTTTGGGCTGGTGGTTTTTTAAACCAGCGCCGATAGATACCCAGCAGGTTGCCATTAATAAAAAACCGGTGACCCAGGCGCCTGTAAATAATTCAAACGGTACCGCAACTAAAGCTGACAGTGCCAATGGACTGGCTGTTCACACAACTGCTCCGCAACAAGTTAAACAGGAGTTTGCAAAACAAAAGCCTGCCTATACTAAAGTGTTGCACTCACCCCCACATTACTTTGCTATTGTAGATCCTTCTGTTACTAAACAACCAGTTAGTGACAACAACAAAGTGGCTCCTGTTAACCCGGTACAGCAAAACAACCCGGAAGTTATCGCTAATAATACGTCCCCAAAAAATAATGCGGTGAATACTGAGAATACCGTTAATTCAGCGACATCAGGAAACACCGATAACGCCAACGCGAAAGTTATTGCTAAAGTAACCGACGAGCCCGCTACCTCAGTTGCAAATGAGAAGCCTAAGAAGGTAAAAACTGTAATAAGTGGGCATAAAGGGCCACAATTTGGATTGGCGATGCTGCTATCGCCTGATATTAACGGGGCCGGATCATTCCAGGATGCAAAGGTGGGCACCAATATTGGTTTACTGTTTTCGGTATCAATTAAAAAGCTGACCATAAGTACCGGGGCGGCATATGCTAAAAAGCCTTATCTCACCAAGTTTGACAATTACTATACCGCATATAAGTTTAAAACCGACCCGCAACAGGTAAGTGCCGATTGCCGTGTGTTAGATATCCCTTTAAATATTGATTACCAGGTATATCATAAAAGCAAAAATTCATTTAGCATAGGGACGGGGTTATCATCGTACATTATGCTGAAGGAAACTTATAATTACGATTATGCTGTTCCGGGCACAACCGGCCCGTCAAGCGTTACTTTTATAAACAGGCACCAGCATATTTTAGGGGTGTTGAATTTAGATGCTACCTATGCGCACCAGTTGAATGATAAATTCAGTATCGCGGCACAGCCATATTTAAAAATACCACTAACAGATATTGGTAACAGTCGGGTGAAATTACAATCGGCAGGGGTGGCTGTAGGACTGCGCTGGAATATTAATAAATAGGATATTAAGTATTGAAATAGTTTTTGAGAATTGTGATAGAATGGTTTAAGTAGGGAAAAGCCCGGTAGTAAAATATCGGGCTTTCTCTTTATGTTAAGGTAACCGTTTCTGCTTGTTCACGATTAGTTGGTTTACGGTGCCACCACGAGGCCAGCACCGATCCTGTAATATTCATTACCGGGCCAAAAATAGCGGGAGCAAGGCCTACGGTAGCTATTTTACCCATACCTTTAGCCAGGCCCGATGCAAGGCCACCGTTTTGCATGCCTACTTCAATAGCCATTGTACGGCAATCGCGCTCGCTCATCCTGAATAACCTTCCCGACCAATACCCTAAGCTGTAACCCAGTAAATTATGTACAAGCACCAGAAATATCAGTAAAGGGCCAATGGTTAACAAACTGTTGCGGCCGGCCGATATAATGATCAGGATGATAATGGCTATACCCGCCATGGAAACTACCGGCAGCGCTTTATCCAACCATTTTACCTTTCCGTGTAGAAAATGATTGAAAACCAATCCGGCACCTATAGGCATTATTACCATTTTAATAATATCCCACATCATGCTCAGCACATTTATTTCAATAAAGCTGCCGGCCAGTAATTTAATAAGCAGCGGGGTAAGCAATGGTGATAACAGCGTAGACACAGCGGTAATAGTAATAGATAACGCCAGGTTTGCTTTAGCCAGGTACGATATAACGTTGGAAGCCATACCATTTGGCGAACAGCCGATCAGCACTATGCCCGCGGCTATTTCCGGCTGGAAGCCGCTTAAATGGGCCAGCGTAAAGCCAATTAGAGGCATAATTACAAAATGACTGCCCACGCCGATAAAAACGCCGCGCGGGTTTTTAAGTACGCCGGCAAAATCATGCACGCTCATAGAAGTACCCATGCCAAACATAATTACCTGCAATAGCGGCGTAATAAGGTTGGACAGTTTATAACCGTTAAGATCAACAAAGTGTGCCGGATAATATAACGCCAAAGCTACGGCCGCAAATATGATGATAGTATAAGTAAAGCCTTTTAGTGTAGCGCTGCCGCTGAAACCCACGGCCAGTAATAAAAAGAAAAGAATAATTGCCGGCCCGCCATTGCTAATATGGCCGGTACCTATCAATATAAAAAACACAATCAGGCAGGCTATAGCCGCACCGAAAGCCAGGGTATATAAATTAGCTTTTTTCAATTATTGCCGATAAATGGTTTACCCGTTAAAGATATTCATTTCCGGCAAAAAATAATGTTGTGCCTGTTGCAGCTTTACGAAGCCCTTTCAGGGAAAGTTGTGGGAGTATTACTCCTGATCTTTAAGTTTCGGTTTTTCGGGTGGGGTAGAAGTGATCTCGCCAAATTCATTCACATAAGCCATCATGTTTTCCAATCCGCCGCCTGCAGAGTTTTCTTTGCGTTCCTGCTTGCGTTCCGCCTTTTCATTTTTCTTTTTTTTACGGTTAGCGTCTAATTGTTTTTTCATGAAGGATGCTTGTGATTTAGCCATATGCTGATGTGGGATTACGTGAATAAGAATATGAAGAATAAAAAAGCACCCCGATTATCGGGGTGCTTACGATTAAATTTTATAGTGGTTTAAAGTACTTTTACATTTATCGCGTTGATACCTTTTTTGCCGTTTTCAACCTCGTAAGATACTTGGTCGTTCTCACGGATTTCGTCAATAAGGCCTGTAGAGTGAACAAATACGTCCTGGCCACCTGCTGTAGGTGTAATAAAGCCGAAACCTTTTGTTCCGTTAAAAAATTTTACTGTTCCTTGTGTTTGCATTATATTGTTTTTTACTAAGCGGGCAAGGTAGGTATAATAAATGGGGTATTTTTACTTTTGGTTAAACTATTTAAATAAATTTTAAATAAAGGGATTTAGAGGCGACGACATTATTGAATTTTTGATCAGCGTTAAAAGCGTCATAACCAATTGGAATCCGCTGCAAAAAGCTCAATAATTATTTATTATTATCTATAATTATCTAAAATGTTTAAAAAGGGCAAAGTAATTATTCAGATTATTAGGTAAACAAGTTGATTATTTCACTACATAATTCTTTACTGCATTAACCGGTTCACCGGTATCGGTAACCCCTTGCACAATTACGCGTACCGTTGTTTTTGGATCAGCGTTATAGAAACTAACCTTTGCAGATCCTGTGGCATCTGTCTTAACCATAGGTTCCCAATGTATGGTATTCCTCATATCAGGCTTAGATGAATCGAAGCCTGTACTATTATGTATGGGTTTGTAAAAGGTGCGTGCTTCATAATATCCCTGAATGTTAGCTGTGGTTATCCCGCCGTTGTTCTTTTGCAAAGCACCGGGTTTTAAAGTAAGATAAATTATAAAAATAAAGTTTATCCCGCCACTTTTGGCCCCTAACACTGTATTGCCCATTATGTTTGCCTGCTGGTTGCCGCCAATTTTAGGGGCTTTTAATCCGGCCATTAATCGCTTTATCACTACTTTCTCCACAACATTCATAGGCAAATTGAGGTAGGAATTATAATAATGCTCTAATATATCAGCGTCATCTTCGTCAGTAAAAGGGACCTCTGTATTGTCAACTATAATTCTGGGCTTATAAGTATGGCCATCAGCAAAAAAAACAATATTATCCCCATTAGGGTCGGGTTTTGCTTGTTTGGAAGCGTACAGTATATAAGCCTTCAAACTTTTAAAGGTCAAATCGTCGGCTTTAACGTTTAATACCTCATCAGGGTAACCGCTAGTTACTGCAATCTGGTCGCGCAGGGTAATATTGTGGGTGCCCCTTATTTTTACCTCTTTCAAGTTGGTCACGCTGTCCAAACCTTTTATCAAAGGCGCGCGCCTGGCCACTTCTGCTATAAGTTGCGGGTTTACATCCTGGTTGGATTTAACACCGGCTTTATTAACGGACAGACTATGCGTAGCCAGGGAGTCAAGTTCGATAATGCCATTTGCTTCACCTTTAACATCACGGGTAGATACACGAACGTTTTGTTCGCCAAATAACTGTAAATTATCAAAGTAATAATTACCTGAAGCGTCTGTTTGTGTAAAGAACAACTTTTGCCCGCTTGCCCTGGGCGCCGATAGCGTAACATTTGCTGCGGCAACAGGCGCCTTGTTCGATTCCTTTTTTACCCGGCCGTTCAGCGTAAAGCCCTGCTCGGGTAAATAGGATATATTAATGGGTGCATCGGCCAGCCGCTTCCAAACAAAATCGCGCCAGCCCTGGGTAAGTAATAACAGGTCTAATTGCTTTACCCTATTTATGTTAGTGGTATCAAAATAACGTTCGGCATGTTCAATATTACCTTTTATTTCAGATTGCAGCATAAAATAAGCGGCAATATTGCTGCGCTCTACCGGATTAAGCCCTGCATCCACCACCGCTACCGAAAGGTTGCCGTTAACCGGATGGTTTTTAGCATCTGTAATCTTGATGTTTACATTAACCCGTTCCCTTGGTTTGTAAACGGGTTTATCTAAACCAATAGCAAATTTAACAGTGTTTGTGGAGCGATCAATATATATTAAGCGCTCACAATTGGGTTTATGCTGATCATCATATAAGGTAAATGCAGCTATTCCTTCAGGCAAAATATCCTGGGGTATTTTAACCGATACCTGGTTGCCAGTTAATTGTATCTGCTGATCAATTACGGTGCTCCCCGCGTGTTTAGCTGATAAAGTAAACGGTTTACCAGCCAGGGATGCAGCCGTCGCCTTATCGCAACTGATAGTTATATATAATAAAGTGTCCTTTTTTGCAATTTTTAGGGCTAACCCGTTCGCTAAAGCCGCAGGTAATTGAGCAGTGATATTTTGCCCCTGGTATTTGATGGTGCCATGATAGCTTTGTCCCGCGAATGGGAGTAGCGCAAATGCACCCATACCTAACGAATCACAACTAAAATGCGCCACGGTATCGCCTGCGGCAGAAATAATTGCTCCAGCAGCCGGTATGCCTTTACCTTGTGCGTTCTCGGCCCTAACCGCTACAATCGAACTAATTTCGTTCACCAGCGAACCGCCTTCAGGAAAAAAACGGAGGGCAGGCTGTGAAAGAATAGAGGTAGATGTTCGATTTTTCTCAGCTTGTATTGAAGTGACCGCTCTTTTGCCTGTTGCTTCTGTATTTCCAGTTATGGTAACCGGTTTTTCAAAAATAAAATTATCGCCGAAGTTGCGCATCCAGTTAGTATAGGCCCTTAATCTATAATTGCCGGCAGGCAGTTTGGGTTTAATTGAAAAATCGCCTTTGGCTATTCCATCCTCTAAATAGACGATCTCTTTACTCACTATACTATCACCGGGTGCAATAAGTTCAACATACAGGTTTTTACTGGTGCCTATCAAATGGTTATCGCGTGCATTAATTACGTATGCTTTAAACCACAGGTCTTCGCCCGGTGCATATAAGGCCCTGTCGGTATGTATATATACCTTTTCAAAAAACAGCTTCATTTTGTTTTGAACGGGCGGCGGCGTTTGTGCCAATGCACTGACTGATATAAACAGGAGAGCAAGAGCAAATTGATGTTTAAGGTAATTCATGGTAAATGAGGGTTATAATAGTAAGGGTATCTTTATACAAATCTGATAAACATTTATAATAGTATTGTTTATGACTTCGTAATTCAGGATAGGGCAGGATAGTTGTTTTAAATTGTTGTTTATATCTTTAATTCATAATAAGGGGATAACCAAAATCATTCCGACACGAATTACCCTGTATAAACCAATTTTATAAACCAGTACCGAATATGAGTAAATTTTTACAAAACCAATTAGTGGGCAGGTTGTGCATAAGCAATCAAGTATCTGTCAAAATTACATTTATTAATGCAATCGATATCGGCAACTAACCCTAAAATTACTATTTAGGTAGTTTAAAGACGTTAACACGTTTCTTTAAAGCAGATATCTAATACCCCATTTACTTTTTTAATCAATTTTTGTATGTATAAATTTTTAAAAAATTTATCCTGTTTGCTTTGTCTTATACTTGTTTTTGGAGGGTGCCGTAAAAAAGCATTCGACGAGTATTACGGTAGGCCTGATAACTTACAACCGCCTATTTACCAGGTATTACAGCAACGGGGTAATTTTACTACCTTATTAGCAGTTATAGACAAATCGGGCTACAAGCCGACGCTAAGTGCAGCCGGTTACTGGACTTTCTTTGCTCCCAACGACGCCGCATTTCAAAAGTATTTTACGGCCAATAATCTTACACTTGATAAGATAGACTCGGTAACGGCACGTAAAATCGTCACCTATGCTTTAGTATATAATGCCTTCCAAACAGACCATTTATCCGATTATCAATCGGGGGCTGGTTGGGTACCAGGGGCGGCATTTAAGCGCCGTACCGCTTATTATGATAGCTTTTATACAGGCCCGGGCCCTGAAGGCCCTAATACAGTGTTAATTTCGCAAAACCGGAATGCTGCCACTTATCAGTTTGGCGATAACAATAATAAATATATCCCTTATTTTACTTCAGCCTTTTTTGCTTCGGCTAAGTTAACCGCGTCCGACTATAACTATTTTTTCCCGGGTACTACTTTCAGCGGTTTTAATGTAGTAAACGGTACAGTAGTAAATAAAGATATACTGGCCGAGAACGGTGTAATACACGAAATAGATCAAGTGGTTTTACCCCTGCCAAGTTTGGAGCAAAAACTGGCTACCAATTCTCAATACAGTGTTTTCAAGAACCTGTACGATCAATTTATGATAGGATACTCTGCTAATGCAGATATCACCAGCCGTTATAATGTGTTAACGGGCAAAAGCGATAAGGTTTATGTGAAGTTTTATAGTGCCCTGCTATCTTATGCCCCCAATAATGAAAACTTCTTAAAATTGGATGATAATGACGGGCAGCAAAACGGCTATTCTATGTTTGCTCCTACAAACGACGCCCTGACACCGTATTTGAATACCGTAATACTTGAATTCTATAAAGACATTAAGAATTTGCCACCTAACATAATTGCCGATTTGCTTAACGCGCATATGTGGACTTCAATAGTATGGCCAAGTAAATTTAACACAACTGCAAATTCATTAGGCGAACCAGCACGTTTTAACGCATCTGCCGATGTTGTAGAGAAGCAATTTTGCAGTAATGGTGTGTTTTACGGGGTCAGCCAAGTGCAAAAAGCCAACGTGTTTAGCACTGTTTACGCAAGGGCATACCTTGATCCGGCATATTCTATCATGACCAGATTATTGAACGATTTTTTAAAAACACAGGTTACCAGCCCTACTTTAAAGTACACTGTTTTCATGATGTCGGATGCGACACTTAATGCCCTGGGATATGGTTTCAATACAACAACTTCAAATTATACATTTACCCAAAATGGTTCAACTACCAGCGGGGCAACCCCAAAGGCAGCTTTGCAGCGTATTTTGAACTTGAATATAGTGCCAACACCCAATGGTGAACTCAATAGCCTGGCCGGTGATGGCATAGCCGAGACCAACGGCGGGGAATACATCCGCTGGCATAATAACACCGTATCTTCCGGTCGTACGGTTGAATTAGGGCAAACGCTAACTGTTGTAGATTCGCGAACCTACAGCAACGGTAAGGTTTACTTTCTGAATAGTGGCTTGCTTGACGCCCCGACTAAAACTATTGCTGCCGATATTGCTGCTAACGCCGGAACCTCAACAGCGCAAGGGCCTTACTATGATTTTTATCAGTACCTGATCAACTCGACAGCTTACAGTGCAGCTGCGGGAGAGATT
Organism: Mucilaginibacter boryungensis; assembly: GCF_015221995.1. Taxonomy (NCBI): domain Bacteria; kingdom Pseudomonadati; phylum Bacteroidota; class Sphingobacteriia; order Sphingobacteriales; family Sphingobacteriaceae; genus Mucilaginibacter; species Mucilaginibacter boryungensis. The sequence goes on from NZ_JADFFM010000001.1 coordinate 1,989,362, forward strand.
AATAATATACAATTGGGTGGTAACTATACAGTATTTATTCCAACTCAGGCAGCTATGAAGCAGGCAGTAGTTGATGGATTTTTACCTGGTACAACAACCATAGTAGGAGGGGTAAAAACATTTGCATCATTCACCACCAATCCCACTACAACTGCCGATAAGGACTTAGTAGCGCGTTTTATTTATTTCCATATACTAAATGGCATAACCATAGCGCCTGACGGTAAAAAAGGTGTTAATGGTACTCCTTTCCCTACTTTGTTGAAAGACTCCCAGGGAAATACACTTAACCTGATCACTTTCAACCAACCAAATAATTTGAAGATACAGGATAACCAGGTTCGCACAGCTACGGTTACCCCGCCTAATAACAACAGTTACTTCCCGGCCACCAGTAATTACCTGGGTAACCGCGCACTGTTGCATCAAATTGATAATTACTTAAGATACAATTACTAAACGCCTATCTTACACATGAGAAGAATTTTTATTCCTGTTTTTTATGCGGTTGTACTTTGGTGCATATTTGCCCTTAGTAGTGCACAGGCACAAACAACAACCGAAAAGGTTCTGATAAAGGGCCGCGTTATTGATGCAAAAGACAAGCTTCCGGTTATAGGCGCTACTGTTATTGAGCAAGATAATGACAAACGTACCATTGTAGGCCAAGCCACCGATATTGACGGTAACTTTGCACTAAAAATAAGCGATGTTAGCCACAAACTGGTAATATCAATTATAGGTTATAAAAGCCGCATTTTCGATATTGGTACACGTCGTGTATTCAATGTTACACTTGAGGGTAGCGCTAACGATATAAGCGAGGTGCAGATTGTAGCCCATGCCCGCACAGGAAATGGCACAGGCTTAACCATTGATAAGCGAGATCAAACCACATCTACAGTTACCCTAAATGCTAAAGATGTGGAGGAACTGCAGGCAACTACAATTGACCAGGCCATACAAGGCCGTTTACCGGGGGTAGACATTGTGTCTAATTCAGGAGACCCGGGTGCAGGTATGTCTATCAAAATCAGGGGTACATCATCCATCAATGGTGTCAGCAACCCGTTGATAGTGGTGGATGGCGTACCGTTTGACACCCAAGTGCCAACCGATTTCAACTTCGCAACAGCTGATAATAACCAATATGCAGACCTGTTATCAATAGCCCCATCTGATATTCAGACCATATCTATATTAAAAGATGCGGCGGCCACCGCGGTATGGGGTTCGCGCGCTGCCAATGGTGTGTTAATTATTACAACGAAACGCGGTGTAAAAGGCTCGCCAACTATATCTTATACCTTTAAAGGTACACTAACACAACAACCAAGTGGTATCCCGCTGTTAACCGGCGACCAATATTCAACCTTTATACCCGAAATGGTAATGAACGTTACCGGTGCACCACTTAATACACAAACAGTAAGGGAGTTTTCTTATGATAAGAGCGACCCTTATTATTTTTACAATTATGGCCAAAACACTAATTGGCTAAAAGCTATTTCGCAAACTGGTTATGTAATGGATCATAACTTATCTATTACAGGTGGGGGCGATAAAGCCAGATATTTTGCTTCAGTAGGTTATAACGACCAAAAGGGTACTACTATCGGCACCGGCTTAAACCGGTTAAATACCAGGTTAAACCTGGATTACATTGTTTCTAATAAAATACATTTTACAACGTTTGTCGCTTATGCACATACCAATACTCAATACGATTATGCATTTGCCAGCAACGGCAGCGGCTTTGATGGCGTGCGTGCCATTGCAGCCACAAAAATGCCTAATATGAGTATTTATGAGTACGATCAATATGGACATTTAACACCAAATTTCTTCTCTCCGGCCAGTAATATACAAGGTCAGTATGTGGTGTCCACTAGTACACCTTCGGCCAGTTATGCCGGTACTTACAACCCTGTTGCTATGGCAACTGCAGCCCTAAATAACCTGATAGGAGACCGTATTACACCACACTTCCAGTTGGTATATAATATATCCGGGGCCTGGACTGCTACAAGTGATGTGGTTTTTGACATCAACAACCAAAGGCAGGCTAAATTTTTACCACAAATTGCAACAGGCCGCCCTTTTACAGAAACTGCTGTTAACCGCGCCTCAAATTCAGATTTCGATACTTATAGCGTATCTACCAAAACAAACATTTTATTTAATCCCGAACTTGGTGAAAAGCACTCGTTCACTGGTTTAATCTCGCTACAATCAGAAGATGACAAGTCCTACACTCAAGGCCAATTAATTTCCAATACTGCATCAAGTACTTCAACAGACGCTTCGGTGCCGGGCAGAACAACTAATACCGACCTTAGCTTAACATCGGGTGTTGCCCAAACACGTACAGTTGCCGCCCTAATTAACGGGCAGTATAAATATCTTGACCGTTATATTATTAACGTTGCTTTACGTGAAGACGGGAACTCGCGTTTTGGCGAATCAGAGCGTTATGGGTTTTTCCCAGCGGTTTCTGCACGCTGGCGCTTATCGGGCGAACCGTTTATGAAAAAATATGACAAATGGTTAGACGAGTTTAGTTTCAGAGGCAGTTATGGGCATTCAGGTAACCCGCCTAATAAAGATTATCTTTTTTATAGCGTATATACCAATACACCAAATAACTATCTGGGGTTATCTGGCTTATACCCCAATAGTATTCAACTTAACAACCTAAGGTGGGAAGACCTTGTAGGTATTGACGCAGGCGTGAATATCATCATGTTCAAGAACCGTTTGAATATCGACTTAGATTTGTATCGTAACCGTACTAATAACCTTTTGACACCAAACTTATCGCTGGCTACTTATACAGGATATAGCTCGGTAGCGCTTAACGTCGGTACACTGGATAACCAGGGATTTGAGTTAAGTATTTTTAGTACCCCATATAAATCAAGGAAACTACAGGTTGATTTTAATTTTAATATATCGCAAAATTTAAATACCCTGCGTTCAATTTCACCTTACTATGCTACATCCAGCGGTGATGTAACTACTAATGGGCATTATTTATCTGTACTGCAGTTAAATAATCCATTAGGATCTTTTTATGGCTACAAGTTTAAAGGCGTTTACACGAATGCCGATGCTACAATTGCCCGTGATGCCAATGGAGGTAAAATTGTAAGTCCGGATGGTACGCCTGTCCAAATGCGGTTTAATTACCCTAAAGTAGATTATAAATTTCAGCCGGGCGACGCGATTTACGAGGATATAAACCATGATGGTAACATTAACTACCAGGATGTAGTATACCTGGGTAATGGTAACCCTAAATTTACTGGTGGTTTTGGCCCAACCGTTACCTGGGGCGGCAGGATTACTTTACAAGCATTTTTTAATTATCGTTTAGGTGGCCAGATCATTAACGGCACCAAAATGCAAACCACAAACGAGTATTCTTACGATAATCAAAGTAGTGCTGTACTGCGCAGATGGCGTACCCCTGGGGATAATACCGATATCCCACGTGCATTGTTTAACTATGGCTACAACTGGCTGGGTTCAGACAGATATGTTGAAAGTGGTACATTTCTTCGCTTTCGCTCAATCACGGCAAGATATAATTTTGACAAAGCATTGGCCAGCCGTATCAAAGCAAAAAATTTGAGTGTATACCTAACGGCAGAAAACTTGCTGACCTTTACACATTACACCGGTCAGGATCCCGAGGTATCAACATCAGGTGTGGGTATATTTTCACAGGTGGTTGATAACTCAACTACACCGCCACTGAAACAAGTAACCTTTGGTTTATCCGCATCATTTTAATATTTAAAAGATATAACAATGTTAAAAAACAAAATATATAAAGCAGTGGTGATGGTTTTAGTGGCCATATCATTCTGCTCGTGCCATAAATACCTGGAGCTTCGCCCCCAAAACGGCATCACCAGCGACCAGTACTGGCAAACTAAAGAGCAAGTACAATCGGCCGTAATTGGTATCTACAGCGGCCTTATTAATGCGCAGGGAGGTAAAATGCCGGCTGAATTATTTTTTGTGTGGGGCGAAACCCGTGCAGACTTTGTAATTCCAGGTCCTGGTATCTCCAATGATGAAAATAATATTATTAGCGATAATATATTACCAACTAACGGCTATGTAAGCTGGGGATCAATCTACCGTGTTATTAATTTGTGTAATAATGTGCTTGATAATGCACCGGGTGTAATACAAAGAGACCAAACACTTACACAGGCCTCACTTAATTCTTTCATGGCCGAAGCATATACTATACGCTCATTAATGTACTTTTATCTGGTAAGGTCGTTTGGCGATGTCCCTCTGAAGTTAAAAACAACTGCCAGTGATGATGATTTACAACAATTAGCTAAAACATCTCAAAAAGATATTCTGACCCAAATTGTTGCTGATTTAAAAACAGCGGAAGGATTTGCGGTAGCCAGCTATGGTGATAATGCATCGGATAGGGGGCGTATTACTAAATTTACAGTAAACGCATTACAAGCCGATGTATACTTATGGATGGACAATTATACCGATTGTATCGCTGCCTGCGATAAAATAATCAATTCGGGCAAATACGGCCTTGTATCAGGTGATGCGGGTTGGTTTAATACATTATACGTTAAAGGTAACTCTGCCGAAGGTATTTTTGAGCTACAGTTCGATCAGCAGGCGCTGAACCCGTATTTCAACATGTTCTCTACAACGGTAAGGCCCCGTTACCTGGCTAATCCATTAATAGTGGATAACTTTTATACACTTGATCCGATTGACCCGACAAATGTAGATATACGTGGTATTGACGTGGCTATACACGTGGCTGACCAGGCTATTTACAAATACATAGCGTTAAACCCTACCACGCTTCGTACTACAGATGGATCATATGCTCATTGGATATGTTACCGGTACGCTGATATTTTGTTAATGAAAGCTGAAGCTTGTATTAATTCCAGCCGCGGCCAGGACGCTCTTGACCTGATTAATCAGGTACGTACACGCGCGCATGCTTTGCCAGGCTCGGCCCTTTCACCTGCAGCAACAGACGTAAACGGTATGACTGATTACTTAATGGCTGAACGTGCAAGGGAATTTGCTTTTGAGGGTAAAAGATGGTATGATTTACTGCGAAACGCTAAACGAAATAATTTCGCCCGGCTTGATATTCTTACCAGTGCTGCCATCACAAGTGTTCCGGCAATATCACAACAATCGGCTTTAAACAAACTGAAGGACCCGAACAGTCTGTATTTCCCTATACCACAAACCGAGATACAGAACGATCCGAACCTGGTTCAAAATCCCTTCTATAAATAATTGTAAATCTAAATTAGAAAAAAGATGAAGAAGTTAACAAATAGGCTTGCCTTAATAACACTGATACCAGTGTTAGCCCTAGCATTGATGACCTGTTTAAACAGCTGTAAGCGCGACCACCTTACGCTAACTACTACCAGTGTAGTGAACATATACACTTATTTGGGAGAGAACAACCAGTACTCTATGTTTAAACAAATTGTAGACAAGGCGGGCTACGCCAGTTTTTTGGACACTTATGGTACGTATACCTTATTTGCACCAAATAACGATGGCGTGACAGCCTACCTAAAAGCTGCAGGTAAAAGCAGTATAGATAATATTGACGCCGCTACGGCAAAAAACCTGGTAAGTATTGCGCTAATAAACGATACTATTGCGACACAGTATTTTACCGATGGAAAAATGCGGTCGCCAAGTACAAATGGGCAATATTTAATAGCTGGCGCCAAAAACACAAATGGTGTTACTACAACAGTTATAAATAAACAGGCAAACCTGGTAATTGGCAATACCAGGGTGGGTAACGGAATTATACATACTATTGATTTTGTGCTTACGCCGGCTACATTAACTTTAGCCCAAACTATTGAGCAAAATTCAAAATACAGCATATTCACAGCAGCATTAAAGGCTACCGGCTTTTATGACACTATAAATGTAGCGGCGTCAGCAAATACTAATGCCAACCGAAAATATTTAACGGTAATTGCGCAAACAGACAGCACTTTTAAAGCAGCAGGTTTTGCAGACTTTAATGCCCTGAAAGCCAGGTATTCCACTAAAGGCGACCCACGCAACCATGCGGATAGTCTGTGGTTATTTGTAGCTTATCGCGTTTGGCCTGAGTTATCTTACCTCTCTGATATTGCAAGTACCGATACGCATAACACGCTCGCCCCACTTGAAATCACAACCAGCGATCTGGTAGGCCAAACCGTATTGTTGAACAATGATACATTTAATGGTGTATTAGAGCCGGGCCAGGTATTATACCGCCCTGCAAGCGATATTTCGGCTACCAATGGTGTATTGCACAATGTACTAACAAATTATGCTATAAAGGTGCGTCTGCCGTCGCCCGTTTATTTTGATGTGGCTAATCAGCCCGAAATTGTACGTACCCCGGGCTTATACAGGCAACCTGGCAAAAGTTCGGTACCTTTTTTACAGGGATCGTTAGCGAATGTTACCATTGTTCCTGGCTCGACAACAGCAACGACTAAAGACTATGCTGTAATGTATAGCACAACTACAGCTGTGCCTTCAGCGTCCCAATGGTACTATAATCAGGATTATTTAACCATAGGCACACGTTTCAGAACCGGAAATAATGGTTTGAATGTGCAGGCTATTACGTTTAAAACCCCCGTTATAGTTAAAGGCCGCTACAAAATATGGGTTGATTATGTAAGGCAGGGAACCGGACAGGTAGTCCCCGTAACATTTGACGGTCAGGGGATGCCTAACACTTTTAATCCAAATGATGGATTAAATGAAGCTGAAACAGAACGCCAGGCCGAAGCGCGCGGATTTAAAAGCTATACAGACTCACCGCTTACACCTTCAACCAATACTTCAGCCGGTTACAACGGCTTTGTTGGAAGGCTGCTTGGTGTAGTTGATATACCAACTACCGATAGGCATAGTATTACTTTTACTGCAACAGCTGCTTCAGGCGCTTCAGCAACCTTAGTTTTAGATGTAATTGAGTTTAGACCAGTAGATATGGATCAGTTGCACCCAAGATTAGGGCGTGCGGGCGTGTTGGTTCCATAACATAGTGAAAAAATATTAACCAAATTGATTAGAAAAGAATGAGTCATTTTAAATATAAATATCTCTTTATCGGCTTGTTGCTTGTAGTAGTAGCATCGGCATGTAAAAAACAATGGGACCAGCGGAACGCGATAACAGATCAGCAGTTAAATGTGAATTTGCTTCAACAAATTCAAGCTAACCCTAATCTGAGCACATTTGCAGGATACCTGGCAAAAATTGGTTACGATAAATTATTATCATCAACCAAAACTTTCACTGTATGGGCACCTACTAACGCGGCGCTTCAGGGGATAGATCCGGCTATTGTTTCGGATACAGCCAGGTTACATAAGTTTGTAGCAAATCATATAGCAAATCAAACCTATCTTACAGGTAATATACAAGGTTCGTTAAGGGTACGTAACTTAAATGGCAAAAACTTAACATTTACAACTACTACTGTTGAGGACGCAAACATTACACTTGCTAATCAATATGTAAACAATGGGGTGTTACATATAATTGATAAGGCGTTGCCTGTTAAAATGAATATTTCGGAATTCGTTAGGGGCCTAACCACTGTAGGCTTGTTGCAACAAGCATATGTACTGCGCCAGGATACATCTTTTATTGATACATCTAAGGCTACGGTAGCCAGTATTGACCCCAAAACCGGAAAACCAATCCTGGTGGCTGGTACAGGTGTGGTAACACAAAATAAATACTTTAATAAAACTGGTGCTCTCGCTAATGAGGATAGCCTTTATACCTACTTTGTTTTAACTGATAACGCCTATAATGCAGAGCGGGCTAAGGTTAGTAAATACTTTGCTACCGTAACAAATTCAACAGATACTACCATGAATTTGCTTTCGGCATTCAACGTACTTAAAGATGTAGTGGTGCGCGGCGTATACACATCGGCTAATTTACCCGCCACCCTTAAATCAGTTAACGGGGTAACCGTACCAATAGATAAAACTGCTATTGTACAAACCTTCAATGCAAGTAACGGGATTGTATACGTAATGAGTAGTATGAACTTCAATGTTGCTGAAAAAATTACGCCGATAATTATACAAGGTGAAAGCGCTTCCTTCTTCACCCGTACCGACCAGGGGGGTAAAATTGCCATACGGGCAAGAAAAGAACTGGATGGCACTACAGTGTACCGCGACCTGTTAATATCCGGATCGGGTTTACCAGCAAGCTTTTTTGCCGGGTATAAATTAAGCAACCTAAATACTTGCCAGTATAAAGTGATTATACGTGCTGTTAACGATACTTTATTTACTAAAGTGCCTATGAACACTACAAACCCGGCCCTAAATCAAAGTATCTCTGAAAGGGTGATGTTTGGGCAAATTACTGCTGCGCCTGTAGTTGCGGGGAATGTTACACCTACTACAGCAGTAAACTTCCCATATACATCTATAACACCATATAACTATAATGAACTTACCTTAACCAATGCTACAACAGGTACGGTTACGGCAAATTCAACCCTTAATATGGCTAATGGCACGTTGAATGTCACTAAATATAGCTCCATATTTATGTATGTGCAAGGAGCGGCAACAACAGCTGCCAACACAAACGACGTACTTGTAGATTACATTAAACTGATACCTGTATTACAATAATTTTAACTTGAACTATGCAAAAATTTACCAGATTAATTAGTTTACTGCTCTTCTTGTACCTTTTTTGTGGTATAAAAGCATATGCGCAGAAAACAGATAGTATATCGGTTAAGTTAGCTGATAGTATTGCACGCTATAAGGCTGATTCAACTAAAATCGCCCGTGGCGATAAAATAAGTGGTGTTATTAAAGACGCCGCAACTGGCAAGCCGGTTTTAGGTATAAGTGTTGGTGTAACAGAGTATTCAGCTACATTTACTGATGATAAAGGCCACTTTACATTAAATGTACCCAATTTAGACGCGATACTGTTTATAAAAGGGCAGGGCTATCAGCAAAAAGAAGTGCCGCTTAAAGGGCGTAAAACCTTACCAGAAATTATACTTTTCGAAGATACCTATAACTCTGTTTATGATGAGGCCAGGCTACCGCTTAATAACGTTTCTGCCAATAGGCAATCTGGCGCGGTTAAGAGTGTTAACACATTAGGGGCGTGGGACCCCACAAGTCTGGAAACGCCCGACAGTTATCTGCAGGGTAAAGTAGCCGGTTTAAACGTAACCCGCCGTTCGGGTACCCCTAATATTGGTGCCAACTTATTTTTGCGTGGCTTCAATTCATTGTATGGCAGCAATGCGCCGTTACTAATTGTAGACGGTATGATATATGATACCTATCATTATGGTAATTCAATAATAAGCGGACATATTAATAATCCCTATGGGGAATTGGATTTGCACGATGTTGATAACATTACCGTGTTAAAAGATGCTTCGGCCAGTATTTATGGTACTAAAGCAGCTAACGGGGTTATAACAATTTCAACCAATAATAATCCTGATGTAGCCACTAAAATAGATGTAGGTATATATAGTGGCTATAACTATATGCCTTCCAGTTCGTTTATACCAATGATGCAGGGTGGCGATTACCGCACCTACCTGTCTGATGTATTGCGTACAAGTAACCAAACATCTACCCAGATAGCTGCCCAGCCCTATATGAATGACAACATTAATAGTGGGTCTTATTACGTTTATCATAACAATACCGACTGGCAAAAACAGGCTTTTAAAAACGGGTTTAATCAAAACTATAACTTAAGGGTATCTGGTGGTGACAACATTGCCCGTTACGTATTGGCGGTAAGCTATGGCGATAACAAAGGTATTACCCGGTTAACAGACCTTACTAAATACAGTACCCGTTTTAATGGTATCCTTAATATTAGTAAACATTTTACCATCAACACAACATTATCGTTTGCTTATAACTCACAAACAATGTTCGATCAGGGATTGTCTCCTAAAACAAACCCACTATACCTTAGTTTAACCAAGGCGCCGTTTTTACGGGTGCACGATGTAAATGCCGCTGGGGTTGAATCGCCAAACCTGGCCGATGTTGATGTTTTTGGTGTGAGTAACCCTGAGGCTATTTTTACGCACGCGCAGGAATCAAATCAGAATTATCGTTTTTTCGGTAATTTTAATTTCCGCTATAATTTTAATAAATACTTCAGTGCGCAAACCCTTATTGGTATTACTACCGATAAAGTGCGTGAAAATACTTTTATACCAAGGGCCGGTGTAGCTAATGATACATTGGCTATAGGGCAAATTGCCGATAGCCGTTTAGGCAGCCAGGTACAAAGATTATTTAATATATATAGCGATACGCATATTACCTACAACCGCACATTTAACCGTATCCATAATTTAATTATGAACCTGGGTACCAGGTATACCCACTCAAATATAACCTACAATACTAATATAGGGTATAACTCGGCAATTGACCAGTTGGTAAGTGTGGGTACAGGCAACCCTGCATTACGTGTTAACGGTGGCGATATTGGGGTATATCATTGGATGAATAATTACTTCAGCACTAACTATACCTTGTATAATAAATACATTTTTAACCTTAATGTAACCGCCGACGCCTCATCGCGTTTTGGTACTGCTATATCGGGCGCCCCATCTATTGGGGGCGTTAAATATGCCGTACTACCATCATTATCAGCAGCCTGGTTAATTTCTTCAGAACGCTTTATGTCAGATGTGAACTTTGTAGAATTATTGAAACTAAGGGGTAGTTATGGGTTAACCGGTAACGATGATATCGGTAATTATGCTGCACGCCAATACTATGTTTCACAAAGTTTACTGGGCTTGCAAGGCCTGGTTAGGGGCAATTTTGGTAACCCGGCATTACAATGGGAGGTTGGTAAAAAACTTAATTTAGGTTTGGATGCATCTTTTCTGCAGGAAAGACTGAATATTACGGCTGATGCGTTTTGGAACAAAACTGATAAAATGATTACCCAAACCCCACAATCAACTACTGCCGGTTTATTATATGCAATTGCAAATGATGGTGGCATGCAAACAAATGGGGTAGAACTAAGTATAACCGGGCGTATAATTAATAGCGGTAAACTTAAATGGGATTTAGGGCTAAATATAGCTACTTACCGTAATAAAATTACCAAACTGCCTAATAATAGCATGGTTAACCAGTATGCCGGTGCAAACATAATTACCCAGGTAGGTTCGGCAGCTAACCTGTTTTATGGTTATAAAACCAATGGTGTTTATACAAGCAATGCCGAGGCTGCATCTGCAGGCCTAAGTTATAAAACATCTAATGGTATGCTAATACCTTTACAGGGAGGCGACATGAGGTTCCAGGATACAAATGGCGACAAGGTTATTGATTCAAAAGATATGCAGGTTATAGGTAACCCTAATCCGGATTATACCGGGGGGATCAGCACTATGCTATCTTACAAACGACTTACTTTAAACGCTTTGGTAACCTTTACCCATGGCAACTCGCTTTATAATTATACCCGTCGTCAAATCGAGTCTGAAAATGGCGTATCCAACCAATCGCTGGCTATTTTAAACAGGTGGCGTGGTGACGGCCAGGTTACGTCCATACCAAGGGCTTCATACGGCGACCCGAGCGGTAACGCTGGTTTTTCTGACAGGTGGATAGAAGATGGTTCCTATTTACGCTTGCGTACAGTAACTATTAATTACGACGTACCATTTAAGATTAAGACCTTTAAATACATAAAAATATATGCTACAGGTAATAACCTGCTAACATTTACACATTACATGGGTTACGATCCTGAATTTTCAGCAAGTGATAATGTGCTGATGCAAGGCATTGATACTACCCTTGAGCCGCAGTTCAGAACAGTGCAGTTAGGCATACGTGTTGGCATATAATATTAATCAGATTTAATGATCAATTATGAAAAAGATCTCTATAAAAATAGTTTATAAAACACTGCTGGTTAGTACCTTGCTGACTACATTTTCATGCAAGAAAGTATTTGATGTAAAACCGCAAGACCAGGTTGATATAACCAATAACTATCGCAACGTTTATGATGCTAATGCTGCTGTAATTGGTATTTACGGCCAGTTTCAGACCCTTGCCGACAGGTACATTATACTGAACGAGTTACGGGCCGATTTAATGAGTCCTACAGCTAACGCAGATCAATATCTGCGCCAGCTTAACGAGCACGCAGAAACTACCGACAATCCATGGGCCGATCCGCGTCCGTTTTACAAAATTATTCTGAACTGTAACGATGCAATGGCCAACTTTGATAAAATGGTTGCCGATGGCAGAATGACAAGCTCAGATTATCAACAGCGTTATTCTGATGTTGGCGCTATACGCAGCTGGTTGTACCTGCAGTTAGGGATACAATTTGGTTCGGTACCTTATGTTACTGACCCGCTGACGAGCATAGATGATTTAAAAGATGCCTCAAAGTTCCCGAAGATCAGCTTTGATCAGCTTTTAACAAACCTGATCGCTTTTATGGGCGATGGTAAACGCTACCTGGATGTTTATAGCACAAGCGTATCTACTACCGGTGCTACTAATACATCTTTAAATACAACCGTAGATGGTTATGCCACCAATTTGTTTTTTATTAATAAACGATGCCTGCTTGGCGACCTTTATTTATGGCACGGGGATTATAAACTGGCATCAGCTCAATATCATTATGTGTGTGAATTAGGCTCGCTAAGCACAAACGGAAGTTGGCTATACGATCAGTATTTGGTGCAAAACGGTGACGGTAACAACCATGTGGATATTTATTACGGTAATTCCACAGATGAGCGCACTTTGGTTGATAATAACAATGGCGGTTGGCGCGCAATATTTGGCGGGGGCGTTGGTACGCTTACAGGCCAGGAATGGATATGGAGTATCCCCTTTGATAAAAACTTTTTACCACAGGACCCGTTTGTTAACCTGTTTTCAAATACAGGCGGTAGTTACCTGCTTACTACATCACAACTGGCTTTAGATAACTGGAACAGCCAAACCCAGCAAAACGGCTTACCTTACGATGCCAGAAAGCTGATAAGCGTGCGCACCATTAACGGGCAGCCGGTAATAATGAAACAGCTTTATTATAATGTTGATGCTACCAGCTTTTTACCTACAAGTGTATTGCAAAAACAAGGCCGCTGGTTGCTTTACCGCGGCGCTACAAATATGCTGCATTTTGCCGAGGCCGCATGTAACGATGCTACACTGGGTACCAGCGGTGTAAAACTGGCCTATGCCTTAACTAATGTTGGTGTTACACGTGTTTATGACAATACCTGGCCCGCGGCTTCAAGCCTACCAACCGACCGTACAAACATTGAGCAAACATTTTTGGATGCCCCTTATAACTTAGACGGCCGTAATGGCGAGACACCCTATTACAGGGGCCTCTGGTATCGTCAGGTTGGTTCGCGTACCAGGGCTTACCTGCAACCACTTCCTGCAGCGTTGGCATCTGATAAATTAGGAATGGAAACTGCTATTATTGACGAGGATGGACTGGAACTGGCGTTTGAAGGACAACGTTGGGGCGATTTAATGCGTGTAGCGCTCCGCCGTAAGGATCCCGCATTTTTAGCCGATAAAGTTTATAACAAGCTATTACGTGATGGAAATGGAAATGCTGCAGCAGTAAGAACCAAGTTAATGAACACAGCTAATTGGTATATGCCATTTAAATTGTAACGATAAGAAGGAGCTCCTTTGTTTTAATAACTACCTGATATACTATTGATGTAATTTTTGTCTCGAATGCACAGAGGAAGCCGAAAATCTTGAATAGAGTAGGCATCAATATATATTTATAGTTATGAAAAAGATCTTTTTATCCACACTGTTTGTATTTGCAATTGTGGTTTGTTATGCACAAATAAGAGACGAGCCGAGTAGTCTGCGAAGTCGGACTATATTGAATTTCACCCCTACGATATACCATAGTTGGACAACAGCTGATACATTGCTGAATCATCAGTTAACAACCTTTAGCACTGGGAATTATGAAATGATTTCATCTTTATCAGGCACCCCTGCTGCTCATATCAGATATATATCGGTTTCTTTTAATGCGGTTGCCATTAACCCTTATGACGATTATTATTTCACTAATTTTGTTCAGGATCAAAATGGAGCTATACCTGACAATACTTCAATAAATGGTTATGTAACCGATTTAGATTGGAGCCATTATAGTCAAGTTGTTTTTGAATGGTATGTTGAATACACAGACAACACTTATGAAGATTATTGGATACAATACGACTTATAATTTATCCGTATCAAAAAGAGGCTGTCTCAAAAAGGCAGCCTCTTTTCGCTAAACGTGTTGCCAAAATAAAATAGATCCAATACAATATTTCGAAATTTGCTTAGCGCTAAACGAAAGATAATACCTATGAAAAAAGTACTGTTAATATTATTGTTAGCATTAAATTTATATAGCAATGCGCAAACGCGCAATAAAGATGCTTACATGTTTTGTTATTTCAAAAACAACGGACAAGACGGTTTGCATCTGGCTTATAGTACAGACGGCTTAAAATGGACCGCTTTAAAAGGCGATAGTTCTTTTCTTACTCCAATGGTATCAAAAGATAAACTAATGCGCGACCCATGCATTATCCGGGGCGCTGATGGCCTATTCCACATGGTATGGACAGATAGCTGGGCAGACAGGGGGATAGGCTATGCCAGTTCGCCCGATTTGATACATTGGTCGCAACAGCAGCAATTGCCGGTGATGGAAAATGAAGCAGGCGCGCGCAATTGCTGGGCACCCGAGATCACTTACGATAAAACATCTAAAACTTATATGATCTATTGGGCAACTACCATCAAAGGCCGCTTCCCCAATCCGGATAGCCTGTCGGAAAGTGGCTACAATCATCGTATCTACTACGTTACTACTACAGATTTTAAAACCTTTACGCCTACTAAGCTACTGTTCGATCCCGGTTTTAACTCCATCGACGCTACCATAGTGCCAGATGGTAAGCGCTTTATTATGTTTTTTAAAGATGAAACCTTGCATCCGGTACAAAAGAATATTAAAATAGCTTACGCCGATAAACTCACCGGGCCATATAGTAAACCTGGCGAAAAAATCACTGGAAACTATTGGGCCGAGGGGCCAACCACATTACATATTGATAATAAATGGATAATTTATTTTGATAAGTATCGCGACCATAAATATGGGGCGATCATGTCAACAGACCTGAAAAACTGGACTGATATATCCGGCCAGATACAGTTACCTATAGGGATTAGGCATGGTACGATCTTCAAGATCACGTCTGATGAGTTGGATAAGATCATACAATCCACCGATAAAAATTAATAATAATTGTATATTGTACATTTATTATTAATTTTTAAATTTACCAGGTAAACCAATACATCCTAAAATGAAAAAATCTGTACAAATCCTAATTGTTATAGGCTTGCTATGTGCTATCAATAGATTGTCGTATGCTCAAACAGCCAAAGCTACTATCAGTAACGATTCCAAGCTAATTATAAGTAAACATATCTACGGTCAGTTTGCAGAACATTTGGGCCGTGGTATTTATGATGGCTTTTGGGTTGATAAAAACATGCCGGTAAAAAAACAGGACAGGATACGTTTGGATATTGTTGAAGCTTTAAAAAAAATAAAGATACCTAACCTGCGCTGGCCGGGCGGATGCTTTGCCGATGAGTACCATTGGCGCGATGGTATTGGCCCAAGGCTTAGCCGTCCTAAAATGGTAAACACAAACTGGGGCGGGGTAGTGGAGGACAATAGTTTTGGCACGCACGAGTTTTTACAGCTTTGTAATCTGTTAGGATGTGAACCATACATTAGCGGAAACGTGGGCAGCGGTACGGTGCAGGAAATGTCGAACTGGATTGAGTATCTGAATTTTGATGGCACAAGCCCAATGACGGCCATGCGTGCACAGAATGGTCACCCGAAACCATATAATGTGACTTTTTGGGGTGTAGGCAACGAAAGCTGGGGCTGCGGCGGCAACATGACGCCCGAATATTACAGCAACGAGTTTAGAAGGTATGCTGCATTTGCGAAAAATTATCCCAACGCGACGCTTAAAAAAATTGCTACTGGACCAAGCGATGCGGATTATAATTGGACAGAATCGTTAATGAAAAATGTTGGTACGCGTATGTGGGGCCTTGCTTTGCATCATTATACCTTACCTACAGGCGATTGGAAAGATAAAGGATCGGCTACAAAATTTACCCGGGAAGATTACTTTAAAACCATGCAGAACACCCTGAAAATGGAAGAGTTGGTGACTAAGCACTCAGCTATTATGGATAAATACGACCCTAATAAAAAAGTGGCTTTAGTAGTTGACGAATGGGGGATATGGACAAACGTAGAGCCCGGCACTAACCCTGGCTTCCTGTTCCAGCAAAACAGCCTGCGCGATGCCCTGATTGCCGGGACAAATCTGAACATATTCAATAACCATTGCGAGCGGGTGAAAATGGCCTGCCTGGCCCAGGCAGTAAACGTACTGCAATCGTTAATACTGACTAAGAAAGAGAAAATGGTGCTGACACCCACCTATCATATTTTTGATATGTACAAGGTTCACCAGGATGCCCGTCTGCTGCCGATAAAACTGGATGCGCCAGATTTTGAAATGAACGGCCAAAAGATACCTGCTATCAATGCTTCAGCCTCGCAGGATGCAGCTGGTAAAATACATATCTCGTTTGTAAATATTGATGCTACCAAAGCCATTGAAGTGAAAGCCGATATGGGTGATATGAAATGGGATACCGTTGATGGCCAAATATTAACATCTGCCAACTTAACTGATATCAACACTTTTGAAAACCCTAATAAACTAAAAATAGCGGCATTCTCCGGCGCTAAAAAGAGCGGAAATAATGTTATAGTTACGCTGCCGGCGCATAGCGTAGTAGTTTTGGAATTGAAATAGTAATCGTTATAACGATGATCGCAGCGTTAAATAAAACGGCACTTCCATTTGCGAGTGTGCGTTATTCTTAATAATGTCTGCGGTCATTTCGCCCATTTTCTGGAAATCGGTAGAGATAGTGGTCAACCCGTTAAGGATGATCTTTTTTAATGGGGTTTCGTTGTAAGATATCACACCTATATCTTCTCCTATTTTAAGTTTGGTTGATAAAATACGCTCAATCAGTATCACCAAATCGTTCTCCATCAGGTTAATAAACACTTCACCTTTATTAATAGGTTCTGTTTGGATGTTGTGTACAACTTTATAGGTAAACGCGTATTGAATGCAAAAACTAAAAAAGCCTTTTAATATTTCGTTAGGGAAGTAGGTATATTCCGGGAAGATGATCTTTAATGTATTGTATTTGCTTAATTGTGGTAAAGCTTGTTCCAGCGCATGAAATATATCTTTTTCAAAATTCTCATATACCGCACCAAAGTCGCCGGTTACACCGGGAACTAATTTATCAAGCAGTATTAGTTTTTCTTTCGGCAGGGTGTTAATGATCTCGTGTACGTTTTCGCCGCCATCCATAAAGTGGGGAACGATTACGTAATGGGTATAATCATTATTTTTATTCTGTAAAAGCTTTTTAAAGAAGGCGAAATCGTTGTTGTAGATATAAAAATCTATCGCAGCCTCGTTACCCAGGCCATCAACAATAGCATCGTATAAGATCTTTTTATGCGGACTAAGCTTATTAAATATCAGAAATACTTTATATTGCTGTTCGGCTTCGGCATTTTTTATATAATAACCTTTGCCAGGCACCGAACCTAATAACCCTATCGATTTTAAATATTTGTAAGCCTTCTCAGCAGTATCGCGTGATATTTCGAAATTGTAGTTTAGCTCATTAATTGAGGGCAGTGTATCGTTCTTGGTCAGCTTCCCCTCGCGTACACTTTGGATAATAGAATTAGCCAACTGCAGGTACTTTGGGGTAGATGAGTAATAATCAATATAAATGTATTCTAAAAATAAAGACGATTTCATGCCGTGTTCACAAATGCTGGTTAATATAAATTGGGTGGCTAAATGTAAATTTATTCGGGCTAATAATGCAAAATTGTTTAATTAAAACATGACAGTGCATGATAGCCGTGTTACCTAATAACCATGACAGTGCATGATAGCTGGTATAGTCTGCTTTTCTAAATTTAGTCCGTCAATTACCAATTATAACAAATATAGTAATGCAAATCATTTTTGGGGTTATCTTTCATTTTATAGGCGGCTTTGCTTCCGGTAGTTTTTACATACCTTATAAAAAGGTAAAAGGCTGGGCCTGGGAAAGCTTCTGGATAGTAGGTGGGATATTCTCCTGGCTAATAGTACCGCCATTGGCCGCCTGGTTAACCATACCACATTTTTTTGATATTATAAAAGGTACCAGCGGGCATATACTTGCCTATACATACATGTTTGGTGTACTTTGGGGTATAGGTGGTTTAACTTATGGCTTGGGTGTACGCTACTTAGGTGTATCGTTAGGTAGCACTATTATATTAGGACTATGCTCTATATTCGGTGCACTAGTACCATCTGTATATTACCAGTTTAATCCTAAAGCTGGTAAGGACACTATTGAAGTATTAGCTACTACCGATTGGGGACGATTGGTGCTAATTGGTATTGCGGTTTGCGTGTTGGGTATTATTATATGCGGTAGGGCAGGTTCATTAAAAGAAAAGGAACTTTCTAAAGACCGCGAAGTAGCCACCAACAACACCGAATACAAATTTGGCCTGGGCATTATTGTAGCCATCATATCAGGTGTGCTTAGTGCCTGCTTTGCTTTCGGTATTGATGCCGGTAAAGAAATGGCTAACACTGCTGATGCGGCCTGGAAAGCTATCCATCCTAACGAGGGTAACTTCCTTTACCAAAACAATGTGACCTATGTAGTAATTTTATGGGGCGGTTTAACCACCAACTTTATTTGGTGTATGATATTGAATGCCCGTAATAAAACATTTGGCAATTATACAGATAACAAAACACCATTATTCAAAAACTACCTGTTCTCGGCTTTGGCTGGTACAACATGGTTCCTGCAATTCTTTTTCTATGGTATGGGCGAAAGCCGTTTGGGTAATGGCGCCAGCTCGTGGATATTACACATGGCATTCATTATACTGGTTGCCAATATGTGGGGTTTGCTGTTGAAAGAATGGAAGGGTGTAAGCAAGAAAGCATTTACAACCGTTATTGTGGGTATTGCCACAATTATACTATCAGTAATTATAGTTGGTAAAGGAAATAAATTAAAAGATGACGAGGCGAAAGCCAAACAGGTTGTAAAGGTTTCAAACCTGATTAAATAAGATATAATTTTTATAATAATAAATGAGTACTATGTCAGTTAATACGATTGATTTTAAGCACGTTAGTTACCTGTGGGATGATGCAAAGGCGGCAGAGCTGGCCGGCGATGAGGTAGCTTTGTTAATATACCGTTCTAATTTATTAGGCGCCGATTTGCGCTTAACAAATTACGGTGGTGGTAACACTTCTTGCAAAGCCATGGCGAAAGACCCGCTTACCGGCGAAGAAGTGGAAGTGATGTGGATAAAAGGTTCAGGTGGCGATATTGGCACCCTGAAAAAAAGCGGCCTGGCTGCTTTATATGTAGACCGCCTGCGTAGCCTTAAAAACGTTTATCGTGGTATTGAACACGAGGACGAAATGGTTGAACTGTTTAACCATTGCATATACGATCTTGCTTCAAAAGCGCCGTCTATTGATACACCTTTACACGGTTTCTTACCTTTTAAACATATCGATCACCTGCATCCTGACGCGGCAATTGCTATTGCGGCTGCAAAAGATGGCAAAAAGATCACTGAAGAATTATTTGGTGGTAAAATAGGTTGGGTTGAATGGCAAAAACCAGGTTTCGACCTTGGCCTGCAATTAAAACAATGTCTTGACGAGAACCCCGGCATCCGTGGTATCATGTTAGGCTCGCACGGGTTATTTACCTGGGGTGACACTGCTTACGAAAGTTACATGAACACGCTTGAGGTTATTGAGCAATGTGCTGAGTATCTTGAACAAAACTATGGTAAAAAAGGCCCCATCTTTGGTGGCCAGAAAATACAAAGCCTGCCGGAAGCCGATCGTAAATCGCAAGCGGTAGCTTTAGCCCCAATATTGCGTGGTTTTTGCTCGTCAAAAACTAAAATGATCGGTCACTTTACCGATGATGCACGTGTATTGGAGTTCACCAACTCCAACGACTTAGGCCGTTTGGCACCATTAGGTACCAGCTGCCCCGACCACTTCCTGCGCACTAAGATCAGTCCGCTGGTATTGGAATTAGCACCGGGTGAAGATCTGAGCGATGTTGCCGCTTTGAAAGAGCGTTTAGCCCCGGCATTTGAAGCTTACCGCAAAATGTACGAGGATTATTACAACACTTGCAAACACCCGAACAGCCCCGCCATCCGCGATGCTAACCCGGTTGTTATTTTATATCCGGGTGTAGGTATGTTCACTTTTGCTAAAGATAAGCAAACCGCGCGTGTAGCTGCTGAATTTTATATCAACGCTATCAACGTGATGAAAGGCGCTGAAGCAATTTCTGAATACACCTCGTTACCACGCCAGGAAGCTTTCAATATTGAATACTGGTTGTTGGAAGAAGCTAAATTACAGCGTATGCCTAAGCCGAAAATCTTGTCGGGCCGTATTGCTTTAATTACCGGCAGCGCTGGTGGTATTGGTAAAGCTATCGCCAAAAAGTTTGCTGAAGAAGGCGCGGTAGTGGTGTTGAACGATATGAACGCTGAACGCCTTGCAGAAGCAGGCGAGGAATTTAAAAAGCTATTTGGTAAAGATGTATATGCAACCGCTGTACTTGACGTGACCAAAGGCGATGATATTGCCGGTGCTGTTGCTACAGCTATCCTGGCATTTGGCGGGGTAGACCTGATCGTTAACAATGCTGGTTTATCTATCTCAAAAACCATTGCCGACCATACCGAAAAGGACTGGGATTTATTATACGATGTATTGGTAAAAGGCCAGTTTATGGTTACCCAGGCTGCTGTTGCTGTAATGAAGAAACAGGATATCGGTGGCGACATTATCAATATAGTTAGTAAAAACGCTTTAGTTAGCGGGCCAAATAATGCTGGCTACGGCAGCGCCAAAGCTGCGCAATTGCACCTAAGCAGGTTAAACGCCGCTGAACTGGGTGTAGATAAAATCCGTGTAAACGTGGTTAACCCTGACGCGGTGATCAGCGATAGCAATATTTGGGCTGGCGGCTGGGCCGAAGGCCGCGCTAAGGCTTACGGTATTACTGTGGCTGAATTGCCTGCTTACTACGCAAAACGTACCTTATTGAACGAAATCATATTACCGGATGATATTGCCAACGCTTGTGTGGCCCTTACCGGTGGCTTGCTCAATAAATCGACAGGAAACGTACTTAACGTTGATGGTGGCGTAGCTGCGGGATTTGTACGATAGTGAGTAGTTGGATCAGGTTGATTAAGTAGTTTATACTTAATCAACCTGATCCAACTTAATTAACTAATACCTATGGATAGAGTAGCATTCAAAATGAAACTGTTTCCCGGCCAGGAAGCGGAGTATAAAAAGCGTCACGACGAAATATGGCCCGAGTTATCGGCGTTATTAAAGGAAACCGGCGTAAGCGATTATTCCATATTTTTAGATGAGGAAACCCTGAGCCTGTTCGGTGTTTTAAAAGTAACCGATAAGGCTTTATTAGATACGCTTCCTGCCAAGGCAATAATGCAGAAATGGTGGGCCTACATGGGCGATATTATGGAAAGCAATCCCGATAATTCACCAGTAAGCGTATCATTAAAAGAGGTTTTTTATTTACCATAACCAATTAGAACCAAGAAATTATGCAGATAGAGAAATATAAAATAGACGAGGCTAACAACCAGCAAGCTGCCGCACATCAGCGCAAGTTTGATTTTGTAGCCGAAGGCGTTGCCAATCTTGATGAAGTGATGGGCAAACTGGCCGAATTTAATATTGCTATACCAAGCTGGGCATTGGGCACAGGCGGCACCCGCTTTGGCCGTTTTTCAGGTGGTGGCGAACCACGTTCGTTAGAAGAAAAAATTGAGGATATTGGCGTGCTGCACGCGCTTAACCGTTCAAGCGGCGCTATATCTTTGCATATTCCATGGGATATCCCAAAAGACGCGAAAGCTATTAAAGCCTTAGCCGCTCAGCATGGCCTGCGCTTTGACGCCATGAACTCTAATACGTTCCAGGATCAGGCAAATCAGCCGTTAAGTTATAAGTTTGGTTCTTTGCAGCACGTAGATAAAAACGTGCGCAAACAAGCGGTTGAGCACAACATTGAAGTAATTAAACAAGGGATTGAGTTGGGCTCAAACGCGTTAACCGTTTGGTTGGCCGACGGCTCAAGTTTCCCTGGTCAGTTAAATTTCCGCAAGGCTTTTGAAAATACTTACGAAAGTTTACAAGAAATATACGCGGCTATGCCAGACGATTGGAAAATGTATTTGGAATACAAATGCTACGAGCCAAACTTCTATTCAACTACAGTAGCCGATTGGGGCCAATCGTTATTGTATGTAAACAAGCTGGGGCCTAAAGCTTATACTTTGGTCGATTTAGGTCACCACCTGCCGAACGCCAACATCGAACAAATAGTTTCACTATTGCTAATGGAAGGTAAACTGGCTGGTTTCCACTTTAACGATTCGAAATATGGTGATGATGACCTGACTGTAGGCAGCATTAACCCATACCAGTTGTTCCTGATATTTAACGAGCTGGTTGAAGGCATGGATGCCCGCGGCATGAACCACGCTAACGACCTGGGTTGGATGATTGATGCATCGCACAACGTTAAAGACCCTATTGAAGACCTGTTACAGTCGGTAGAAGCGATTAAAATTGCTTACGCCCAGGCTTTATTGGTTGATAAGAAAAAATTGGTTCAGGCGCAGCTAAATAACGATGCGGCCCTGGCGCAGGAAGTATTACAACAAGCCTACCGTACAGATGTACGCCCTCTGGTAGCCGAATCACGTTTACGTGCAGGCGGCGCGTTAGATCCAATTGGCGCATTCCGTGACATGCAGGTAAGAAGCAATTTAATTAAAGAACGCGGTGAGAAAACCGTTGCAACCGGTTTATAATGACAAGTATACCCGTAATAGCAATTTTTGATATAGGAAAAACGAACAAAAAGTTTTTCCTGATCAATGAGTATTACAAAATTGTGCTGGAGCGTACTACTGCTTTCGCGGAAACAACCGATGATGATGGCGACCCCTGCGAGGATGTGGCCATGATGAAGCAATGGGTAGCCGATACTTTGCACGATGCTTTATCACAAAAAAAGTTCGATATCCAGGCTATAAATTTTTCTACCTATGGCGCCAGCTTTGTACACCTGGACAAGAATAATGAAGTTACCGCGCCGCTATGTAATTATCTGAAGGATTTCCCTGAAGATCTGAAACAAGAGTTTTATAGCAAGCACGGGGGCGAAGCCAGGATAGCCCAGGAAACAGCATCGCCGGTTTTGGGTAACCTTAACTCGGGCATGCAGTTATACCGCATTAAGTATCGCAAACCTGAGTTATTCGATCGAATAAAATATTCATTGCATTTGCCG
Source organism: Mucilaginibacter boryungensis (assembly GCF_015221995.1). Classification (NCBI taxonomy): domain Bacteria; kingdom Pseudomonadati; phylum Bacteroidota; class Sphingobacteriia; order Sphingobacteriales; family Sphingobacteriaceae; genus Mucilaginibacter; species Mucilaginibacter boryungensis. The sequence goes on from NZ_JADFFM010000001.1 coordinate 2,013,085, forward strand.
CAATATTTAAATCATTTGGTAACGGGCAAATACTATTCGGATATTACCAGCATTGGCTGCCACACGCAACTGTGGGATTTTAAAAAGAACACTTATCACGATTGGGTTTACCAGGAACATATCGACAGGATATTGGCGCCGATATTCCCTTCGGATAAAGTAGACGTGCTGGAAATTGAGGGACATCCGCGCGCGGTGGGGGTAGGCTTGCACGATAGTTCGGCTGCGCTGATACCTTATCTGGCCAATTTTGCCGAACCGTTTGTGTTAATATCTACCGGTACCTGGTGTATTAGCCTGAATCCGTTCAATAATAACGTACTTACACCTGATGAGCTAACTAAGGATTGCCTATGCTATATGGAATACCATGGCAGGCCGGTAAAAGCTTCAAGGTTGTTTGCGGGTAACGAACACGAACAGCAAACCAAACGTTTAGCAGCCCATTTTGATAAGCCCGGCTTCTACTATAAATTGGTAGCGTACGATCCGGACCTGGTGCCATCGGCGCAAGCGGTAACTACTAATGGTGCCGATCAGCCATTGTTAAAGCAATCGGCCTTTGTAGACCGCGACCTGAATACCTTTAAAACCTACGAAGAAGCCTATCATTGCCTGATAGCCGACATAATGCAGCAACAAAAAGCATCTACAGACTTGGCTATCCAGGATACGCAGGTGAAACGCATTTTTGTAGATGGCGGGTTCAGTAAAAATCCTATCTATATGAATTTGCTGGCCAAGGCCTTCCCTCATTTCGAGGTGTATGCTGCTTCTGTTGCGCAAGCTACGGCTATTGGCGCCGCGCTTGCTATTCATAAATACTGGAACAATAAACCATTACCAGCCGATATGATCGAGCTGAAATACTATGCAGTCGCACAAAATATTGAAATATGATGCGAGTCATTTTTTAAATCCCGGGGGCAAACACATGTTGTTTGCCTTTTTATTTAGCGGGATTTTTCAGTTACTTGCTATTGCAGCTCACGGTCAGCAACCCGCGCGCTTATGGCATGGTATTGAACGCGAAATACGTTACCATCCAGATGGACAGGATTTTGTAATTCAGAATGGTAAGCGCCGCTTTAATCGCGCGTTATACGGTACTAACACCGCTTTCCGTGTTGAAGCCGGCGACCTGCCCGAATTTGCTTTGTATCTGCCGGGCATGGGCGGTAATTTAAAGTTTGGCTTAGTTAGCGGCGATAAAAGCAAATGGTTGATCAATGCCGCATCTATTGAAGCCCGTTACCGACCCGGGACAATGATCTATAAAATTAAAGACGAGTTATTGGGCGGGGGTGTATTAAACATCCAGGTACTTGCAGGGGCCGACGATGAAAATATCATTGTCAAAGCAACATTATTAAATACCAGCAAACCGGTAAAACTATTATGGGCATTTGGTGGCGCCACGGGTAAAAAAATCTCGCGTGATGGCGATATTGGCGCCGACCCGGAATCATCATTTTATCTGCAACCCGATTACTGCAAGGGCAACGTTTACACCACCGGTGAACAACAATTTACACTCAATTTTAGCGGCAAAGCCTTAAGCGAAACCGGACGATATGAAATTGACCACACCGGTACGGCAGCAAAAACTGAATCAGTGACCAAAAATGTGGTATACGGCATTTATCCCGCATCAACACAAATACATATTGCTGACGCGAACGCGCAGGAATCACCATTGCAATTGTTCAATTCCAAAGGCGGGGAACTGCCTGTGATTACCGGTGTGACGGAGGCCATAGCTGGTAAAGACTTGTATTGGGCAATCCAAAACGGAAAAAGTCTGAATTCCGCTAATCCTGCGCAATTATTCACAAAATCAGAACAAAATCGCCAAAAACTTGCTTCCCGTGTTACTGTTAAAACACCTGATCCATATATCAACACGCTGGGCGGTGCATTGAGTATTGCGGCTGATGGTATCTGGGAAAGCCCCTCGTATATGCATGGAGCAGTGGCCTGGCGCATGCGTTTACCCGCCTGGCGCGGGCCCTATGTGGCCGATCCGCTGGGTTGGCACGATAGGGCATGGTCGCATTTTAGCAGTTATGCCCTCTCGCAAATAACCGAACCACTTACCGGCCCCGTTGTAGCAGATACTGCTTTACATTTAGCAAGACAGAAGGAAGAATTGGGGACATCCATGTTCAGCAGTGGCTATATCAGCCGTAACCCTGGTGGTAAAATAGTGCCTCACCACTACGATATGAACCTGGTTTATATTGATGAACTGCTAAATCATTTTAAATGGACGGGTAATTTAGAAGAGGTTAAAAAGCTTTGGCCAACCATTAAACGCTCATTGGCCTGGGAGAAACGCAATTACGATGCTGACGGTGATGGTTTATATGATGCCTATTGCGCCATTTGGGCAAGCGATGCCCTGCAATATAGCGGCGGCGGGGTAACACATTCATCGGCTTATAACTATCGCGCCAACCGTGATGCCGCTTATTTGGCCAAACTTGTCGGCGAGGACCCAAAGCCTTACGAGCAGGAGGCTGCGCATATTCTTAATGCTATTAATAAACAATTATGGATTTCATCCACGGGTAGTTATGCTGAATATAAAGACCTGCTTGGTGAAAAACTATTACATCCATCAGCGGGATTGTGGACGGTTTACCACGCAATAGATTCGCAAGTGCCTGATGCTTTTCAAACCTACCAGGCTTTACGATATGTAGATACACGTATTCCGCATATTCCGGTTATTGCCAAGGGTTTAACGGGTGATAATCACCTATTGTCTACTACAAACTGGGAACCGTATGATTGGTCGTTGAACAATGTTGTGATGGCCGAGAACCTGCATACTGCCCTGGCTTATTGGCAAGGTAACCGCGCAGAAGATGCTTATCAATTGTGGCGCAGCGCCATCATCGAAAGTATGTATTTGGGTGCCAGTCCGGGTAACTTTCAGCAGATATCTTTTTACGATGCCGTGCGTGGCGAACTATACCGCGATTTTGGCGATCCGATTGGAATGGCTGCGCGTTCGCTGGTTGAAGGGTTGTTTGGTATCCGGCCGGATCTATTGCATAATACAGTTGTTATTAAACCTGGTTTCCCTGCCGGGTGGGATCATGCGTCGTTGGAAATACCTGATGTGAGATTTGATTTTAAGCGCAGTGGTAACATCGATGCTTACAGCATTATCCCAGCATTTCAAAAGCAAGCTGATCTGCAATTTGAAATTCCTGCACGATTTGATCGTATAACGGCTATAACTATAAACGGTAAGGTAGTGAAATGGACAGTAGCCGGTGAGGCAGTTGGTCAGCCCATATTAAAGATATATGCTGGCAGACTTAACAAATACAATATTAAAGTTATCTGGAGAGGAACTAAGATAAAACCCTCGAATGAGCCGAAAGCAGGGGCAAAGGTGTTCGACCCGCAGAACGTTTATCATCAGACGAACATTGTTAATGGTAGTCATACTTATTTTTATCAGCATAAGCAGGGATTATTTACATGGTGGCAACCAGTAAACAAAACAATTACAGACACTGTTAAACATTTGGCTACTCAAGTTTGGGTAGCTAAAGGCTTTAAATCAGAATTGATTGATCTGAAACCTTACTTCAATGATAAAGTCACCAATATTTTCAAAAATCAATATTTATCCCCACGACCGAAATCGCCAACGTTACAGTTACCTACGCAGGGGATAGGTAACTGGGCATACCCGTTGGTTACGGCTAATATTGACGATAGTGGTTTAAAAAAAGCCGTTATTAATGGCGTGTTTACTATCCCGCAAGGCATACCGTTTGCCACATCTGCTGGCAATGAGAAAAACATCCTGTTCACATCACAATGGGATAACTTTCCAAAACAGGTAACTGTGCCATTATCGGGCAAAGCCGCACACGCTTATTTCCTGATGGCAGGATCGACCAATCCAATGCAATCGAGAATGGTAAACGGCACTATTACTGTAACTTATACCGATGGAGCTAAATCTATACTTGAATTGAAAAACCCTGAAAACTGGTGGCCTATAGAGCAGGATTGCATGAATGATGGCTTCGCCTTTAACACAAATGCGCCGAAACCTTTACGCGTGCATTTAAAAACCGGCGAGGTAACAGCAGATGTGAAGAAGTACAGCAGCATAAAAGGGTTTAGTAATACCGCTATTGATGGCGGCGCGGCAACTGTGCTGGACCTGCCGCTGGATAAAACAAAAGAATTAAAAAGCCTGACACTTGCCACGCATACTAACGATGTGGTGATAGGGCTAATGGCAATAACATTGATAAGGGAATAATACTATGAAAAAACTATTTATTATCACCATCCTGGCGGCATGTGCTTTTATGGCATCGGCACAGAAAACCGCTAAAAAACCAAATATTATCATCATCCTGGCCGATGATATGGGCTATTCCGATATCAACTGTTTCGGTTCGGATATTCAAACACCCAATATTAATGATTTGGCCAAAACGGGTTTGGTAATGACACAGTTTTACAATGCCTCGCGCTGCTGTCCGTCGCGTGCTTCGCTGCTGACAGGTTTATACCAGCATCAGGCAGGCGTAGGTGATATGGTAAATACCCGAAAAGAGCCAGCTTACCAGGGCTATCTGAACCATAACTGTGTAACCATTGCCGAGGCTTTAAAAGCAGGCGGCTATAACACTTATATGGCCGGTAAATGGCATGTAGGCACCGCGCCCGAAAACTGGCCGGTTAAACGCGGGTTCGATCATTATTTTGGTTTGATAGATGGTGCAGGCAGTTATTTCAATCCAACGGCTTCATATCGCCCTAACCAGCACTTAACTGTAGCGCTGGATGATAAGCCATTTACACCCGGCCCGAATTGGTATTCGACTGATAATTATGCCGATTATGCGGTGAAATACATTAAAGACAACAAGGGTACCGGCAAGCCATTCTTTTTGTACATGGCGTTTACCAGTCCGCACTGGCCTTTGCAGGCTTTGCCCGAAGATATTGCCAAATACAAAGGCAAATTTATGAAAGGCTGGGATGTATTACGTGAAGAGCGCCTGAAAAAGATGATTGCCCTGGGTATTGTACCAAAAGATACCAAGCTATCGCCGCGTGATAAAAACGTGCCGGAATGGAACTCGTTGACCGATGCTGAGAAGGTAGATTTTGATGATAAGATGGCGGTATATTCAGCTATGGTAGATAGGATGGATCAGAACATTGGCCGCATCCGCAAAGCGCTGAAGGAAACTGGTGTTGATCAGAATACCCTGATCATGTTCTTGTCGGATAACGGTGCCAGCAGCGAATACACCAAAGGTAACGGCTTCCTGCCCGAGATCATCGCGGCCAGTAAAAAACCAGCCAGCGACCCGACATCATTTACTACCTACGGTTTCCCCGGGGCTAACGTGAGTAATACACCGCTGCGTCTGTTCAAACACTGGGAATATGAGGGCGGCACAGCAACACCATTCATCGCCAACGCGCCGTCTATTATTAAAAAACATATGCAAACCGACCAGCCGGGACACTTGATAGATTTGATGGCTACCTGCCTGGATATTGCCGGTGTGCCATACCCTAAAACTTATAATGGAAATGCCATTACTCCAACCGAGGGGGTTAGCTTATTACCGTTGATGCAAGGCAAGAACTGGCAAGGAAATAAAGCGCTGTTCTTTGAGCACGAAGGCAACCGCGCAGTACGCCAGGGCGATTGGAAACTTGTATCGCAATACCCTGAAAATCAATGGGCGCTGTACAACATAAAAACAGATAGAGCAGAATTAAACGACTTAAGTACCCAATACCCCGAGCGCGTTAAGCAAATGGAGGCCCTTTATAACGAATGGGCGCCGCGGGCAGGGGTAGTGCCTTTTGAAAAATTGGGCAAGGGCAAGGGGGATATGTGATCTTCTCAAATCGGGTTACTGTAATGGCTATTTTAAAGATGGATAAATATTATCGTGATGAATTTGTTACATAATTAAGGGTGTTATGCAGGATAGCACAGGATGCTCAATATAACAGCATGGCATAACTTTAAAATTGTATAAACCGTCAATTTACAGTATCCAATTAACCTGTTAACCCTATGCTGATGCGATCATCTTTAAAGATCATATTGTCAATACTATGCCTGTCTGTTTCTGCACAATTATTTGCGCAGGATGTAAAAACCAGCTTTAAATTCGATTTTGGCAGCGGGAAGGCGGCTAAGAGCTACACCAAAATTACACCGCAGGATACCACAGCCGATAAAACTGGGTATGGGTTCGACTTCGGTTCAAAGGTTACAGCGGTTGTTCGCGACGCGAAAAAATCACTCACCGGCGATTATATCACCAGCGATAAACCGTTCTATTTTTCAGTAAACATACCCGAAGGGAATTATAAGGTTACTGTTACGTTGGGCGATATCAAGGGTACAAGCACGGCAACAGTAAAGGCCGAATCGCGCAGATTGATGCTGGAAAAAGTACAAACCAGCAACGATACTAAAAAGATCAGTTTTATAGTCAACATCCGCAAGCCGCAAATAAGTACCGGTGGCGAAGTGCGCCGTAACCCGCGCGAGATTGGTAAATACGATTGGGACGACAAGCTAACCCTTGAATTTAACGACACCCAGCCCTGTGTTGACGCGGTAGAAATCGAAAAGGTTGACGACCAGATCACCATCTTCCTTGCAGGCAACTCAACCGTTGTTGACCAGGATGAAGAACCCTGGTGCGCCTGGGGGCAAATGATCACACGCTTTTTGAAACCGGGGGTCGCAGTTGCCGATCACGCGGAATCGGGGCTTACCCTGGGAAGTTTTTTAGGCAGCCACCGATTGGATAAGGTGTTAAGTGTAGCAAAACCTGGTGATTACTTGTTTATTGAATTCGGTCATAACGATCAGAAAGAAAAAGGCCCTAATGATGGCGCCTGGAAATCATACACTGAAAGGTTCAAAACTTTCATCATCGCGCCCGGGAAAAGCAAATGATCCCGGTAATTGTCACCTCGACTGCCCGCCGCGAATTTAATGATAGCGGAAAAGTCGTAAATACCCTTGGCGATTTCCCCGCCGCTGCACGCAAGGTGGCCAAAGATATGAACGTTGCCCTGATTGACTTAAATGCCATGACCACTAAGTTTTATGAAGCTTTAGGCAAAGAAGGTTCAACAAAAGCGTTGGTGCATTATCCTGCTAACACATTCCCCGGACAAACAAAGGCATTGGCGGATAATACACACTTTAACAGTTATGGTGCTTATGAGATAGCCAAATGTGTAATGGAGGGTATTAAAAGCAATCATTTAGGGATTGAAAAATATATTATAGACAAATCAACGTTCGATCCATCGCATCCTGATCCGGTAGAAAGTTTCAGTGTACCGCCCAGCCCTAAATGGAGTAACGTAAAACCAGCGGGAAATTGATGAAAATAATTGCTTACATATTACTGGTGATGTTTGGATGCTGCATGTATGCCCAAGCACAGGGAATAAAGAAACCTATCCCCGATAAATTGGTGGTACTTACTTTTGATGATGCTGTTTTAAGTCATTACACAAACGTGGCGCCGTTACTAAAAAAATATGGTTTTACAGCCACTTTTTTTGTGTGCGAGTTTGGCGGCAAGCCCGATTTTAGTGATAAAACCAAATACATGAGCTGGGAGCAGGTTGCCGAACTCAGCAAAATGGGTTTTGAAATAGGCAACCATACCTGGCATCATACGCATGTAAATAAGATTATTGACGAGAAACTAAACTCGGAGCTAAGTTACATAGAGCAAAAATTTGATGAGTACCATATCCCTAAGCCCGTAAGCTTTGCATACCCGGGCTATGATACCAGTCGCCGGGCAATTGAAGTTCTTAAAAAGAAGGGCTACAAGTTTGCCCGCGGCGGATGGGATAGGGTATATGACCCAAAAACCGACGAGCCAATGCTGATGCCAGGCTATACCACCCACAGTGAAAAAGCCGATGCTGCCTACGATATTTTAAAACAAGCTAAAGGTGGCAAAATAGCTGTGCTAACTATCCACGGCGTGCCGGATGATGCGCATCCCTGGGTAACTACCTCGGTTGAGATTTTTGAAGGTTACCTGAAGTTTCTGAAAGAGAACCATTACAAAGTGATCGCCATGCGCGACCTGAATAAATATGTTGTTACCAATTGAACCTGAATAAATTGACCATATGAAAAAGAAATTGATTTTGCTTGCGCTGATATTTGTACAGGCAGGCTTGCTGACTGTTAAAGCCCAGGAAACGATGGAAACCGGTGGCAAAGAAATGCCCAACGAGTGGATTGACAAAGATACCGGCCATAAAGTGGTGCGCCTATCGCGCCGACCGGGCACCAGCAATGCCAGTTTCTATTTCAATAATTATTGCTTTGTACCCCAAGGCAGTAAAGGCGATTTGATGGTGTTTTATGGCAGCGTAGCCGATAAGGCTATGGGAAACCAGTTATTTACTGTGAACTTGAAAACGCTGGAAATTAAACAACTGACCAATCACAAGGCGATAGCGGGAGAAATGGTTTGCCCCAAAACTAACGACGCCTATTATCAAAGCGGGGATAGCGTTTTCGCGGTGAATGCCATTACAGGTAAAAACAGGTTCATCTATGCGTTCGATCCATCGTTTAAAGGGCGCGTCGGTACTGTTAATGCCGATGGTACTTACCTGGCCTGCGTAAAAGCAACCGGTGACCTGGAACGCCAGATACACGAAAAATATCCGGAAAAGAGTCAGTACTTCAATCGTATTTATGATGCGCATATCGAACATATCCTTTATAAGCTTAATGTCAAAACAGGTGAACTGACCGAGATACACCGTGAGAATGAATGGACTAATCACCTGCTGTTCTCGCCAGTTGATCCGGATATCCTTTCTTATTGCCACGAAGGGCCCTGGGAAAAGAATGACCGTATCTGGAATATCAACATCAAAACCCTGAAAAATACACTGATGCACAAACGCACGATGGTGAATGAGATTGCCGGTCACGAATTTTTTGGTATCGGTGGCCAGCACGAGTGGTTCGACCTGCAAAAACCGAAAGGCAAAACCTTCTTTTTAGCGGCTTTTGATATGAAAACAGGCAAAGAAGACCGCATGTATGAAATGGACAGGAACGAATGGTCGATACACTTTAACGTAACCAAGGATGAGAAAACTTTCTGCGGTGATGGCGGCGATCCGGGACAGGTAGCCAAAGCGCCCGATGGGGAATGGCTATACCTATTTAAGCCAAACGGCGACAGGTTAAAATCGGAAAAGCTGGTGAATATGAAACACCACAACTATAAGCTGGAGCCCAACGTGCATTTCTCGCCCGATGAAAAGTGGATCATCTTCCGTGCTAACTTTGAGGGGGTGGAGCAAACCTACGCGGTGGAAATAGCGAAACATTAACTAACGTCATTAGTCATTGAGACATTAGGTCATTTTATATTTAACGTTCATGTCATTTCATAAACATATCAAAATAGCTGTCGCCGTTGCGCTTTCTTTAGGTACTTATAACGCTATGGCGCAAATTGCCTGGCCGGTTATTACCAAACAAACCAAACCCTGGGCACGCTGGTGGTGGGAAGGCAGCGCAGTAAACAAAAAAGACTTAACCTGGAACATGGAAAGCTATAAAGCTGCCGGTTTGGGGGGCTTGGAAATTACACCTATTTATGGGGTAAAAGGCCATGAAAGTGAGTTTATCACTTACCTGTCGCCGCAATGGGTAAGTATGCTGCAATATACTTTGCAGGAAGGTAAACGCCTGAATATGGGAATTGACCTGGCCAACGCTACAGGCTGGCCATTTGGTGGTCCGTGGGTTACCAGCGAAGATGCCAGTAAGGAAATGTTCTGGAAAACATATAGCGTGAAAGGCGGCGAAAAACTAAATGAAGCAGTAGCTTTTACTCAACAACCACTGGTACGTGCCGATGGCGTAGCGCCAAAAATTACCGATTTGATAGAACCTATCAGCAGTAATAAGAATCTTCAGTTAATGGCGCTTGACCAGGTAAGGTTTGAAAAGCATATCCCGTTGACGATCCTTGTGGCTTATGATGAAAAAGGCCAGCATATCAATCTGACAAATAAAGTTGATGCCGATGGCAAACTGAACTGGACACCACCTGCCGGCGACTGGAAGTTGTATGCGATATTCCAGGGCTGGCACGGTAAAATGGTAGAACGCGCCGCGCCGGGTGGCGAAGGTTTCGTGATAGACCATTTTTCAAAACCGGCGCTAAATCATTACCTGGATAGGTTTGATAAAGCTTTTGCTGGTAAAGATCTGAGTGGTATCCGTAGCTTCTTTAACGATTCCTATGAAGTGGATGACGCCCGTGGGCAATCGAACTTTACACCACAGTTTTTTGATGAATTTTCTAAACGCCGTGGTTACGATCTGCGCGATCATTTGGATGCCTTGTTCAGCAAAGATGGTAAAGACATTAATAACCGTGTACTATGCGATTACCGTGAAACGATATCTGATTTACTATTAGATAACTTCACCAAACCATGGCACGATTGGGCTAAGGCCAAAGGCGCGCTGATTCGTAATCAATCGCACGGTTCACCGGCCAATATATTAGATCTATATGGGGCTATTGATATTCCCGAGACTGAGGGTAATGATATTTTGAGCTATAAACCCGCTACGTCTGCAGCTCACATAATGGGGAAACCATTAGCATCGTCCGAATCGGCAACCTGGCTGAATGATCATTTCCTGTCATCGTTAGGTGATGTAAAACAGGCAATAGATAAACTCTTTATTGGTGGCGTTAACCATATTTTTTATCATGGTATCAGCTATTCGCCTAAGGATGCAGCCTGGCCTGGCTGGTTATTCTATGCCGCAGTGCACTTTAATCAGACCAATCCATTTTGGAATGATTTTTCTACGCTGAACAATTACATCGCCCGTACGCAATCGTTCTTGCAGCAAGGCAAACCTGATAATGATGTGCTGGTTTATTACCCATTGTTTGATAGTTTCTCCGAGTTAGGTCGTGGCGATTTGCTGAAACACTATGCCGGCATGCGCCCCGATTTTATGGGTACAGGCTTTGAAACTTCATCGGCCGAAATGCTGAAGAAGGGCTACACCTTCGATTTTATCTCTGATAAACAAATATTGGGCTTACAGACAACATCTGGTGGCATTATCTCAAACGGTAACCATTACAAAACCATCCTGTTGCCTAACTGTAAATATATTTCGCTTGAAAGTTTTACTAAAATTATGGCTCTGGCTAATGACGGTGCAATCGTGGTTGTTTATAAAAACCTGCCTTCAGGTGTACCGGGCTATGGGAATTTGGATAAACGTGAAACCATATTTAAAAATCTGCTCGGCAGCCTTAATTTCACCAATACAAATAATGGGGTCAAGGTAGCCAAAATAGGTAAGGGGCGCTTCCTGCTATCTGATGAAATTACCCCATTAATGGAAGTTGCGGGCATCACCAGGGAGGCAATGACAGACAACGGTTTGCAATTTGTGCGCCGCACCTATAAAACAGGTAACAGTTATTTTGTAGCCAACAAAGGCGACAAAGCAGTTGATACCTGGGTGCCTTTGGCAAAAAACGCAGCATCGGTGGTGATATTTAACCCAATGACTAAGCAATCGGGCTTGGGTAAGATCAACAAAAGAGGGAGAGGTGCCAGTGTTTATCTGCAATTGCAACCGGGTGAAAGCTGTATCCTGCAAACATCGCCAACGGTAATTACAGGTGCAGCTTATAATTACTATCAGCCTTTTGGCGATGCGATAAATATAGCGGGTAACTGGACGTTGCGATTCACCGAAGGCGGCCCGACACTGCCTGCGACAATTCAAACCAGCGAATTAAAATCGTGGACTGAGTTGGGTGGTGATGCTGAAAAGGCGTTTTCAGGTACAGGCAGTTATACCATTACTTTCAACAAACCGGCTAAAACAGCAACCAACTATCAGCTTGATTTGGGCAAAGTACATGAAGAAGCGGAGGTTTATTTGAACGGGGCAAAACTGGCTACATTACTTGGCCCGCAATACATCGTAAATATTCCGGCATCACAACTAAAAGCAAACAACCAACTGGAAATAAAAGTGGCTAATTTAATGGCTAACCGTATTATTGATATGGATAAACGGAATATCCCATATCGTATATTTTATAATACCAATTTCCAATCGCACGGTCGCGATTCACGCGGGCCAGACGGTTTATTTAATGCCTCAAAATGGGAACCGAAAGCTTCGGGCTTAATTGGCCCCGTTACACTAACCCCCATGAGTATAGTAACCCCAAAATAAGCTCAAACCTACGGAATTTGAGCTTAAACCATCCTGTAGTGTCCTGCTTTTGTAACGTAACCAATACAAAAGCAGGACACTACAGGACACTTGTTTTTACACGATACTTTAAGTTCGTTTAACAATTATAAAAACTGGAACCAAACAGTTAAACCTTAAATAAATTTTATGAAACAAGCGTTTATTTACCTCAGTAAAGTGCTATTGTTATTGCTTTTTTTTAACCTGGCAGTATATAATGCTAATGCACAGCAAACCGCCACATTATCAAATGGGTCTAAAACTGTAGTATTGCAAAGTGCACAACAAACCGTAACTGGTATTGTAACAGACACTAAAAATATGCCCATCCCTGGTGTTTCGGTGCAAATTAAAGGAACACAAACAGGTGCCGTTGCCGATGTTAATGGCAGGTATAGTATTAAAGCTTCTGCCGGTCAGGTTCTGACATTCAAATCTGTTGGTTATGATACCAAGGAAATTACGGTTGGTGGCAGCAGCCAAATAAATGTAACCCTAACCGAAACCAACAGCCAGTTAAATGAAGTTGTTGTAATTGGTTATGGTACACAAAAACGTGGTAATGTAACTGGTGCACAAGCTACTTTTAAAGCTGATAATCTTAACGAGCGTGCTATTACCCGTGTTGATCAGGCATTGGTTGGTCAAATGGCAGGCGTAACAGTTAAACAAAACACCGGTGTTCCGGGAAAGGCTTTTAGCGTTAACGTACGCGGTACTGGCTCTATTACTGCAGGTAACGAACCATTATATGTAATAGATGGTTTCCCTTTAACCGTTTCGGTTTTAGGTACCGGTGGCTCATTCGGCACAGGTAACCCGTTGGATAATATCAACCCTAATGATATTGAAGATATCCAGGTATTGAAAGATGCCGCTGCTGCCGCTATTTACGGTTCCCGTGCTTCAAATGGTGTCGTATTGATCACTACCAAAAAAGGCAAAACCGGTAAAGCAAAAATCAATTACAACGCTTATTTTGGCTATAACGCGGCCGCCAAATATCTGCCTATGTTAAACGGAGATGAATGGATTGATCGTGCGACAGAAATGATAAACGCGGCATACGTATTAAAATATGGATCGGCCGGCGCAACTGCTAACGATGATGCTGCAAAAAGACAAGCCTTAAATGGTGGTGCTTTCAGCACAGCTTATATGTTAGATCCTCGTTGGGCCCAACCCGGCCATCCGGGCCTGCAATATATCAATTGGGAAAAAGCGATTGAACAAAAAGGCGCTATGCAAAACCAGGGGTTAAGCGCAAGTGGTGGAACGGAAGATGTGAAATATTTTGTATCAGGTAATTATGCTAACCAGGACGGCTTTGTAAAAGGCTTGGGTTATAAGGCTTATTCCGCCCGTGCTAATGTGGAAGTAAATATTGCTAAAAACTTCAAATTGGGTGTTAATATAGCCCCAACATTCTCCATTGCTCAAGATCCCGGCGTAGAAGGCAAGGACAACATCTTTCACCAGGCTATCAGTTACAGTCCCATCCAGGAAGACACTGTAGGATTATATACAAATGCATTTAAAAATGCTCAATACAGCTGGAGTAACTCAGCTAATAGCCCGATTGCTAAACTTGAGTATAAAGTAGGGCAAACAAAGAAATACCGTACTTTGGGAACTGTATTTGCCGAATATGAAATTATTAAGGGCCTGGTATTAAGAAGTTCACTCAATCTTGATAACGTAGATAATACGTCGAACGGTTACACGCCTTATACCATTACAGGCTCGCTTTCTACAAGGACATTTAATGCTACTACCAACCCAAATGTAACTTCAGCTACGTCTGGTTCATACAACACGTTTAAAAGGCAAACTTTTGTAAACGAGAATACGCTGAATTTTAGCCGCACTTTTGGCGGTGTACACAACTTAAACGTACTGTTGGGTGAATCATATAATACCGATCGTTTAGATCAATCATCGTTATCATCCTCTGGCGGGTATACAAGCGCCGTTATTCAAACGCTGAATGCTGCCGCAGCTACCACTGGTAGTTCAAGCGCTTCTAAAAGTGTTTTAGTATCGTATTTCAGCCGTGCGCAATACGATTATAAAAACAAATACCTGTTATCGGCCAGTATACGTGAAGATGGTTCATCTCGCTTTGGTATGAATAATAAATACGGTGTTTTCCCGTCAGCTTCAGTAGGCTGGAGGGTAATTGAAGAGGATTTTATGAAAAACTCTAAGACCGTAAGTGATTTAAAACTTCGTTTCAGTTATGGTGTAAATGGTAATAACGCTTTTAGCGGTGATTATGCCAGTATTGCTCAAATTGGTTCTTATGGTTACGATCTGGGTGCTACCCAAGCTATAGCGATAGGCCAGGCGCCAAGCAACTTAGCTAACCCCGACCTGCGTTGGGAAAAATCGCAAACTTATGATTTTGGTGTTGATTTCGGTTTTTTCAAAAACCGTTTAACAGGTTCATTTGATTATTATAATAAATTAAACACCGACTTATTGCTAAATGTGCCTGTACCGGGAGCGACTGGCTTTACCAGCGGCTTCCGCAATGCCGGTTCGGTACGTAATATTGGTGAGGAACTGGAATTAACCAGCCATAATATGTCTGGCAAGGTTACCTGGAGTACTTCAGTTACTTTAACACACAATACCAACAAGGTAGTTTCGTTATATGGCAACCAACAGCGTATCATTATACCTAACTCGTTTGATGTATCTGACAACATACTACAAGTTGGTCAGCCATTGAACAGTATTTATGTGGTTAGGCAAATAGGTATCCTTACCCAGGCCGATATCACTAACAAAGTTGCCTTATACGGCACAGGTGAAACCGTTGGTGACCCTAAATATGAAGACCTTAACGGTGATGGTGTAATTACCGAGGCTGATAAACAAATTGTTGGGCATCCAAGTCCAGACTGGACCTGGGGTGTCACCAATACTGTACGTTTTAAGGGTTTTGATTTAAGCGTATTAGTACAGGGCCAAAACGGTGGTTCTATCTATTCATTATTAGGCCGTGCTATTACGCGTACAGGTCAAGGCTTTACAGATAATGCACCTGAATTTTACGTAAACAGGTGGCGTTCACCTGATAATCCTGGTGCTGGGCGTGTAAGTAAAGCTTACTCAACATTCGGCTTCGTAGCCAATACCGATTGGTTGTATTCATCTGATTATTATCGTGTAAGGGATATCACCCTGGGTTACAATCTGAAAAATGCATTCAAAGGAAAAGTTAAATTCTTAAGCGCTGCCCGTATTTACGTTACCGCCGAAAACTTCTTTGGTCATGATAAGTACTATGGTGGTTTCAATCCTGAAGCGCAGAATACGGCTATTAGTTCAGACAGTAACTATCCTGAACCGGGTGATTACGGTGGCTTGCCATTGGCCAAATCACTCATCTTCGGGTTAAACGTTACTTTTTAATCATTTTTAATATTATCAAAATGAAAAAGATATTCTTTCTATCAACCATATCAGCCGTTGCTTTAATGACAGCTTGTAAGAAGGACCTAAATCAGGTGCCAATTTCAACGTCAACAACCGCTACCTTTTATTTGCAACCGAGCGATTTTTTACAAGCATCAAACGCTATTTATGCGGACTTGCATAATTATCCAAACCGTCTTCAAAACTTATCTGAAATACGTTCGGATAATATTTATGGTGTATCGGTAACCGTGCGCGATTGGGATCCTATAAACGACTTTTCGCCATCGCTGCCGGCTAATGCCTATGTAACTGAGGCATGGACTACCGATTTTAATGGTATATTCCGTGCTAATACCTTATTAGACCAACTTGCAAAAAATGGTAGTTTAGTTGGTTCAGCAACATTAGCTACCAGGCTACAGGCCGAGGCAAAATTTTTACGCGCGTTCTTTTACTTTGACCTGGTAAGATATTTTGGAAAACTACCAATAATTGATCACCCGGTTTCGGCAGCTGAAGCCAACACAATAAGCCGCAGCCCGGTAGCTGATGTATATAAATTAATTACCTCTGACCTGCAGTTCGCTATTGCTAATTTACCCGGCAGCTATACAGGTGTTGACGTTGGCCGTGCAACAAAGTATTCAGCTGAAGCATTATTGGCCGAGGCATATATGGCTAAATCAGGCCCTACATACGGCATTGAAGGTCCGGGTCTTGCATCAAATGAATGGAATTTGGCACTGCCTTTATTGCAAGATATTATTACCAATGGCGGCTTTGTTTTTAATCCTAATTATGCTAATATATTCGCCTACACCAATCAAGGGCCTGCCGTTAATAAGGAATCTGTTTTTGATGTGATTTATACGTCTGGTATTAGTGGTACCAGTGACTTATATGGTGCCTCATATCCATGGAATTTAACACCTAATGGGTATTTTCTTTCATTGAAAGACACCAAATCAAACGGAAGCCTTGAAATTATCCCGGTATCACCTGATTTGGCCAGCAGCTATGCTGCCACAGATGTGCGCAAAGCAGCAACAATTTATACTGCCGGCTATACTAACGCGGGAAGCACCGAGAACCGTCCGTTCTTTAAAAAATGGCTGGATGTTTCTAAACTATCTTCTGTACTAAGCCGTTTCGACTGGGGTATTGACTACATAGCTATCAGATACACCGATGTACTGATGATGAAAGCCGAGTGCATTTTACATGGTGCCCCAGGCTCTCAAAGTGATGTGGACGCTATTGTTAACCAGGTACGTACCAGGGCAGGCTTACCCTCAATCACCGGGGTAACATTGCCGCAGTTATTTGACGAACGCCGCCGCGAGTTTGCCGATGAAGGTCTGCGTTGGTTCGATTTGCAAAGAAGCGGTAATCTGTTAACGATCATGAATGCGTGGATTGCTAAGGACGATGCCCAAAAAGCTATTAAACCAGCTATCGCTAACTATATTATTTACCCTGTTCCTCAGCGTGAGATAGATACTACGCCTGGCTTATACACTCAAAACCCAGGCTATTAAACATTAAGTAAACGTCTTTTCTGTAATAAATTGGTTAATAAAAGAAAATGCGGCTCGCCAGGGCCGCTTTTCTTGTTTTTGGCAGGATGCTACAGGATGCCATTTGGCAAATTATCTTATAAGTTCGTGTACCAATTATTGCCGCCGGGCATAAGATAATTTCTAATTTAACCGATGCCAAAAAAACTAAACAACAACTATAAGAAGTTTAAAGGATTTACTATATCAGCCACTGCTATTTTAGGCATTGTTTGCTGTGCTTTGTCCATGCCGCCGGTTAAAAAGGCAGGCAATATCATCCCTTTAGCTGGGCAATGGCGTTTTCAAATCGATTCTACAGATAAAGGTATTGGCGATAAATGGTATTTAAAACAATTAGGTGATACTATCCATTTGCCGGGTTCGATGGCCGAGAATTGGAAAGGCAATAACATCACCCTGAAAACAAAATGGACAGGCAGTATTTATGATAGCTCGTGGTATTATAATCCGCGGATGGCAAAATACCGCCAGCCGGGAAATTTGAAGATACCTTTTTGGCTTACCCCCCATAAACATTATACTGGTGCCGCCTGGTACCAAAAAGATGTGGTTATACCAGCCGATTGGAAAAGCAAAAGGGTGGTGCTATTTCTTGAACGCCCGCATACGGAAACCAAACTTTGGGTTGATGGCGAAGAAATAGGCATGCAAAACAGCCTGGTTGCGCCACACGAGTTTGATTTGACCGGCAAAATATCCCCGGGGAAACATACGCTTAGTATTTGTATCGATAACCGGATCAAGGCCATTAATGTAGGTCCTGATTCGCATAGCATAACCGATCATACTCAGGGAAACTGGAATGGAATTGTCGGGAAGATTGAGTTACACGCAGGCGCTACAACATGGCTTGATGACGTGCAGATATATCCTGATTTGAAAGACAAAATGGCACATGTGAAGTTCACCGTGAAAAACGATGGGCCTGAAGTAAATGGAAAGATAACAGTAATAGCAAAATTGTCTAATACCAAACTTCAGGGCAGCGTGCCTTCAGCAGTTAAACCTTGTAAAATAGCCAATGGCGTTACCGAAATAATGGTTGATTTGCCTATGGGCGATAAAATGCAAACCTGGAATGAATTTAACCCGGCCTTATATCAGCTTACAGCCAAATTAGTGATAGGTAATGCTCCGGCAGATACTAAACAGCTTACCTTCGGGATGCACGAGTTTAAAGCAGAAGGGCGAAACTTTACCATCAATGGTAATCCCGTCTTTCTGCGTGGTACAGTAAATAATTGTGAATTCCCGTTAACAGGCTACGCGCCTATGATTGAGAAAGAATGGGACAGGATTTTCGCCATTTGCAAGGCGTACGGATTAAACCATATGCGTTTCCACTCGTGGTGCCCGCCCGAGGCCGCTTTTGATGCAGCTGATAAAGCCGGTATATACCTTTATGTTGAAGGACCTTCATGGGCTAATCATGGCAGTGGTTTAGGGTTAGGCCGGCCAATTGACCAGTATATTTATGATGAAACTAATCGCATAAGTAAAGTATACGGCAACCACCCGTCGTTTTGTATGTTGGGTTACGGCAACGAGCCCGCGGGTAAGCAAGTAGAATACCTGACTAAGTTTGTTGATTACTGGAAAGCGAAAGACAGTCGCCGTATTTATACAGGTGGCGCAGTTGGTGGCAGCTGGCCAATTATCCCTAATAACGAGTTTATGGTACGTGCCGATGCGCGGGGATTGAACTGGAACCAGCGCCCTGAATCAAATTCAGACCATAGTGCTAAAATTGCCAAGTTCAATGTACCGTACGTAGCGCACGAGGTTGGGCAATATTGCGCTTTCCCTGATTTTAAGGAAATTAAAAAATATACCGGTATTTATCGCGCCAAAAACTTTGAACTTTTTCAGGAAGACCTAAAAGATCATGGTATGGCTGATGAAGCTGAGAAGTTCTTGTATGCCACAGGGAAACTGCAGGTTTTGTGCTACAAGCATGATATGGAAAAAATGATGCGCACACCGGGCTATTCTGGGTTTCAATTATTATCATTAAATGATTACCCAGGCCAAGGGACAGCGTTGGTAGGCGTACTGAATGCATTTTGGGATAATAAAGGTTACGTTACGCCCCAGCAATTCTCGCGCTTCTGTAATTCAACAGTGCCGCTAATACTTACAGAAAAATTTGTCTATACCAACAACGAGACGTTAAAGGCCAATGTAGAATTATTCAATTACACCAGGCCGATGAATGCCGCGTTAACCTGGAAGTTAACAAACGATCAGCATCAAATAATAGCCCAAGGTACTTTTGACAGAAAAAGCTACAACCTCAACAATTGCCAGCAAGCGGGCGAAGTTAGCGTAGCCTTATCAAATATCACCAGGCCGACTAAGCTTAATTTAGATGTTGCTGTGCCAAACACCACATTCAGCAACAACTGGGATTTTTGGGTGTATCCTGAAAAAATAGCTAAAGTAAATACCGATGTTTATTACACTACCGAACTTGATGATAAAGCCAGGCAAGTATTGGCAAATGGTGGTAAAGTATTTTTAAACGGGGCAGGAAAAGTGGTAAAAGGGAAGGAGATCATCCAAAATTTCACACCCGTTTTTTGGAATACTTCCTGGTTTAAAATGCGCCCGCCACATACGTTGGGTTTTGTATGTGATCCTAAGCATCCCATATTTAATGATTTCCCCAATAGTGGCTATAGCGAAATGAACTGGTGGGATATTCTAAAAAAAGCGCAGGTAATGCACCTGGAAGAATTCCCCAAAAGCTTTAGGGCCTTGGTGCAGCCAATTGATACCTGGTTTATGAACCGGCCATTAGCGTTTATATTAGAGGCAAAGGTAGGGAAGGGCAGTATTATTGTTAGCAGTGCGGACCTATCACCTGATATAGATTCCGACAGACCAGCCGCACGACAGTTGTACTATAGCATTATGAAATACATGGCCTCGCCGCAATTTAAACCATCTGTAGAGATCCCCATCAATACTATTGAAAACTTATTTAGCAAACCATCTAAAGAGGTGTTTATATCCTACACCAATGGCGCACCGGATGAACTAAAACCAAAAGCGAAGACGAAATAAAACATCATACTTATGATCAAAACGTATACACTTATTTTCATATCACTTTTTTCGGCGGCTATTTCAAAAGCTCAGAATAACGAAGGGCGTGAGATAACCCCGTTTGATAAAGCCTGGTTATTTTACCAGGGCGATGCCAGCGGTGCGGATAAAACTGGGTTTGCTGACACGCAATGGCAAAAAATAGATGTGCCGCACGATTGGAGCATATTCGGTACTTATGATAAAAATAATCCCACTGGTCGCGGTGGTGGTTATTTGCCAGCGGGTATAGGCTGGTACCGCAAACACTTTGAAATGGATGTCGCCGATGCGCAAAAACTCGTTTCTATTGAATTTGACGGCGTAATGGCCAATAGTGATGTTTGGATAAACGGTTATCATTTAGGCAAGCGCCCTTATGGGTACATTAGCTTTGCTTATGATTTGACAGGCCACCTGAATTTTGGTAAGGGAAAAACCAACATCATAGCTGTAAGGGCGGATAATGAAGTGCAACCGGCTTCGCGTTACTACACCGGCGCGGGTATTTACCGCCATGTACGCCTGATTGTGACTAACCCTGTGCATATTGAGCATTGGGGTGTGTTTGTAACTACACCTAAAGTTAGCCCGGAAAAAGCTGTTGTGCATGTTAAAACTACCATTGTCAATACTTCAAAAGCAAAAGTTTCTGCGGCGGTTTTTGTTAATATTTTAGACGAAACAGGAAAAGTTGCCTTGGCTGGTAAATATGACCCGGCTGGCCATGATATTGCCCCCGGCAAGTCTGCTACTGTTGAAGGGGATTACGAGGTGCGTAACCCCACATTATGGAGTCCTCAACATCCGGCACTGTACAAAGCAATTGTGAAAGTGTCATCTGGCGCTAAAACTTTCGACAGTGAAACAGTACCTTTTGGCATCCGCACCGCTGAATTTACCGCTGACAAAGGTTTTGTGCTGAACGGCAAAAAGCTGATGATCAAAGGCGTTTGCCTGCATCATGATGGCGGCGCGCTAGGGGCTGCTGTGCCTTTACGTGTATGGGAACGCAGGCTGCAACTATTAAAAGATATTGGCGTGAACGGTATCCGTACCTCGCACAACCCGGTGGCGCCTGAGTTTTTAGATCTGTGCGACAGGATGGGTTTCGTAGTGATGGACGAAAACTTTGATACCTGGGAAGCTAACAAAGTGCGCGGCGCAGGCGGTTACGATAAATTTTTCAAAGAATGGGGTTTAACCGATACAAAAGACATGGTATTGCGCGACCGCAATCACCCCTCAATAGTGATCTACAGCATTGGTAACGAGATACATGATAACCTGGGTGATTCCTCGGGTTTTAAGAAGTATCGTGATATGCAGGACCTGATACACCAAACAGATGGCACCCGGCCAGTAACCATGGCGTTGTTCCGTCCGAACGTATCAAAGGTTTATGATAATGGTTTTGCTAAAATGATGGACGTGGTAGGCCAAAACTATCGGGAGAATGAATTGGTTGATGCGCATACGGCGCACCCTGATTGGAAAGTAATTGGTACCGAAAATGGCCATACCCTGACTGCCTGGCTTTCCCTGCGCGATCATGAATATGTAGCCGGTCAATTTTTATGGACGGGTGTTGATTACCTTGGCGAAGCCGATTGGCCAAACGTGGTGAATGGGCAGGCTTTGTTAGACCGTACCGGCGGCTCACGCCCGTTAAGTTATCAGCGCGAAAGCTGGTGGTCGGATAAACCGGTTGTGCATATTGTTCGCAAAAGGGACGATGCCGCGGCAAGCCCTATGGTAGCCGACTGGACACCTGCCGATATCAGCAATTATACTATGGCAAGGGTTTCCGTTTACAGCAATTGCGATGAGGTAGAGTTGTTTTTGAATGGTAAATCGTTAGGAACGAAACCAAAACCAGCTGACGATTCACCACGTGATTGGACTATGCCTTTTGAAAAAGGTACGATTAAAGCGGTAGGTAAAAATAAAGGCAAAATAGTACAAACCGACGAACTAAAAACTGCCGGTCAACCTGCCAAAATATTATTAACGGTCGATAAATCTAAAATTGCAAACATTTGGGACGATGTAGCCTACGTAACTGCAACTGTGGTTGACGCTAACGGCGTGCCTTGCCCTAATGGCAACCACGTAATTGATTTTAATATTACCGGCCCTGGTGTAATTACCGTCACTGATAACGGCGACCTTGCCAATCACGATGCGTTTCCGTTACATGCACGGCATACTTATCGTGGTAAATGTATAGCCATTATTAAGGGAAGCGCGATTGGTAAAGCTATTATCAAAGCCACATCGCAAGGATTAGCCGATGGTACCATCACCGTAGATATTGTGAAATAAAATGAGTAAGCCGATTAAAATAGGACTAATGATACTGGTAGCAGGGTTAATTGGCCTTGCGTTTACTTTTCAACAAAAGCCCACCATTTATATCATTGGCGATTCCACCACCAAAAATACTTTGCCGTTAATGGGCTGGGGGACTGCTATCAGCGATTTTTTCGATACCACAAAGATCAACATCGCCAACCACGCCATGGCCGGGCGCAGCACCCGCACCTTTGTAAAAGAAGGCCGCTGGGATAAGGTTGATTCCTTGCTAAAACCAGGCGATTATGTACTGATGGTGTTTGGCCATAACGAAGGTGCCAAACCTGGTATCACACCGCCAAATGCCGATGCGGCAGGCCGGGCTATTGGTCGCGGAGTGTTGAAGGGTATTGGCGAAGATACAGTACATCTCATCTATCCAAATGGCTCTGTCGAAATAGTACACACATTTGGCTGGTATATCCGCAAGTTTATCCGCGAAGCAAAAACTAAAGGCGCCACACCAATGGTGTTGTCGATGATACCACATAACCTATTTCGCGATGGTAAAGTGCCCCGTGCCGATAAAGATTACGGTTTATGGAGCAAACAGGTAGCCGAACAGGAAGGTGTGATATTTATTGATATGAACAACATCACCGCCGATAAGTATGAAAAATTAGGCGCTGATTCTGTAAACAAATTCTTCGCACCTGATAAAACGCACACTACCAAATTAGGTGCTACGGTAAACGCGCAATCGGTAGTTGTAGGCATTCGCGCAAATCCTGATAATCCGTTAAATAAATACCTCTTAAATAAATGAAACGACTTAAAATAGCTGTGGCATTGGTTACAATTGCTGTTGCAGGGCTGGCCTTTATAAACCAGCAAAAACCAACGCTGTATATGGTGGGCGATTCTACCATGCATAATAACGATAAAGAGCTTTGGGGCTGGGGGACAACCATCGTCGACCACTTAGACCTCTCAAAAATTAACGTAGTCAATAGTGCCACAGCTGGCCGCAGCACCCGCACTTTTGTAAAGGAAGGCCGCTGGGCTAAGGTAGATTCCGCGCTTAAACCCGGCGACTTTGTGATTATGGGTTTTGGCCATAACGAAGGTAGTAAACCCGATACTACAAAAGGCGGTTACCGTGGTGTATTAAAAGGCATTGGCGAAGACTCTGTTGTGCTGAATTGGGCAAAAGGACCTGAAACGGTACATACCTATGGCTGGTACCTGCGTAAATTTATCAGGGACACCAAAGCCAAAGGCGCTACGCCAATAGTGGTTTCTATGATCCCCCGCAGGGAGTGGGATAAGGATGGAAAAATTGTTTTAGCCAATAAAGATTATGGCCTGTGGGCAAAACAGGTGGCCGAACAGGAAGGTGTTGCCTTTATTGATCTGAATACGATCACTGCCGAAAAATACAATAAGCTAACCCGCGACGAAGTATTTGCCCTGTTCGGAACCGACCATACCCATACTAACAAAGCAGGCGCGGTTATCAATGCGCAGTCTTTTGTTGACGGCTTGAAGCTTCAGCCATCCATTACCCTTAATAATTATCTTAAATAATAGAACATGAAAAGCTTTATACATAAAAATACCGGTCTGTTAATGTTGATGCTGGCTATTGTTGCCTTATCATCATTTATGTTTGTTAAACCACAGGATAAGCCTACGTTTTACCTGATAGGCGATTCAACCGTTAAGAATGGCAGGGATGACGGCCAAAAGATGGGCCCGGATGGGCAATGGGGCTGGGGGCACTACATTCACGAATATTTTGACACCACCCGTATCAATATTGAAAATGATGCATTGGGCGGCACCAGCAGCCGTTCGTTTATCAATATGGGTTTATGGGATAAAGTGCTGGCAAAAATTAAACCCGGCGACTTTATTATTATGCAGTTTGGCCACAATGATAACGGCCCGCTTGATGATACCGCACGTGCGCGTGGCACCATTAAAGGTGTGGGGGATGAGCAAAAGGAAGTATTTAACCCTATGAAGTACATGAAGAAGCAGGAAGTAGTGCATTCTTATGGTTGGTATATGCGCAAATACATTAATGAAGCTAAGGCCAAAGGTGCTACCGCCATCATCTGTTCGCCAATTCCGCGTAATGATTGGAAGGACGGTAAAGCCACCAGTCGTAACATGAAGGATAGCTACGGTGCCTGGTCTAAAGAAGTGGCTGTGCAAACGGGTGCTTATTTTATTGACCTGAATACCATGGTTGCAGATGATTATGACAAGGAAGGTGAGGAGAAGGTAAGATCAACCTATTTCCATGCCGACCATACGCATACCATTGAAGCAGGTGCGCGGTTAAATTGCAAATTTGTTGTTGATGGCATAAAATCGTACCCTGACCTGGCGTTGAATAAGTATTTGAAATAGCTTCATTCACAGAGGTGAAATACCCAGCACGTCATTGCGAGGTACGAAGCAATCTCTACGTAAGTAAATCAAACATGCAAAAACTTGATGTATAGTTTGGAGATTGCTTCGTACCTCGCAATGACTGTTTGATAAGAGTTTTAAGTAACATGGAAAGACGGAAATTTATACAATACTTAAGCATGGCATCGGCTGTGGGATTAATGCCGGGGCTGGCTTTAGGAAACGACGAAGACCATGTATCGGCTTTTGCTAAAAAACTAAAACCAGTTGGCCGGGCGCTGGAGATGGACGGCTACTATGTTTGGTGTAACAGCCCCATAGAAGGGCCGGACGGTAAAATCCATGTCTTCTTTTCGCGCTGGGTGGCCAGCAAAAAAATGGGCGGCTGGATAAACGGTTCGGAGATTTGCCATGCCATTGCCGATACACCTGAAAGTGAATTTAAATTTATAGACGTGATACTGGCTCCGCGTGGCCCGGGATACTGGGATGCCACTACCTGCCATAACCCATCTATCAAATATGTAGATGGGAAATACTGCCTGTTTTTTATGGGCAATAACAACGGTAAAACCAATACCAAGCGCATTGGCCTGGCCACCGCGCCATCGCTTGATGGGCCATGGACGCGCCCTGACGCGCCTCTGCTGTTACCGGGACCTGAAGGTGCCTGGGATGACCATTGTACTACTAACCCGGCATTTGTAAAACATCCTAACGGACAATACTGGTTGTTCTACAAATCGTGGAACACCAAAGAATACGAAACAGGTACCGATCCGTTGGTGAAAGGCAACCGTAAATATGGGCTGGCTATTGCCGATAAACTGGAAGGCCCGTATGTAAAATATGAAGGTAACCCGGTAATTGATTATTCGGGTAAGGGCCACAATGCCCAATTAGAAGATGCTTTTGTATGGCTGGACAAAGGCAAATTTAAAATGCTGGCGCGGGATATGGGCGTCTACAATCACCAGGATGGGTTGTATATTGAATCCAAAACCGGCAAGAAATGGAATGAGCCGGAGATAGCTTACTTTAACGCCGACCACTATGGCATTGTACAACCACCACCGCCAAAATACCTGAACAAATACGGACGTTTTGAACGACCACAACTGCTATTCCAGAAAGGTAAGCCAACCTACATGTTCACCACATCGCAGGGAGGGAAGTATATGACCGCCTCGCCATTTATTTTTAAGATCGAATCCTAATAAATACCTAATGAAGAAATTCAAATTAGCTGTTACTATTATCTTTTTTCTATCGCCGTGCCTGTCTATCGCGCAAAAGCAAATTCAAAAAATTGATCGCAAGGCGCTGGTAAGCCGCCATAATGTAATAAATACGGCTATGGACACCCTGTCGTCGCTGTCGGTAGGTAATGGTAATTTTGCTTTTACGGTTGATGCGACCGGCATGCAAACCTTCCCGGAATACTACAAAAAAGAGGTACCATTGGGCACGCAATCAGTTTGGGGTTGGGGGAACCTTAAGCTTTCGTCTGAGTATAAATTCAGCGAAACATTAAAGACCTATCATTTTAACGGACGCGATGTTACTTATTCAGTTCAACAGAATAACGCGCCCCAGCATGTAAAAGACGCCGTTAACTATTTTAGGGAAAACCCACACCGGCTGCAATTAGGGAATTTAGGTTTGTTGATACTTAAAAAGGATGGAAGAGAAATTAATGTTAACGATATCAAAAACATCCACCAGGAGCTTGACCTGTGGACAGGTACTATCAAAAGCCATTTTACAGTAGAGGGCGAAACTGTCGATGTGGTTACTTACGCGCATGGTACGGCAAGTGCTATTGATGTTGATGTGACCTCGGCGTTGGTAAAACAAGGGCGATTGAAAATAAGAGTACGGTTTCCATATCCAACCAACCAGTTTTCCGATATGGGAACGAATTACAATAACGATGATAAACATACTTCGGAAATTGGTTTTACAGATGCCTTGGGGACGAATATCCATCACCAGGTAGATGGTAAAGGCTATGTGGTAAACTTAAGCTGGAACGGTACAGCTAAAGTAAAACAGGGACGGGCGCATGAATATATCATCTCACCGGGCAATACAACGAATAAATTGGTATTGTCTTGTAATTTCAGGGATGATCTGAAACCGTTCAATAAGAAAAATATACCGTATTATGGTTCTGATGTCATTAAATCAAGCGGTATTACTGCCTGGAAAAATTACTGGTCAACAGGC
Source organism: Mucilaginibacter boryungensis (assembly GCF_015221995.1). Lineage (NCBI taxonomy): Bacteria > Pseudomonadati > Bacteroidota > Sphingobacteriia > Sphingobacteriales > Sphingobacteriaceae > Mucilaginibacter > Mucilaginibacter boryungensis. The sequence continues at coordinate 2,040,457 of NZ_JADFFM010000001.1, forward strand.
GGCGCTGTAGATCTTGCCGGCAGTACCGACCCGCGGGCTAATGAACTGGAACGGCGCATTGTGCTGTCGCAATATTTAATGCGGGTAAATTGTTCGGGGTATGAACCACCGCAGGAAACCGGGCTTACTTATAATAGCTGGTACGGTCGCCCGCATTTGGAAATGGTATGGTGGCACAAAATACATTTTGCACTGTGGGGGCATCCTGAACTGATGGAGAATAGTTTAGATTGGTTTAAGAAAATAGAAAACCAGGGCCGCGCCATAGCTGAAAGACAAGGTTATAAAGGTGTGCGGTGGCCCAAAATGACCGATCCGGATGGTAATGAAAGCCCGTCATCAGTAGGAGCATTCCTTATCTGGCAGCAACCACACCCAATTTACATGGCCGAACTGGCTTACCGCGCACATCCCGATCAAAAAACATTAGAAAGATATAAGGATATTGTTTTCTCGACAGCCGAATTTATGGCGTCGTACGCTTATTTTGATAAGGATAAAGGCACTTATCGTTTAGGCAAAGGATTGATCCCATCGCAGGAAGTCCACAAAGCGGAAAATACTTTTAATCCTCCTTACGAACTGACTTATTGGAACTGGGCCTTAGGCATTGCCCAGCAATGGCGGGAACGTTTAAAACTACCACGGGATAAGCAGTGGGACGAGGTAATAAACAAATTATCACCTTTACCGAAAAAGGATGGTGTATACCTTGAAGCTGAAAGCGCACCTGATTCATACACTAATCCTAAAAACATTACTGACCACCCATCAACGCTGGCTGCTTATGGTATGATGCCGATGAGCAGAATGATGGATACCGCCGTGATGCACCGCACATTTGATGTGATTTGGAAAGGCTGGAACTGGCCAAAAACCTGGGGCTGGGATTTCCCGATGACCGCCATGACCGCCGCCCGCCTGAATATGCCTGAAAAAGCTATCGACGCGTTGTTTATGGATGTAAAAACCAATACTTACCTGCCTGATGGCCACAACTATCAGGATGGCCGCTTAACCATTTACCTGCCCGGTAACGGTGGTCTACTCACCACTATTGCCATGATGTGCGCCGGCTGGGACGGCAGCAAAGGCGATGCGCCTGGCTTCCCGAAAAACGGTAAATGGAAAGTGAAGTGGGAAGGGTTGAAAAGGATGCCGTAGGTTAGTCATTAGTTAATTGGAGATTAGTTAGCATGTATAGTTAATTATCGATAAACATTGAAAGACCAATCTCTAATCACTAACCAAGCAGGACACAACAGGATGCTTCTTTACGGGATATGTGTTAATATAGCACTGTAAATACCCCTTCGGTAACCACCGTTTTGAACCAATTATGAAGCTTAAAATATCATATTTCACATGCGCGCTGCTATTGGCTGTCGCAGGTTTGCTTTTTACTATAGGTGCCAATGCTCAACCAGCACAAAAAGAGCGCATTAAATTTAATTTCAACCCCGGCTGGAAGCTGTTTGTAGGTGATGTCGCGGGCGCCGATCAACCCGGGTTTAACGATACCGATTGGAAGAATATAACGTTGCCGCACGCCTTTAACGAGGACGATGCTTTTAAAGTAGATATACATAACTTAAGCACCGGCATTGCCTGGTACCGCAAGCATTTCAAAATTCCTGCCGAATACGCCCAAAAGAAAGTATTGATAGAGTTTGAAGGCATCCGCCAGGCGGGTGATGTCTATCTGAACGGACAGCTTGTTGGCCGCAACGAAAATGGGGTAATGGCTTTTGGATTTGATCTGACTAAGTTCCTGAAATTCGGTAGCGAAGAAAACGTGATGGCCGTGCGCACCGATAACCATTGGGACTATAAAGAGAAATCGACCAATGCCGCTTACCATTGGAACAACAGTAATTTTTACGCTAACTATGGCGGAATATCAAAAGGCGTTTACTTGCATATTACCAATCCGCTTTATCAAACTTTACCGTTGTATTCCAACCTCGGCACCACCGGCGTTTATGTCTACGCACAGGATTTTAACATCCCGCAAAAGCAGGCGACCGTCACTGTGGAGTCCCAAATAAAAAACGAAGAGAAAACGGCTAAAAATTTCCAATTCGAGGTAAAAATCGATGATCCGGAAGGAAAGACGGTAAAAATCATTAACGGTGGCCAATACAGTATTTCTCCCGGCGAAACAAAGATAGTTAAGGCAAGTGCACCGGTTTCCGGCCTTAATTTCTGGAGCTGGGGTTACGGTTATTTGTACGATGTTTATACAACTTTAAAGGTTGACGGAAAGGTTATCGACGTAGTAAAAACCCGAACCGGCTTCCGCAAAACCGAGTATGGTAACGGGGAAATTAAGCTGAATGACAGGGTGATACAAATGCACGGCTATGCGCAGCGCACCACTAACGAATGGCCTGCTATCGGTCTTTCCGTACCCGCCTGGATGAGTGATCTGAGTAACGGCCTGATGGTTGAAAGTAACGGGAATTTAGTGCGCTGGATGCATGTTACGCCCTGGAAACAGGATGTAGAATCGTGCGACAGGGTAGGTTTAATAGAGAATATGCCTGCCGGCGATGCCGAGGGAGATTCCAAAGGCCGCCAGTGGGAGCAGCGTGTAGAACTGATGCGTGATGCTATTATTTATAATCGTAATAATCCCAGCATATTGTTTTATGAGTCTGGTAACAAAGGCGTTAGTGAAGACCACATGAAAGACATGCGCATGGTGCGCGACCAGTATGATCCGTATGGCGGCCGCGCTTCAGGTTCGCGCGAAATGCTGGATAGCAAAGTCGCCGAATATGGCGGCGAAATGCTATATGTAGACAAAAGCGCGCGCATTCCTTTCTGGGAGATGGAATATAACCGCGATGAAGGCCCGCGCGTTTATTGGGACGAACAAACCCCGCCATATCACAAAGATGGCGATGGCCCTAAACGCAAAGAAGAACCTGGCCCGTACAACCATAACCAGGATTCCTTTGCTATTGAGGATGTGGTACGTTGGTTTGATTACTGGCACGAGCGCCCCGGAACCGGCAAACGTGTAAGTTCAGGCGGGGTAAATATTATTTTCTCCGATTCAAATACACACTTCCGAGGTGAAGAGAATTACCGTACCAGCGGCGAGGTTGATGCCATGCGTATCCCTAAGGATGCGTTTTACGCCCACCAGGCAATGTGGGACGGCTGGGTAGATGTGGCTAATAATCACAGCTATATCATCGGTCACTGGAATTATAAAAAAGGGACTATTAAGAACGTATATGTAGTATCAAGCGGCGATAAAGTTGAGTTGCAGTTAAATGGCAAATCATTAGGTTTCGGTGAACACAGTCACCATTTTCTGTTTACTTTTAAAAATGTGAACTATCAGCCGGGTACTTTAAAGGCTATCAGCTTTGATGCAAAAGGAACTAAACTTGATGAAGCCCAAAAGAAAACTACAGGCGAACCTGTAGCTATTAAGTTAACCCCGCATACCGGCCCGACAGGTTTACAAGCCGATGGCGCTGATTTGGCTTTGGTTGATGTTGAAGTTGTTGATGCTCAAGGAAACCGTTGTCCTACAGCGTTAAACACCATCAATTTTAAACTGGATGGCCCTGCTGAATGGCGCGGCAGCTTAGCCCATGGTGCCACTGATAATTTTATCCTTTCAAAAAGCCTGCCTGTTGCTGGTGGTATCAATAGGGTTATTATTCGTTCAACTCCGCAAGCTGGGAAAATTACCCTCACCGCATCGGCAGATGGCTTAAAAGCTACCACAACCAGTATCGATTCAAAACCATTTAACGTCGTTAACGGTCTGGCGACTACCATTCCCGGCGAAGTGCAAAAAGGCAGCTTAAAACGGGGCCCTACACCAGCCGGGCCATCATATGTGGTGTCTCGTATCCCGATAGCTATAAAAGATGCCACAGCGGGCTCGAATGCGGCTGATGTGATAAAAACATTTGACGACAATGAGGTGTCGGCCTGGATAAGCGACGGTGTGTTGGCCAACGGTTGGATAAAGTATACCTTCGATAAACCTTCGCTGATAAACGAGGTCACTATGAAAATGAACGGCTGGCGCACCCGTAAATATCCTATCCGTATTTTGGTGGATAAGCAGGAAGTTTACAAAGGCACAACCTCGCAGAGCTTGGGTTATATCACCATTCCGTTTAAAGCGGTTACCGGCAGTTCGTTAACTATTGAGTTATCGGGCGCTAACAGCGAGAAGGACGCGTTTGGCCTGGTGGAAGTAACCGGTAAAAAAGATGATCCGGGTAGCGTAGGGCCCGATCCAAAAGGAAAGTCAGTATTAGGAATAAATGAAATTGAGATATATAAAAATCTTAAACCATAAATAATGAACCAATTATCTATAAAAGGAAAATCCATTATAAGCTTGGGACTGGCTTTAGCTTTAACCGCCACTGCCTTTTCGCAAAAGCTGCCTTCAAAAACTAAAGTAATGGCCGATATGGCTTTGGCCAACCAATACTTTATGCAAAAGTGGCCGGATCCTGGTGCTAAGGTGACCGTAAAGGGTGTTACCCGTGAAAGTACCTTGTGGACACGCGCTGTTTATTACGAGGGTTTGATGGCTATGTATAAGCTTGATCCACAAAAAAAGTATTATGATTACGCGGTTGACTGGGGCGAAAAACACCAATGGGGCCCGCGTGATGGTAAAATTACCCGTAATGCTGATAACCAGTGCGCCGCTCAAACGTATATCGACTTGTACATGATCGATAAAAAGCCCGAACGTATTAAAAAGATGCAGGAATGCATTGACCTGATGGTGAACAGCGACAAAATTGATGACTGGAACTGGGTAGATGCATTGCAGATGGCCATGCCGGTATTTGCCAAATTTGGTGTGCTGTATAACGACAACAAGTACTACGAAAAAATGTACCAGATTTATAATTACACTAAAACGGTACACGGCGGCAAGGGTTTATATAACCCTGTAGACCACTTATGGTGGCGCGATAAAGATTTTGTGCCCCCCTACAAAGAACCAAACGGTGCTGATTGTTACTGGTCACGTGGGAATGGTTGGGTAGTAGCGGCTTTGCTACGCGTGTTGGAAATTATGCCGAAAGATGCCCCGCACCGTGATGAATATCTGAAAACCTATAAGGAAATGATGGAAGCGCTGATTCCGTTGCAGCGCGAGGATGGCTACTGGAACGTGAGTTTGAAAGATCCATCGCATTTTGGCGGTAAGGAATTATCTGGCACTGCTTTGTTTACTTACGGCATGGCCTGGGGTATTAATAATGGCATCCTGAAAAAGAAAACTTATTTACCTGTACTAACGAAAGCCTGGAACGCCATGAGCACCGAATGTCTGCACAAAGATGGTATGCTGGGCTATGTGCAGGGCACGGGTAAAGAGCCTAAAGACGGTCAGCCGGTTGGATATGATAACGTACCTGATTTTGAGGATTACGGCTTAGGCTGTTTCCTTTTAGCCGGCAGCGAGGTTTATAAACTGGCGAAATAACACATTATATAAGCCATATTATTGGATATAATTAATGAAAAGAATTACCGGAATTATTTTAGGGTCAATAATAAGCCTGACAACTTTTGCCCAAACCAAACAAGGCAACACTTACTTGTTCAATTATAAAAATGAAAAGGTAAGGCTGGAGTTCTGTTCGGCAGATATGTTCAGGGTGCGAGTAAGTAAGAATGGCAAATTTGCACCCGATGAGCATCTGATGCAGATAAACTATAATTGGCCAAATATTCCGGTAAAGGTTTCTGATAGTAAAAGTATCACTTCGTTTTCCACAGGGAAGATTGTTGTTAAAGTTAGCAAAGCACCGTTTGGGGTAAGTGTTTATACGGTAAACGGTAAACTAATTTCTGCGGATAAAATTGGTATAACGCGCGATAAGGATGTAGTAGGCAGCGCCAAACAGCTACAACCTGATGAGCATTTTTTTGGATTTGGTGAGCGGATGGACTTTACCGATCAGCGCAATAAGCTATTGAAACTGGATGTTGGTCGGGGCAAAAGCCGGGATAATTTGTTGGGAGCTTATAATATCAACGAGGCTAATTATTGCCCTGTGCCGTTTTTTATGAGTACGCGCGGTTATGGCGTTTTCTTGCATAATTCATCCGCAACGGAATGGGATATGGGTAATACCAGCAATAATACCTACAGCTTCAAGGCTGCCGATGGCGAACTGGATTATTACTTTGTTTATGGCCCTTCATTTCCTTCTATATTAAATAGTTATCTCTCAATTACTGGTAAATCACCACTGTTATCCCGTTTTGCTTTTGGCCTGCACATGGGCACTTACAGTGGCGGTACATGGGGGCACGAGGAACTTACTTCTGATAAATATGTGGTGGCTTTAGGGCGTAAAATGCGGGAGATGGGTATTCCCGTCGATATCCTGATCTTGGATTCTACCTGGCGTTTATTTGGCGAGAACGGCGGTAAAGGCGCGACTACTTTTGAATGGCGCGAAACCTTCAAAAATCCTAAGTCTATGTTCGATAGCCTGTATGCGATGAACTTCAAAATGGTGGGTCTGCATATCCGTCCGCGTTTTGATAACTCAAAAAACCTCCACTTGCTCGATCAGGCCCGTGCCAAAGGCTTTACTTATCCTGAAAAAGATAATCCCGGCGAATTTGTGAATGTGTTTGATCAGAATGCGGTGAACTGGTGGTGGGATAATGGCGTAATGAAAGTAGCATCGCTGGGCGCCAAATTCCTTAAAACCGACGAGGGTAGCGCCTTTGGTGCATTGGCTAATGAAAGTGAAAAAGTTGGGCCCACGGGCAAGGTGGTATCGCAACTGCATAACGTTTTCCCTATTGCTTATGCCAAAGCGCCGTTCCTTAAATTTCAGGAATATAACGGTATGCGCGGTTTAAACCAAACCCGCGAAGGGTACGCAGGCATACAGCGCTACCCCTATATTTTTGCCGGCGACTGGCCGAGCGAGTGGCAATACTTCGCGCCGGTAATTAAGGCTGGTATAAATATCGGACTATCCGGCGTGGGCTATTGGGCGCATTGCATGGGCGGCTTCGAACATCCTGCCGACCCTGAATTGTATATGCGCTGGGTGCAGTTCGGCATGTTTAGTCCGGTAGCTATGGTGTTTGGGATGGATCACCCCGGCTATAAAGAACCCTGGAATTATGGGGCAGGTGCCTTAGCCAATTTTAAAAAGTACGATGACCTGCGTTACCGCTTGATCCCATACATCTACAGCAACGCCTATACGCAATATCAAACTGGTATGCCGTTGATGCGGGCGCTGGTATTAGAACATCAGGATGATACTAATACTTACGATGTGGGAGATGAATACATGTTCGGCAATAGCTTTTTAGTAGCACCTGTAACGGTTAAAGGCGCGCAAACACGAACTGTTTACCTGCCTGAGGGTACCTGGTTCAATTATTGGACGGGGGAGAAATATACCGGCAAGCAATACATCCACATCCTGACACCAATGGATCAATTGCCGCTATTTGTAAAAGGTGACGCTATTATCCCTATGCAAAACGCCCGCAGGTATATGGACGAAAAACCTGTGGATGAGATTACCCTGGATATTTTCCCCTATAAATCATCACAGTTTCAGTTGTATGAAGATGATGGCACCAGTCTGAAATACCAGCAAGGTGAATCGAGCATAACTAATATAACCACAGTAAGCAGCAATGAAAGTTTAGCTGTGAATATTGCTTCACCTGTTGGGAAGTTCATACCAACCTCGCACACTTATTTAACTAAAATACACTGGAATAATGGTAATGCGCCGTCATCCATAACCGAAAATAATGAAGGTTTGAAGAAAGCGGGGAGCGCGGAAGATCTACAAACCAAAGCCGGCTGGTATTATGATAAAGCTAATAACCTGCTTTGGATTAAAACAATCCACAGCAACCGTGCCGTTATAAATTTGGTGGTGAAATAGGTATTAATCTTTCCGGATAACGCTCTCGCCGTTCAGCACTTGTAGCTTTAATCCAGCAAGGTCTATATCCTCTACATGCTCCAGTATGAAACCGGTTTTAGCAGTGATTGCACAATCTTTAAACATCACACCACGGATAGGGCTTGTAGCCAACCCGTGCATATCGCCAACAGCATCAACGTCGCCTTTAATGTTTATCAGTTTGATGTTTCTAACCACCGGCGGTATTTGCGATGGCGCCTTCGCAGCGCCAACCATACGCCAGGCCATGTTAAATTCAAAAGCCTTTTTGGTGCCGTGCAGGGTGATATCCTGGTAAGTAATATCTTCTACCACGCCACCGCGACTGGGCTGTGTTTTAAAACGGATAGGCGCCCAGTTATTAGCATCAACTACACAATCCTTCACCAACACTTTATTAATACCGCCTGATGTTTCACTGCCCATAGCCACGCCACCATGGCCGTAATCAAACCGGCATTTATCTATCAGGATGTTAGTGCTCGGGCGGTTTACCCTTAAGCCATCCTCGTCCTTGCCCGATTTGATAGAGATACAATCATCGTTCACATCAATGCTGCAATCAGTAATATGCACGTCATCACTGCTGTCAATATCCATCCCGTCCGAACTGGGGATGTTGTGATCCGCGCTGATATTGAGGCCTTTTATTAACACTTTAGAGCAGTACAATACATGCAGGCACCAAACCGCCTGATTATGCAGCGTTAGGTCGCTAATGCTTACATCTTTGCAATTCTGAAAACATATCAGCCTCGGGCGGCCTAAGCGCTGGCCGCTGGCCGACCTGCCGCGTTTAGTCCAGGCATCTCCTGAACCATCAATAGTTCCTTCGCCGCTAATGCTGATATGTTCAAGATCAATAGCATTAATAAAGGCGGATGTCCACAGGCGTTCTTCACCTTCCCAGCGGGTTTGTATTTGCGGGTAATCGTCCTGGTTGATGGAACCTTTCAGTACACCGCTTTTAGCCACCGATAAGCTAACGCCTTTTTTCAGGAATATCGCACCGCTGATAAAAATACCTTTCGGCACCAGCACCGTACCGCCGCCCTTAGCCGAACACGCGTCAATAGCTGATTGGATGCTTTTTGTATTGATGGTTCGGCTGTCCCCCACAGCACCATAATCGGTAATATTGTAGGTTTTGACTGCCTTGTTGATGAACGATGAACATAACAACGCTATTACAACTAATAAAGAAACCCTTTTCATAACCTATTTTGTGCGGTGAATAATGATAAATTTTGTTTGATGCGCTGGCAGATCAAGTGTAAGGCTAGATTGGCCATTTTTATTTAGAGCATTAATAGGTGCTATGTTTCCTGTCGCGGCGTCCCATAGCTCTGCTTTACCGCTGCCGCTTAAAGTTGCTTTAACATTTTGTGGCTGATCACCCTCATTGAAAAAGAAATATAATTCCGCATCGTTCCAGCTACGGTGCAGGTATTTAATGGTAGGGGCAGGGTTATTTAATTTTACATCTTTTGGTAATGTGTTAATGACGGCGTTAGTCAATTCGGTTGTTTTTCCCTTTATGTTTGATAAGCGAGCATCCTTATAAGTTTTTCCGGCTATTTCCGGGTACGGCCCGGTATAGATCACTTTGCCACCTGTTTGTTCGAATGCTTTTAATCGGGTAATAGCCGTTTCAGTCATTACACTTACGGTTGAAATGATAATAGCCCTGTATTGCTGACCGCTTTGATTGGTAAATGTGCCTTTGCCCAATTTAAATACGGTTTCCAGCGATTGGTTATCTATGTAATCAAAATCAACCTGGTGTTCCAACAATTGCTTGCTGATGGCCAATAGCGAGGTATTCGATTCTTTATTACCCATCCACATACTCTCGGTAGGGCAATAGACACCGACTTGTGCTGCTGGCTTGCCGTTGGCTAAAAGGTACGAAGCGCGATTAGCATAATCTACCATAGCGGGGAATCCTGCCTCGGCCATATAACCAGATGGCCCGCCGCGACCGCCTGCGGATGATGACCAGAACATAAACTCGAAAAGGTTAATGCCTCGCACCAATTGCTCGTTCACCACCCAGCGGGCATCGTCTACTGTTGGCTTAGGGGTATAGGCTGCGAAGCTTTCACTCAAAGCGCGCGGGTGTCCATACAAGTGCGCTGCAGACGAGGCCAGCTTAGGGAAATCGGCCACGTTATCATACCATATTTGGTGCCAAATGGCATCAACGCCGGGTATCTGAACGTAACGCATATCTTTAAAAAAGTCGCCTTCGGTACGGGCCAGGTCCATCAGCATATCCTCATGGTCAATGTGTACCATATATTCAAGGCCGTTCTGCGCACACCAATCGCCCTGAACTTTAAAGAAATTGTCCCGGTATAAGTCCGACCATACATCCCAGAAATCAGCCTTAGCTAACTTTTGTTCTTTGGTTGGGTTTGGGGTAAAGAATGAAGCGATAAAAGGCTTAACATCATAGCCTTTACGCTTTTTAAAGATAGAATCCAGTCCCGGTGTCCATGGCGTAAAGTTGTATTCTGGTTCATCGCCACGGAAACCTAAAACCGTTTTGCCAAACTCGTTACCAATATATTTTTTGTATTGCACGTGGGTAAATTCTAAAAACTGGCGCGTGGCCACAGGGTTCAAATAATCGCAAAGGGAATTAACTGTATCCTTGCCGCCTGTTGGGTTGTTTGAAGCCCGGGTTACTGATGTTTTAAAGCGATGCTGTATCAATAACACTTGCCATTCGCCCGGTTTGGCTGTCCAGTTTAAATGATGATTGCTGATATCAATAATCTCATTCGTTTTAGTTTCATTATTAACCGCAACAGCGCTGATTACCGATTGGTCTAATTGTTCATTCGCGGTTTCGCCTTCTTTTAAACCGATACGTTTATAAACCACTAGGCCTTGCATACGCAAATCTGGCCGTTCACGGCTGAATTTACCGCCGGCAAAACCGCTTGGGTATTTACCTTCGTCAATAATCCACAGGTGCATGCCCCGTTTTTTCAATTCCTCTACCACTATTTGTACGGTTTTAAACCAGCCATCTGACAAGTAAGGATCGTTCATTTTATAGCCGGCTTCGATAGTAACAACACGTAAGCCTGTTTTACAGATAGCATCCAGATCTTTAACAATACTCTCCCGTGTAACAGGCCCCTGCAAGCCCCAGGTAAGGGTTTGGCCGTACGGGAGCGGATAATTTTTCAGGTTAGCCTGCATTTCCGCATATGTAGGATTGGTCAATCTTTGCCATACCGCGTTCTGTGCTTTAAGGTTAAGCGCACACGACAGACAGGCCATAAGTAGTATGAGTTTTTTCACGTGGATTATTGGTTAAGCTTGAATAATTTTTTTCCGGGAGTAAGGGTAGGCCAGTCTTCATCATCCATATACATGGGTTTGATGTTTAACAGCGATGCGCCATTGGCCGAGCGGGTATAGGCATGGTAAACTATAAAAGTGGTATCGCGTTCGGTAAAAAAGCCGTTGTGACCACGGCCTGGCTCTTCGTTATCGCCTTCCAAAAACAAGGTATATTTATTATCTACCCAGCTTTCCCCATTTTTATTTAGATAAGGGCCTTTAATGCTTTTTGCGCGACCAATAACTATCTGGTAGGTACTGCTTAAGCCCTTGCAGCAAATACCGCGCGAAGCAAAAATATAATAATATTTAGGCCCGCGGATAATAAAAGTACCCTCGCCCAGTTTGGTGGTGATAGTCGTTAACTCAGGCGGATCGCTTAGGAGTTTGCCTGTTTCAGGATTAAGTTGAACCAGGCGCAGTCCTTTTTGAAACGAACCGTAAACCAGCCACGCCTTCCCATCTTTATCCTGTATAGCGTTAGGGTCTATTACATTTACGCCTTCGCCGCCATTCTTAAAACTGATGATCTGGCCTTGGTCAACCCACTTATAATCAGGATCTTTTGGGTTAAGCGTGGTATTGGTTGCCAAACCAACCGACGAATTAAAGTTCATCCAGGCCGATACGGAATAGTATAGATAGTACTTACCCTTATAATAATGGATATCCGGCGCCCAAAGGCTGCCATCCTGATTTGGAATGTCGTTTTTGAACCAGGAAGGCATGTTTTCGGGATTAAATACCCGGCCGGCATTTGTCCAGTGTATCCTGTCCTTCGATATTTTTATGCTGATGCCTTTGCCGGTGTGGAACACATAATAGGTGTCGCCTTGTTTTATCATCACTGGGTCGTGTACCCTTATATCACCCTGTAAGGGTATATCTTGCGCGATAGTTTTCGAATAAAAACAAATAATTATAAATAATAATAAGATGTTATTTGATGTTTTTACGATGTTTTTCATAAAATTAATTTATTTCACAGGTTTTACACCTTCCGATGTCATGACCACTCTTTTTATGGTGCCGTCGGGATTGTAGTACAGATAATCGATACACACCGACCGGTGGAAACTTCCGGCATCTGGCGTTATCGCGCCATTATGGTAAATGAAGTATGACTTTCTTTTAAAATCAATAATGGCCTGATGGTTGGTATTACTGTTACCGGCAATCTCGTTCAGTATACCTTTATATTCCCACGGCCCCGTAATTTTGCGGCTCATGGCGTAGGCTGTCTTCTCGGGGAACTCGTAAGCATACGACAAATAGTACCAGCCTTTGTGCTTATGTATCCATGGTGCTTCGGTGTAATGCGGTAGCGTAAAGGTTTTAATATCTCCGTCAAGCTCTATCATATTCTTCTTCAGTTTAGCGTAGTAGCAAACCGTGTTTCCCCAAATCAGGTAAGCCTGGCCGTCGTTATCAATAAACACGGTAGGGTCAATGTCATCCCAACTAATTTTGGTTTGGGTGGTCATATCGTTGGTGATTATTGCCGAACCCCGCGCGTCTTTATATGGCCCTTCAGGCCGGTCGGCTACAGCCACACCTATGGCTTTACCATGAATGGTGCCATGCTCAACAGCCACATACCAGTAAAACTTCCCATCGCGTTCAATTACCTGTCCCGCCCAGGCATCGTCTTTAGCCCAGGCAAAATCTTTTACATTTAGGGGAGAGGGGTGTTCTGTCCAGTTCACCATATCGCTTGATGAAAAACAAAGCCAGTTGTGCATGCGGTAGCTGTTCACTTTCACCGGCGCTTCATCGTGCCCGGTATATAGATATACATTGCCTTTATAAACCAGTGCGGCCGGGTCGGCGGTGTATTGGTGACGGATGATAGGGTTACCGTTTGAATGGATAACGGTATCAGCCTTTTGCGCCGAAGCGGTTAAGCCTGAAAATGCAAGCGCAGCGCAGAGTAATATGTGTAGTTTCTTCATATTTATGGTTTAGCTAACTCAACCACAGGCCAGTTATTCACCCAGCTGAGTTTCTCAATTCTTAGTTTAGATCTTCCGTTGTCGGCAGCATCATACCCGTGGAATACCAGGTAATCAATGCCATCAAATTCGCAGACCGCGTTATGGCCGACGCCGTACCAGTTCTTGTCGCCCTGTAAAACAATATCGCCACCGCCATGACTTAGCGGAATGTCCTTGCTATCAACATAAGGCCCTTTTATATTTTTTGAGCGACCGACGATCATTTTGTAAGTGCTGCGCGGGCCTTTGCAGCAATAATCTATCGAGGCAAACAGGTAGAAGTATTTCCCTTTACGGAAAATGAACGGCGCTTCAATAGCGTTGCCTCCGGCATCTTTAGGGTTATCATCAATAGCGGGCGGATTAGCATCAGACGTGGCCTTTTTCCTGCTGGCAATGGTTGGCAGGTTATCCGGACTTTCGGCGATGCTCAAGCGGTCTTTATTGAGCTTTACAAGCTTTAGCCCATCCCAAAAGGAGCCGAAGCTGAGGTAGGGCGTGCCATCCTTATCAACCGCCAGGTTTGGGTCTATGGCGTTCCAATTGGTTTTGTTGGGATACGATTGGATGATCTTCCCGTGGTCAGTCCATTTATAATCAGGGCTATTGGTGTGCAGCGTAGGGCTGGTAGCCAAACCAATAGCCGAGGTGTTTTTACCAAATGCCGATACCGCGTAATAAAGATAATAAGTGCCTTTGTAGTAGGAGATATCAGGCGCCCAAATACTGTTCCTGAAGCCGGGGATAGCCTCAACCGCCCATTGCGGTGCTGTTGCAAATACTTTAGGCTCGGCCTTCCAATGCACCATATCTGTCGACGACCACACGTTGATGCCATTGCCGGTGCAGAACACATAATACACGCTATCCTGCTTAATCATTACCGGGTCATGCACGGGGATATTAGTGCGCAGTTCCTGGGCATAGCTGTACCTTGTGAATAATAACAGTAATATGTAGATTAAGCGTTTCATTTTCAAATTGTTATTGCGAGGAGCGGAGCGACGTGGCAATCTCGTAGTTTGATTAGCGCGCTATGAGATTGCCACGCTATCGCTCGCAATGACATGTTTTTTTAGTTTCATTTTACCAATCAATCTTAACTAACTCCACAGCCTGCGCCTGTAAAGTTGTTTTTAATCCTACTGTACCTTTAGCTGTATTCATTTTTACCGGCTTGCCGTTCATTTTCAGCATCCCGGCCTTTTCCAGTTCAGTTATTTGCTCTGCCGCAGGGTTTTGCGGTGAGCCCATCTTCTTCCAAACCTCGTACGAATTGCTGTGATCCCAATCTACCAGGTAGCAGGTTACATTCACCGTTTTTACCGGGATGTTATTTACATGTAACACCACATTATGCGGCACACGGTTATTGTCTTCATCATGATAATTCCACAACATCACCGCTGCTGTTTTGCTGTCTGTAGAAGCTAATGCGCCTACATCTGCCTGTTTTCGGATGCCCGAATCGACAACCAGTTTGGTGTCGTACATAGCCGCGTCCTGTACTTCAACACGCTTGCCTTTCATCATGCCAAACATGCGGAAAACATTCAGCACCGGTTTATCTACACCGTTGGTAGCCAGATCGCGGAAGCCGGCAAACCAAGGCTGGTCTTCGAACTCGAATGACCAGCTAACAGCGCCGATGAGGTTAATATGATACTGATCGGCCAGCAGGTAGGCCCTTGCAAAGGAGGCAGCAGTATAACTGGAATATAAGGTGCCGTTGCGATAGGCATTTTCTGGATTAGTGTTCATGCCGCAGGCCGCGCAACCTTCCGGGTCGGATTCGCCAATGATAACCGGGATGCTATTCAATTGCGGATACGAGCTGATGAGCTTGAACATATTGTTCATATTGCGTAATTGGTTACTAATGCCCATGCGCACCTGTCCATTGCTTATCCGTGGCGAACCTTTGGCGTGAAACAATACCGCATCCAATGGTGAACCTATTTTGCCGGTTACAAAGTTGGTGTCCTTTAAGCAGTGGTTCAAAAAGCCGGTTAAAAACTTCATGCCGCCGCCGGTTACATTGCAGCCGCCAATACGGGCCGATGGTAAAGCGCGTTTTACACCATCGGCTGCATAGTCGTATAGTTTATAAAATTCTGTCGGGGTGCCTTTCCAGTAAGCGCCGTCGGGTTCGTTCCAAACTTCCCAATACCAGCTGGCTACTTCTTTAGCGCCATAACGGTTCACACAATGTTTTACCCAATTATAAACCAGGTCGCCCCATTTTTTGTAATCTTTTGGCGGGTAAGCCCAGCCTGTTTCAATGGCTTTATATTCAATACCTGGTTTCCAATGGTGCTGGTAGGGCTGGGGACGGGTAGAAAGCGCTTCGGGCATAAAACCTAATTGTGCCAAAGGCTTCATGCCGCGCTTTATGTAAGTATCAAAAATGCTGTCGACAATGCGGTAATTGTATATAGGGTTGCCGTTGGCATCTTCAGTATATATATTGGTCGATCCCCACTTAAGGGCTGGTGTACCATCACCAGATGTCATGAGGTTGTGCACCCGCATATAAACCGGCACAGGGCCTAATTGCGATAACTCTGTAAGCAGTTTGCGCCCATCCTTCATATACGTGTAGTTGGGTTCATCGTGCCCAAACCAGGCCCATATAGGTTTCATATCGCCTATCGTTTTGCTGATATCTACATTAACGTTTACATCAGGTTGTATTTGCGCATCAGTGTAACTATACAGGCACACAGCAAGCGCTAAAAGCAGCCCCTTACGGTACAGGTTTTTCATCAGGTTTATTACAGTAAATAATTGGCGTTAAAAACTATTTAAATGTAATAAATACATTTATTAATTAAGCGTGCTGTAGCATATTATTTACATAATGCGGGACAGGGGAGGATGGATGATAGCAAGCAATAACAAACAGCCTTACATAGTTTAATAACTATGTAAGGCTGTTTGTTATAAATAAATGCTTTGGGTATGGGTTTGCTTATTTATAAACCGAAACGTGCGTGGTTTTGATGCTTAGCAGGAAAGATTTTCCAACGCTGATCTTTACATTTCTGTTCTGCAAAATACCGCTAATTACCTCATCGTTCTTTAGCAGTTCAAACAGGTCGCGTGCAATGGCCGATCCGCTGATGTTGTTGATTACACGGCCATTTTCCATGTTGATATTGAAAGTATAGCCAGATTTGCCGCGGTCGCCCGCTGATTCGAAATCGGTAATGTTCAATTTAAAACTCTGGTCTTCGTTCAGGCTTCTTTTCAGATGCAGGCGAATAACAGGCAAATATTTTTTCCAGGTGGTTAAGTACTTTCTTTCTTCCATGTAGCGGGTAAAGCTACGGTTAATAACCCGGGTATTTACTAAATAGTTAGATTAGATTTATTGTAGATTAACTATCATAGTGATCTGGCTGTTTTGGCAGTACACTTATCTCAATAAAATCGCACAAATTTTAATAGGACGCTTAAATTACCGTTTATTTAATTTATTTGTTTACCTTGCGTCCTTTAAAATTTATAATACAATACAATGAACGAAGGAACAGTAAAATTTTTCAATGTAACAAAAGGTTTCGGCTTTATTACCCCTAACGGCGGTGGTGCTGACGTATTTGTACATTCTTCAGGCCTTATCGATGAAATCCGTGAAAACGACAAAGTTAACTACGAAGTTGAAAACGGTAGAAAAGGCGTAAACGCGGTAAATGTAAAAGTTATCTAAGTATAATAATACCATCAAAATCGTTTCAAGCGTCCGACTGAATAAGTCGGGCGCTTTTTTTATGCATTGCATGCTCGTGCCACTTTGTAGTTTTTTTGGTTAAAAGCAACTAACGTAAGCATAGCGGCAAGGTTTTTGTTTATCTTTTAGATATATATCATCTACATAACGTAAAAGAATATGAAAGATCAAGCTAAAATTATCGCAGCGCTTTTAGTGGGTGCTGCTGCCGGAGCGGCGATAGGTTTATTACTGGCCCCGTCAAGCGGAACCGAACTGCGTGGAGACATTGCCGATTACGTGAACGACCTGGTTGAAAAATCGAAAGAAACAGCGGCGCAAAAGGCTAATGACCTTAAAGGCTATGGCAATAGTGTGGTTGACCGCGCCAAATCACGGGTTAATGGCGTTATGAGCAATTTGTCTGATTATAAAGATCAGCTACGCGGCTCCATAAAAGCCAGCGCTAATGACTATACCGACCAGGCTACCAACTTTGGGGAAGATATGCTGAACAAAGGCAGATCAAAAGTAAAAAATGCAGTTAATGATGTAAGTAATAATGTGCAGGGGATTTAATAACCGTACGATATAACACACACATTGTACCGTATTATTGCAGGAGGATAACATATAGCCACTTGCATTGTACAGTTGTAAATAAAAATTGAGCTCAATTACGGGGCTCAATTTTTATTTTAGCGCATCAAAACTATACTTGCCCATACTCCAGAACTCATCAAGTGCCACTATGCGCGGCTTAAAAAAACTGATCAGCTTTGGCCAGTCTTCCCGGTTATAAATGCTGGCTTTAGGCAATTCTTTATAAATGCGGCTAATTGTTTTACCTTCCATATCGGTATGGTGTAATTGCCATTCCCATTCTTCGCCCAGGTAACTATGCAGCATTGTTTTTAACTCCATAAACTGTTCAAAAAACAGTTCCTGTATGCCCGTATCATAGTGGGTTATCTCAATACCTATACGTGCCAGCCTGTTCTCGGCCTCCATGCGGAAGTATACATGCTTAATGCCGGTTTTGTAATTTATCCAGTTCACCTTTTCACCATCGGCAGATAGCTGCGGCCGTAAATAACGGCCAAAAGTTGTCCAAAATTCCTGTCGTAATTGTGTAGCTTCCGCTTTTGAAAACATGCTGCAATAATAAATATTAACAACTAAATTAGACCGATATTGATTTGGCTATGAAAAAATTAATCAGTTGTTTGTTGTGTGCCATATTGTGCGCACGGGCGTTTGGTCAGGCGCCACCTAAACCATACGGACCTGTCCCGACAAAAGCGCAGGTGGCCTGGCAGGAAACAGAAATGTATTGCCTTATCCATTTTGGGCCAGACACATTTACCGACAAGGAGTGGGGTTATGGCGATGAAGATCCGTCGATATTTAACCCAACAAATTTTAATGCCATGCAAATTGTTGGCGCGGCAAAGGCCGGGGGATTTAAAGGCATTATTGTGGTTGCCAAACACCACGATGGATTTTGTTTATGGCCAACCAAAACTACAGAACATAATATCAGCCACAGTCCGTATAAAAATGGTAAGGGAGATATCCTAAGAGAATACCGCGAAGCTTGCGATAAATTAGGGATGAAGATGGGGGTGTACTGTTCGCCATGGGATAGGAATAGTCCGTTATATGGCAAACCCGAATATGTGACCGATGTGTACCGTAAACAACTAACCGAGCTATACACTAATTACGGCCCGCTATTTATAGTTTGGCACGATGGGGCAAACGGCGGCGATGGGTATTACGGCGGGGCAAAAGAAGTAAGAAAAATAGACCGCTCAACTTATTACGGTTGGGAAATCACCTGGGGACTGGCCCGAAAACTACAACCGGGTGCAGCAATATTTGGCGATGTTGGCCCCGATGTACGCTGGGTTGGTAATGAGAAAGGACAAGCCGGTGAAACCTATTGGGCCACTTACACCCCGCATGCGCCCGAAGAAGGTAAAACCCCGGGCAACGGTTTTGTAAAAGATTGGGAAGGTACGGCCGGACAACGCAATGGCAAGTATTGGATGCCGGCCGAGTGTGATGTGCCGTTACGACCAGGCTGGTTCTATCACCAAAGTCAGGATGAGAAAGTTAAAACACCCGATAGTTTGTTTAACCTGTATTTTAAAAGTGTAGGGCGGGGGGCGTGTCTCGATTTGGGGTTAGCGCCCGATAAAAGCGGAAATCTATATAGCAGAGATGTAGTATCGCTACGCGTATTCGGAGAGCTACTGCACAATACGTTTAAGACTAACCTGGCTAATGGTGCAAAATTAACAGCAAGTAATATTAGGGGAAACAATAAAGCAAAATACGGCCCGCAATTTTTGTTGGATGCTAACCGCTATAGCTGTTGGGCTACAGACGACCATGTAAAAACGCCGCAGTTACTTGTCGACCTTCGTACTCCCAAAACTTTTGACATTATCCAATTACGTGAAAATATTAAATTGGGCCAAAGGATTGATAGTGTGGCTATTGATGTGATGCGAGACAATAAGTGGAAGCAGATAGCTGCTACTACCAGCATCGGTGCAAATAAACTGATACGCCTGCCTGATGTGGTTACTGCAAGGAAAGTACGTTTGCGGATAACAGGTTCACATGCTTGTATAGCGCTTAGCGATTTTGACTTATACAAAGGGGCCATCAGTGTTCATCATCGAAACGTGGAAGTTAGCTTATCACCACCGCCACCGCTGAAACAATGAAGAAGATAATTTTTACCATCATAGCTTGTGCTTTTACTTGTAATGTTTTGGCACAGGGTAAATTGTTATACGATACCCTACAAAAGCCACAATTGATCTCCAAACAGTTCAACTTCACAGAAGGCCCGGCAGTAGATAAGAAGGGAAATATCTTTTTTACCGACCAGCCGGATAATAAGATATGGAAGTATGATACCGAGGGCAAACTATCCGTGTTTATGGATAAGGCAGGCCGTAGTAATGGGATATTTTTTGATAAGAAAGGCAACCTGATCAGTTGCGCAGATGAGCAGGACCAGCTATGGTCGATTAATAAACATGGTAAGGTTACAGTGCTTGTGAATGACTTTGACGGACACCGGCTTAATGGCCCTAACGACCTGTGGGTTAACCGAAAAACCGGCGGCATATATTTTACCGATCCTTACTATCAGCGTGATTACTGGGACCGGAAAACCAGCGACCTTGACGGGCAAAAAGTATATTATCTGCCACCAAATGGCTCGCCAGTAATTGCCGATGACCAGCTTAAAAAACCAAACGGAATAGTTGGCACCCCTGATGGAAATACGCTATATGTTGCAGATATACAGGCTAATAAAACATATAAATACAGTATTGCTGCAGATGGAAAGCTAACCAACAAACAACTCCTAATTAATCAGGGCTCGGATGGGATGACCATTGATGCTGAAGGCAATATATATCTCACCGGAAAAGGCGTAACAGTATATGACCCATCAGGTAAAAAGATAGCGCATATTGATATCCCTGAGCCCTGGACGGCAAATATTTGTTTTGGCGGTAGGGATAGGAAGTTGCTTTTTATTACCGCTTCAACAGCAATTTATACGTTGAGGATGAATGTGAAAGGAGTAGAATAAGAAAGCCGGTGCAAAGCACCGGCTTTCTTATTCTACCAATTTGTCATTGCGAGGAGCGTAGTTGCAATGACATGCGGTTTATTTCGCGTTCTTCACATATTTATTCAACCACTCGTTTTGCTCCCATAGTTTGTGTAAAAGGTTTTCTTTTCCACGGTAGCCATGGGCTTCAAATGGCAGATAAACAAACCTAACGGTACCGCCCAGGCCTTTAATGGCGGCGAACAAGCGCTCGCTGTTAATAGGGAAAGTACCCGGGTTATCGTCGGATTCGCCATGTATCAGCAGAATTGGGGTTTTTATCTTATCCGCAAAGCTGAATGGGCTCATGTCGTAATACAGTTTCGGATCGTCCCAATAGGTGCGTTCCTCGTTTTGGAAGCCAAATGGGGTAAGGGTACGGTTATACGCCCCGCTTTCAGCTAAACCGGCTTTAAACAGTTTGGTATGGGCCAATAAGTTTGCCGTCATAAATGCACCGTAGCTATGGCCGCCAACGGCAACCCGGTTGCGGTCGCCAACGCCCATATCCGATAGTTTGTTAATCGCGGCTTCGGCGTTTAACTGTAATTGCTCTACAAAGTTATCGTTAGGCTTTTTGCCTTCTTTAGCTACAATAGGCATTTCGGCGTTATTAAGGATGGCATAGCCCTGGGTTACAAAGAATATCGGGCTGCCGCCGCCAATCAACGTAAAACGGTCTTTCGAACCACGGATTTGCGCGGCATCAGCAGCCGAGTTATATTCGGCAGGGTAAGCCCATATTAACACCGGCAGCGGGCCGTCTTTCTCTTTGTTGTAGCCTTTTGGCAGGTACAGGTCGCCGGTCAGGTCAACGCCATCGGCCCTTTTATAATGTATCTTCTCTTTAGTAACGCCTTCCAATTGCGGGTAAGGGTTTGTAAAGTTGGTGATAGGCCTGTCGGCTATGCGTAGTACCAGGTTTTTAATGTAGTAGTTAGGCACTTCCGTTTGCGACTCTCGGCGCGTTACCAGCACCAGTTTATCAGCATCTAAAACATCAACTACATATTCATAATGGCCTTCGGTACAACGCCAGATAATGTCGTTCTTCTTGGTGTTCAGATCAAACTTAGCCAGGAAAGGTAAATCACCGGCTTTTGAGGCACCGATAGGATTGTTCATTAATATCTTAGTGCCGCCATCGGTTGTTTGTATCACATCGCGCCCATATTTATTACGCGACATTACCGGTGTGCCCGGATTATTATAGGCATCGGTCTGGCTGCGTTCGTAAAGCGTCTCCAGCTTGCCGGTGGTAGTATTAAACGTAGATACGCGGTTGATCTGTTTTGAGCGCATCCCTTCAGTAACTAACGCTAACGATGCATTGCCCCAGGTAATCCCACGGTAACGGTATTGCGTTTTAAACAGTTCTTTAGGCTCGCCTTTAAATGGAGAACTTAATTCATAAACAGCGTCATGGAAATCAACCTTCTTTTTTATCAGGCCGCTATCCAATGGCTGCGCCCAGGTAATGCTTGCAGGCTCATCATCGCGCCAATCAAATCCGCGCGGGATATTTTGCGTGTTATCATAACCAGAAGGCGTGTTCTCGCTTGATGGTAAAACAGCAAGTTGCTTATATACTTTCCCGTTAAGGTCTGTAATAAACACAGTGGATGGAAAACCGCGGTCGGTCACCAGGTACGAGAAAGGTTTACGGATAGTCCTCACCAGCATAAATTGCCTGTCGGGTGATAGGGTGGTTGAACTGTAAATAGCGGGTTTACCTATCAGCGTTTCAACACCGCCTTTGTTGCGCACCAATTGCGATGTGCCGTAAAACTCAAACAAGGCCTCATCATAAGGCGATTTGATCAGATCTTCGTAAGTGGCGCTTGGCGCTACTTTGCCTAAACTTTGCTGTACGGTTGGGCCTTTTGGTGTCAATGGCTTTGGTGGCGCCATTGCTACCGGTTTGTTGGCTACACGATAAAACAAACTGCTGTTATCGGCCCAGGTTACGCCGCTGCCTAAAACAGTGTTCAACGCGCGCTTGTTAATCTTCATTGCTTTGTGGGTAACAACATCTATCACGTAAAGGTCAACCGTTTTTTGGTTGTTTTGGGTGAAGGCTATCTTGCGCTCATCCGGGCTCCAGCTAAAATTGCCGGCCATAAGGGGCGAAGGCAAGCCGGTCACCTGGTAGGTTTGCCCGGTCTTAATGTTCTTAAGCGAAAAGTTGTTAATAAATGTTTGCCTGCTCAGCGAGAAATTGTTGGGGTTGATACGCAACCCGGCAATGCGCAGTTCAGGCTGTGCCAGTTCTGCTACCGATGGGTAAGCATTGCGTTCGTTCAGCAGCATCCATTCGGCTTTTGAATCGATGCTTACACCGGGTGTAGGCTTAGCCAACAACAAATCGGCCATTACCTTTGGCGGCATTTGGTAGCCAATGGCATCCTGAGCTTTTATATAAACTGCGGAAGCCATTAGCAGTAAGCAAATTGCGAGTTTTTTCATATTAGCTTGAGTTAAATTTTGGCTATAGATATTTAGGGGATTATACTTCAGATAATTCAATGCTCTCCCATGTTTGCCTGCGGTAGTAATACAGCATAACCCAGGTGAGTATTAACATTGGGATGATGCTTATCCAAATTGTTGTTTCCCAATGCCTCAACATATAATGTGCATATCCTAATACACCAATTAAAGACATGGTAACCAAATTGGTAACGGCCCTGCCACCACCTTGTTTGGCCATTACAGGTTTTGAAAAAGGGAGGCCTTTAACACTGAACAATGCTATTAATACGCCATACATCATACATAACAGAAAGGCCAATATCACATCATTAATAACCTGCGGGCCCCATACCAATACCACGCCCGTGCCCAGTATGAAGTAAAATGGCAGATAATAAAGCGAAATAATAGCTTTATACATGCCCGACAATATTTTACCCGGCTGGTCGATAGGCAAAGCATAATAAACCCACGATGCTTTATATTTTTCTGACTGAGAAATATATGTAAGCATCGACGACAATACAATAGTGCTTAAATACAACACTATAAAATAATTTTGACCGCTTTGTATCCGGTTAAACTTATCGGCTATAGATGCCCCTCTGCCACTTAATGTGATGTACAGAAACATAATCGGAACAAATCCAAATGATGGGTAAGCCTTCATTTTAAATTCGCGGGTACGGGCTGCCAGTTTCCAGGTAATTCGGAAACCAGCGTTCTCAATAGGGTCGGGGGCAATAAAATTAGCCACTTTATCCCTGAAATCTTGCTTATATATTTTTTTAACCGCGGCAGTAGTATCATTACTATCAGAGGTAGCCAATACCGCCAGCTTTTTGTTAAATCCCGGTGCAAGTACTTTTACAACAAACCATAGCCCGGCCAGTGGCGATACAAAACCTAAAATAGCCAGTAAACTGATAATAATATTAGTTTGTGAAGGATGGACCAATACATGGTTAAGGGCCGCTATCCATACCGGAGGTAAAATGTAGGCCCACCAATGGCTCAGCAGGTCCATACCCGCCAGGGCCGATTTATCTATTAAGCGTGGTAATAAGTAATACACCGCAAATATCAGGATGGTAAACCCTATCTGAAAGTAGCTGATCAGGTCTTTAAATTTTTGCGGATTAACAGACCGCATCATGGCCAAATAAATAAGATTAACAATAAGGATGCACAGGAATGTAGCTTCCAGTATTTCTACCAGCATCAGCGGCGCTGCCAGCACGTTCTTATCGGCAAAAGCTACCATAATAATACCAGGTAAGCCCTGAATTAAGGCCAATCTCAATACATAAATGGTAATGTGCAATATGCGCGATACCGCTATAGTACGGTCATCAACCGGGCGGGGAAGCAGAATGAACTGGTCGCGGGTATCAATAAGTACCGTAGTAAAATCGGATACAAGCGTAAAGCACATCAGCACCATAAATACGGTAAAGTAATAGGTATGGCCCGTTAATGGCATATCGTTAAAAAACAACAGCATGCCAATAAACAAACCCATTAACATGGTGAAAAAGGTAACCAGCCAAGGGTTGGTAACTTTTTTACTGGCATTTGCTGCACCCCTGCGTGTCGAGAACAGGTTGCGTGGCCGACGGTTATCCATCAGGAGTTTGATCCGGAGTATCTCGTTCAACTGGTGGATGTTTACCCCGGCCCCGGCCATTACCGGATCGAACCACCTTATCAATCGTAAAAATATTTTATCCATAGCTATCAATCAAAAGAGTTAATAATAGCATCGGCCTCTGTTCCTGTACTTTCACGACCGGTTAGCTTGGCAAAAATACTTTCCAGGGTATCGCTATGGCTTTGTTTTAACGATTCAAACGTACCATCGGCAATAATTTCGCCTTTATTAATAAGCAGGATACGGTCTGACACCTTCTCTACCACATCCATCATGTGTGAACAGTAAAAGATCGTTTTACCTTCTTCTTTCAACCGTACGATCAACTCTTTTATCATAATCACGGCATTCGCGTCTAAGCCTGACAGTGGTTCGTCCAGCACAATAATTTTAGGGTTATGGATAATGCCCGATATTAGCAACACTTTTTGCTTCATGCCTTTGCTGAAGGTGTCCATACGCGCATTAATGTTATCACCCAGGCCAAAAGCCACTAATAATTTCTTAGCACGATCATACAACACACCTTCCTCCATATTATACAGTTTGCCAATAAAGTCAAGGTATTCCATAGGGGTAAGCACATCATACAGTTCGGCATTTTCGGGCACATAGCCAATCAGCTTCTTTATCTCCTGCGGGTTGGTCGCCATATTAAGGCCATCTACCACTACTCCTCCATTAAAATCGGGAATAAGACCAGTAAGTATTTTTACCGTGGT
The DNA here is from genome assembly GCF_015221995.1 of Mucilaginibacter boryungensis. NCBI lineage: Bacteria > Pseudomonadati > Bacteroidota > Sphingobacteriia > Sphingobacteriales > Sphingobacteriaceae > Mucilaginibacter > Mucilaginibacter boryungensis. The sequence continues at coordinate 2,065,966 of NZ_JADFFM010000001.1, forward strand.
TGATTTACCTGCCCCGTTAGGGCCAATATAACCGATAACCTGGCCAGGGAAAATATCAAGTGTCAGATGTTTTAATACCAGTTTATCACCATATGATTTCGACAGATTCTTTATCTGGATAAGCGGTTTGTCATTCATAATTCGGGGTAAGTTTTTTGTTGGTTAAGATACAAAAAAATGAATGATAGGGTATATGTCTGTAAGATTTTTGGAATAGGACCATCATGCCTTTTTTAGATGATGACGAACCAACAATGGTTACAAATAATCTGTATATAATTAAACATTTCTTTGTTATCTTGTTATAGTGATGGGGCTCAAAACCCATCGTTATTAAGGACAGAATTGATTTGTCATAAAAATTTCATAATTTTTTCATTTGCAATTAAACCTAATAAAATTAGTTACGTCATACTGAACGTAAATCACCTGATAATAACTGTATCATTATTATGAAAACCCCATTAAAATACTTTACCATGCTGGTGATGATGTTGTGCGGAATAGCCGTACTATCATCATTCCTTACCGACCGCAGTGCCGGGAAGGCAAAAATTAACCTTCCATATAAGCAGGCAGGTTTAACCGAGCGACAGGCCGCCGCGCATTTGCTTAGTCGTTTTACATATGGGCCTACTCCGGGTCAAATTGACGCGGTAGTTAAAATGGGGCTTGATAAGTGGTTTGAACAGCAATTAGATGGCAACCTGCCCGATGATTCATTAAACACCTTACTGGATAAGTATGATGCACTTAAACTAAGTAATAAAGAGATAGCCGAAACCTATCCTAAAGCCGGGGCTGTATTACGCATGGCAGTAAAAGATGGCCTGGTAAACAAGGATTCGGTTAAAACAGATAAGAAGGAATACCGCGATATGCTGCTAAGCTATATGCAAAAGAAGGGCATGAAGCCACAGCAGGAATTATTTCGCCAGTTTTATAACCAAAAAGTACTACGTGCGGCTTATAGTAATAACCAGTTACATGAAGTACTGACAGATTTTTGGTTTAACCACTTTAATGTATCGACCACAAAAAATGATTGCGCGGAATTTATACCCGATTACGAGCGCGACGTGATACGCCCGAACGTAACCGGTAAATTTGGCGATCTGTTGCTGGCCACAGCAAAATCGCCGGCCATGCTTTATTACCTGGATAACTTTACCAGCTCGGGAGCTAATGCTAACCAGGATAAAAACCCACAAGCCAAACGCCGTTTAGAAATGCTGCAAAAACAAGCAGCAGATAACCCGCAAATGGCCGCGACTATCCAAAAACTTCAAAAGGCTCGTAAAACGCAAGGCCTGAATGAAAATTATGCCCGCGAAGTAATGGAACTGCACACTTTAGGCGTAGACGGTGGCTACACCCAGGCCGATGTTACCCAGGCAGCCCGGGTATTGACCGGATGGACGGTTTACCCAATGGGCACCTATGGCAACGCGGGTGGTATGATGCAGCAATTATTAAAAATGGGTGGCGAGGAGAGAATGAAAGAACGCGGCTTTGTGCACGATGGTGACTTTCTTTTCACCCCAAACAGGCATGATACTGGCAATAAAGTTGTTTTAGGCCACCATTTTGGTAATGAAGGTTACCAGGAAGGGGTAGACCTGCTAAGCATGCTGGCACACCATCCATCAACAGCTAAATTTATTACCCGCAAACTGGCTGTACGTTTTGTAAGCGATACCCCGCCGCAAACACTGCTGGATAAAATGGCTAAAACTTTTAAAGATAAAGACGGCGATATCCGCGAAGTGTTGATCACTATGGTATCGGCCCCCGAATTCTGGAGCGCCTCATCTATACGCGAAAAAACCAAATCGCCTTTTGAACTGGTGATCAGTTCGGTACGCGGTTTAAACGCCCGGATAGACCAGCCATATCAATTGTATAGCTGGGCCAATAAAATGGGCCAGAAATTATATGCTTACCAGGCACCAACAGGTTTCCCTGATAAAGGACAGTACTGGATAAATACAGGCGCCCTGTTAAACCGTATGAATTTTGGTTTAGCGCTGGCATCGCAGCGGATACCTGGTGTACGCATTGATCTTGCGGCATTAAACAACCATCACGAACCTGAAAGCCCGCAAGCGGCCCTAGGTATTTACAGCAAACTGATATTACCCGAACGCAATTTAGACGCGACAGTAAAGCAGTTAACACCAATGCTGAATGACCCTAACCTGAGCAAAAAAATAAGCGACGCGGCCGATAAATCGGCGCCTCTTGCAACACCAGATATGACGGGGAGCCAGGATATGATGATGGCAAATGCAGATATGCCAAAAGGCAAAGGGGCGCGTAAAAACTTTGGCAAAAATGGTTACCAGGCTATGGCTAACGCCCCAGGCAATAACAGCATGCTATCGCAGGTAGTTGGTATTATAGTTGGTTCGCCCGAGTTTCAAAGAAGATAATTTACCCTATTAAAACAACATACAAGATCATGGTATCAAGAAGAGGTTTTTTAAAATCGGGCGGTATGGCACTTTTGGGTGTCGGCCTGATGGGCGGTATCCCGGCTTTTTTAGCCGAAGCCGCTGCCAGCAGTAAATTTGTTGGCCCTTATAAAAAGAAAAAAATAATGGTTTGCATCTTTCAGCGCGGCGCTATGGATGGCCTGATGGCCGTAACGCCATTTACCGATGAAAACCTGAAAGCCGCCAGACCGACACTGTTTTTATCGGCCGCCAAAGGAGGCAACCAAAAGCCATTGATAGATTTGGACGGCCGTTTTGGCCTGCATCCGTCAATGAGCGCGTTTGAACCTTTATTTAGAGACAAACGCTTAGCCATTGTGCATGGTATCGGCTCGCCAAATAACACCCGTTCGCACTTTGATGCGCAGGATTATATGGAAGCAGGTACACCGTTCAACAAAGGTACCAGCAGCGGTTGGCTAAACAGGGCAGTAGGTTTATTGGGACACGATGCTGCTACGCCTTTCCAGGCAGTTAGCTTAACCTCTTCGCTGCCACGTTCATTCTACGGCGATCATCCGTCAGTGGCTATCAGTAACCTTCAGGATTTTGCCATCCAGATGCGCGGTAACCCTAACGGCGCCAACATGGCGGCTAAAAGCTTTGAAGACCTTTATGGGCAAACAACATCGGGCCTGTTAAAGGAAACCGGTAAGGAAAGTTTTGATGCAGTTAAAATGCTGCAAAAAAACGATGTAAGGAATTATAAGCCTGCTGCTAATGCCAATTATCCAAATACAGCCCTGGGCAATTCACTTAAACAAATTGCACAGCTAATAAAAATGGATGTTGGGCTGGAGATTGCCTTCACCGAATCGGGCGGTTGGGATACACACTTTAACCAGGGCAGCGATACCGGTATTTTTGCCCGTAACGTAAACGATTTGAGTAATTGTATTGTAGCTTTTTGGAATGATATTAGCGCTTACCAGGATGATGTGACCTTAATGACCATGACTGAGTTTGGCCGTACAGTACACCAAAACGGCACCGGCGGCACCGACCACGGGCGTGCATCATGTAACTTTATATTAGGTGCCGATGTTAATGGCGGTATTGTTCATGGCGATATTAAACCGTTATCGGTAGATAACCTTGAAGACGGCCGCGATTTAGCCGTTACTACCGACTTCCGCAGTGTGTTTAGTGAGGTTGCAGACAAGCATCTGAAGATAAACAACGACCAGGTTTTATTCCCTGACTGGAAAGGTAATAAGATAGGCGTAATGAAAGGATAAAACGACACCCACCTATGAATAAATTAGCCTTCCTGATATTATCCGGAGGGCTTTTTATTTTAAGTTGAGTATTCCTTAAGTAACTCCCGGTAGCGGTTCAGTATAGCCGACTTTGAAATAAAGCCCACAAAGTTACCTGTTGCAATCACCGGTAAATTCCAGGTACCTGTTTCATCAAATATCTTTATAATATCACGCACGTCGTCGTTTAAATCGATCACAGCGGGAGGGGTGATCATAATTTTTTGTACGTCGAGGCTTTCGTACAGTTCCTTATTGAACATCACAGGTCTCACATCCTCAAGCCGGATAATACCTTCTAATCCACCTGTTTTATTAACTACTGCAATAATATTTCGTTTACCTGTTTTTATCAGGGTTATCAATTCGTTAAACGTAGCGTGTTTATCAATTACCTGTATATCTTTATCAACCAGATCATAGGTATGCATTAACGATAGTAAATTTTTGTCGTGTTCGCGGGTAAATATCTGGCCTTCTTCGGCAAGTTTTTTTAACTCGGGCGATATTGGTGAAAACCGTTTGGCGATCAGGTAGGAAATTACAGAGACAATCATCAGCGGGATAAACAGATCATACCCCGAACTGGATTCAGCTATCAGGAATATAGCCGTAAGCGGGGCATATAACACACCACTCATTACGCCGGCCATTCCAACCAATATCATATTGGTAGTGGGCACATCCTGTATACCTAACTGCGTACATAACACTGCAATAAAATAACCAAATACACCGCCGGCAAATAGCGATGGGGCAAAATTACCCCCGCAGCCACCACTAAAAATGGTTACAGATGTTGCAAAAGCCTTTAACAAACAAATAAAACCCAGAAAAAGCAACACAAACCAGGCGCGATAATCAAAATATTTAAGGAAGCTGACGCCGACAATTTCTTTAATATGTCCATTGGTAAGGGCCTTTATAGTTTGATAACCTTCGCCAAATAAAGGCGGGACCAACAGGCATAACAGAGAAAGGATGCCGCCGCCAATAATAGCCTTTTGTAAGGGGCGTAAGTTTAATCTTTTAATCTGGTGCTCAACCCATTGCGATGTTACCACAAAATAACGCGCGTATAACCCACAGCCCAATGCCAATACCAGATAAAATGGAATGTTTTTATAGTTAAAAGCATGCCTGGCGGTAAACTGAAATAATATTTCCTCCTTTAAAACAATACGCGAAACAAGGCTGCCGCATACAGCGGCCACTACCAGCGGAATAAAATCGGTAAATACTACCCCGGTAAGCAAAATCTCGAAGGCAAACATAATACCCGCTATAGGTGCGTTAAAAGCCGATGCAATACCGGCTGTGGCCCCCGCAGCCAATAAAAGGGTGCGATCCTTATAATCAAGGTTGTAGGTTTTGGCAAAGTTAGAACCAATGGCCGAACCGGTGACTGCTATAGGGCTTTCTAACCCTGCTGAGCCGCCTAAACCAATTGTGAGGGCGCTTTGAATAATTTGAGAATACATTTTTACCCGGGGCACCATACTTGAATTTTGCGCTATATCATACAGTATGGCGGGTATCCCTTTCCGTTCGTGGCCTTTTTTAAAAAATATGACACCTACCAGCGCAGTAAGTGTTATACCCATTACAGGGAAAACTATGTAAAAAATAATTTGCTGCTCGAACTGAAATTTGGCGGTGATGAGATAATGAATATAATGTACAAGGCTTTTTAGCAATACACCTGCAAAGCCAGATGTAATACCTACTAGTATACCCGATAAGATCAAAAACTGGGTACGTGTAAGAAACTTACGCAACCAAAGCAATACAATCTCGTAACTTTTCACGTTACGGATACTGTTGGCCCTGAAATCCCTTTTAAATTTAAAAAAGCTATGGAATTTTTTTAATTTCTTATAGTCGCTCACTTACCTTTTTTCTTCAAAATTAAACTATTGTTGAAGTAAATGACAAAATAGTTTAACTTATAACTAAAGTACTAATCTGCCGATATTGTCCATCTTACATCGGACAAGGATCCGCGATGCAATTTGTTCTCCATTCATGGTAGCAGGGACGAATATTTTATCTTCGGCATTAAGTAAGTTGATATTCACATTTAAATCATTCTTATACTCAAATCCTGACAGGTGTATAGTGTAATCGGCCAGGTTCCCGGCCGGGCTTATCAAAAGTTCAAGCGTAACTGAAATGGATTCTCTATCATAATACAATAAGTCTGCCGGTTTCTGAAAAAGTAATAAGTAAGGGATATAACCATAGCATCTACCACCAATTCTAATGGGTTTGGTGACCGTATCGGTTTGTTTAAAATCTTTATCTATTACATAGGTGAAATTACTATCGTCCGGGGCCTCATAGGTTAGCCTGTTGTTGTCATAGTCAAAATTTTGTGTCAATGTGCCCTGCTTGTCAAAAAAATGCCAAACGCCCACTCGTTTATCATTTCTATAAAGCCCGCTGGCCAATGCTTTGCTTTTTTGATACCTGGCCTGGAACAATCCATCCTTTATTTGTTTATTATCCTTTAACACATTGTATATTAATACAATATCCTTAGTTAGTTTTTGTGCCTGCAAAAGGGTTTCCTGGGCCAGGGTTGACAAAGACAATAATAAGGTGCAGATGGTAAAGAAAATAATTTTCACTTAGCTTGGGATTTTAGGCAATATACTATGTTTGACACCATAATTTCAAGTGGTTTAATAGCTGCTAAAATAAATAACAGCCCGTTTGCAGAAATGCCCTTTATGTTGTTTAAACTTGTAACCTCTTAATACTGTTGACAATGCCCGGACCACCTGAAAATATACAAGGATACAAGTCTGTACACTTTTCCCGAACTACCATCACCGAATTAATGATCCCTTCATATGCCAATTTTGGCGGGAAGATACATGGGGGTATCCTGCTGTCATTAATGGATAAGGTAGCTTATGTATGCGCCGCTAAACATGCTGGTAATTACTGTGTTACAGCATCTATCGATACCGTTAACTTTTTGGAGCCTGTTGAGGTTGGCGAATTGGTATCACTTATGGCATCGGTAAATTATGTAGGCAGAACATCGCTGGTGGTAGGCATCAGAGTGATATCTGAAAACGTAAAAACCAATGTGATAAAACATACCAACACCAGCTATTTTACCATGGTTGCTAAAAACGAACAAAATAAGCCTGTGGAAGTACCCGGCCTTATATTGGAAAATCAGGAACAGGTGAGGCGGTTTGAAGAAGCCCGCCGGCGTAAGGAGGAAAAACAAAATACCATAGACAAGGCCAGGCAAAATAACCAGGAAATGGATTTAGATGAATGTAAACAGAACCTTAAAGGTGAACGTTGCGTAATACAAATTAATAAAGCACGAAAAAAATAACACCTTTTGCATGAAGCTTTGGTTGGGTTTATTTTTACTGGTATCATTTTCGTTCCATGCTTTCCCTGCTGCGAAGAAGGATAGTATACCTGTGGCATCCGACATTGCCACCATAAAGTTACTTCTGCAAAAATCCCGCCTGTTAGTTTTAAAAGACCCGGATGCCGCACGGAAAATAGCTGAACAGGCATTGGTATATTCAAAAAGGATAAAGTACGACTTAGGTGTAGGCAACAGTTTTAATATTATTGGCGTAAGCTATTGGGTGCAATCTTTTTTGCCGGTAAGCCAGTTTTATTTAACCCTGGCAGTACCATACTTAAAAACCGACAAACTTGCATTATCAAGCTGTTACCGCAATATAGCACGTAATTATACCGAACTTAAGAACTTTAATACGGCCGCGCACTTTTTTGATCTGGCGCTTAAGTTAGCCGGTAACGATATAGCTGGTAAGGCCGAAATATATACTGAGTATACATCATTATGCAATGCGGAGGGCGATTTTAAAAAGGGCTTAAGATATATTGATACCGCGTTTAAATACAGCCGGCTTACTAAAAATGATAATTTAATAGGGATACTATATAGCCGGCTTGGTCAAATATATCTTAAACAAGGCCGGATTGATGCTACAGAACGTGCTTTAGATACCTGCAGACAAATAGCTTTAACCCTGCACAATAAACGCCTGCGATCGGTTTTAATGATAGATCAATCGCGGCTTTTTGTATTAAAAAATAATTTATTGCAAGCAACCGCTTATGCTAATAAGGGCTATTTGCTGGCCGATACGATAGGATCGCCGGAATTAAAATTACGGGCATTAAATGTTCTAAAAGAAGTTTATAAAAAGGAAGGAAATTTGCGGCAAGCCATGCAAATGCAAGGCATAACCAATGAAATATACAAGCAGATTGCTATTTTAAATAACGAGAAATCGCTTAAGCTTATTAAAGATTATTTTGTTTTGAATGATAAGCTTAACCGCATTGAACAGACCAATATTGATAACAACGCCAACGAAGCCCTGATACATACCCAGCACCGAACCATTGCGTTACTGGTAATATTATTAGTTATCGCCTTAACTTTTATGATAGTCATATTTGTTTATTATAAACAAAAGCATCAGTTAAACACAAAGTTACAGGCACAGCATAAGGTGCTTTTTGAGCAAAAAAAGCTAATAGAGATACAGCGTACCGATTTAGAAAACGTAAATAAATTAAAAGATAAACTGCTTGCCATTATTGGGCACGACCTGCGTACGCCAATTGCCAGTTTAACCGGTATAACCGATATGTTTGCAAACGATTATCTCACTGCAGACGAGGTAAAAAAATTAATGTTAGAAATTGCACCTATCGTAAAGGGGGCCGAATTAACCCTGGCTAACTTGATAGATTTTGCAGGAAATCAGATAAAAGGTCAGAATGTATCTGCTATTGCTATAAACATTTGCGAAGTAACTGATGAAATGCAGGAAACCTTTCAACATCAATTACAGCACAAAAATATTTCCTTAATTAATAATTGCGACGATTCAATCAATGTATGGGTCGATCCAAACCACATAAAGGTAATTATGCGCAATCTTATTAGTAATGCCATAAAATTTACTAATCCTAACGGTCGCATTATAGTTACCTCTAAAATTAAAAACGGCAAGGTGGAAATATGTGTAGACGATAATGGGGTAGGGATGAATGCTGCTGAAGCTGAAAAATTGTTTATGCCCAACCAGCATTTTTCGCAAAGGGGTACGTCGGGCGAAACTGGTACAGGCCTGGGTTTATTGCTTTGTAAGGAATTAATAGAACTAAATAAAGGCGAACTGAGGGTTGAGGCCATAGCAGGCCAGGGATGCTGTTTTTATTTTACGCTCCCTTTACCGCTTGCTGCTTCAGGGCGGTAACATTATAAGCAACAGCTATTAATGTTAGAATTAATGTGTAGGTTACATTAAAAACCTTATCTTACACAAATTGCAATTTTTGCGATATTGATTAAACCCTAATTTAAAGCTTAATGACATTTTTAGATAGTGTGCTGGAGGTGCCTTCTTATGGATGGAAGGACAAAACAGGTATGTTGATTAAACCGTCCCCAAAACAAATCATTACCGAATTTTTTTCAAGATTGAACATTTTTCGCGATAAAAAAAACTGGCTTTCTTTTATGAGCTGGACCATGGTGTTAATATTAGCCCCATGCTTATTCCTTTTCATTTTTAAATTCTTCACTTATAAATTATTAATTGCAGCTTTTGTTTACAGCATGATAGTATTAGGCACACATGGTACCATTTGGCATCATCGTTATTGCACCCATCGTGCTTATAAGTTCCGCAATGGCTTTTGGCGTTTTTTTACACAAAATCTTACTATTAAGATCATACCCGAAGAAATTTATGTGATATCACATCATGTACACCATGCTAAATCAGATCAGCCGGGCGATCCGTATAACGCAACAGGCGGTTTTCTTTATTGCTTTTTGGCTGATGTTAATCATCAACCAATAGCCCGGACAATGGATGCTAAAGATTATGGCAGATGTGTTAAACTGATGAAGCATACGGGTGTAGATGTAAACACATTTGCTCAATATCAAAAATATGGAACGCTGGCCAACCCGCTGCGCACAGTTTTATCTGTTGTTTTAAGCTGGTCGTTCTGGTACTTTGTATTTTTTCTGATTGGCGGGCATGCGCTGGCTTGTACCTTATTTGGGGCAGCCGGTGTTTGGGCGGTAGGTGTACGTACGTTTAATTACGAAGGCCATGGCAAAGGCAAGGATAAACGCCGCGAGGGTATCGACTACAACCGTGATGATATGTCGGTTAACCAGGCCTGGCCGGGCATTGTAGCGGGCGAGTGGCATAATAACCACCATTTGTACCCGAAAAGCGCGCGTTCAGGCTTTAAACCACACCAGGTTGACCTGGCCTGGTATTTTATTAAAACCATGAATTTTTTTGGCGCGGTAAGTGAATATCACGATTGCAAGAAACGTTTTTACGCCGAGCATCTTACCGTGGCGCCGATTCCTGTTCCTGCGATAGGTGTTTTAGCTGATGAGCCGGTAACGATTTAAGGTAAGGGATATAAAACAGGAAAGCCGCGTAAAGCGGCTTTCCTGTTTTATGTTTAATATCAGGGTAACGGTTATATCCCTTCAAAAAATTCAGCCAATGCACCAAAATAAGCATCGTTCCAGCCTTCACTAATGTCATCAAAAGCTTCATCAGGTATATTGGTATGTCTCAGTTCGGCAGATGTTCCGTCTTTGTCCGGATGCAATTTAATGGTTACAATAGATGCATCGGCCTGGCCATCAAAATACCACTGCTGAACTATCTTTTTGTTTTCAATGAACTCAATGTTCTTACCCACAATACTACCATCCCACATGGAAAATTCCGAGCCTGGTTCGGTAGACATTATTGCCGGTTCGCCTGTCCATAATTCTATAGTGAACGGATTGGTTAGCGCAGTATAAATTTCCTCAGGAGTTGCGGGAAGCAGGTAATATTTTTTGTAATCTTTCACAATGGCAAAGTAACGGAATTATAAACAAAAAATGTCATTGCGGGAAGCGGAACGAAGTGGCAATCGGGGACATATATTGTCCACTCTGCCTGTGTGCGATTGCTTCGTTCCTCGCAATGACAAAATGTGGAAGATCTGAATATACTTACGCAACCGGGCCGATAGGCAATACAACCCGGCCGTAAATTTCGTTCAATACGTTAGCAATGCCGGTATAAATGGCTGATGCACCGCAAACTATACCAACATAACCCGCTAAATGATTAATGCTTTCATTACCAGTAGCTTTATCAATAGCCAGCAGGATAAACAATATGGTTAAAGTTGCAAATACAAATTGCAACGCCCGGTTTAGTTTTAATGTGCCGAAAAACAGAAGAAAGGTAAATAGGCCCCATATGGCAAGATAGGCGGAAAACGCAGGCCCGGAAGTTTTATCTATCCAGCCTAATTTAGGCATTACAATGAGGCCAACCAGTGATAGCCAAAAGAACCCATAAGAAGTAAATGCAGTTAAGCCGAAGGTATTGTTCTTTTTAGCTTCGATAATGCCAGCAACAACTTGTGCCAGACCGCCATAGAAAAGGCCCATAGCTAATATCATCGAATTTAATTCAAAGAAGCCCGCATTGTGCAGATTAAGTAAAACAGTGGTCATGCCGAAGGCGCACAGGCCAAGCGGCGCAGGATTAGCAATGCCATCCTTTACAGGTACAGGTGTTGTAGGGATCATATTATTTTAGGTTTAAATGGAGATTGAAGTGGCAATCTAATTTATTTGCAAATAATTATCAAGTATTTTTACAAACAGGCAGGTTTGTTTGCCGTTAATAATGATGTATGCAAAAAGTTGTTTTAATACGCCATGGCGAAAGCTTATGGAACCACGAAAACCGTTTTACAGGCTGGACAGATGTTGATTTGAGCGAAGATGGCTGCCTGCAAGCCCACAAAGCCGGGCAGGTGCTGAAAAAATATGATTATAATTTTGATGCTGGTTTTACCTCGGTGCTGAAACGGTCTATCAAAACCATGCATTATATATTGGAAGAATTGGATCATTTATGGATACCGGTAACCAAATCGTGGCGTTTAAATGAACGCTTTTACGGGGCTTTGCAAGGGTTGAACAAGGATGAAACCATAGCTAAATATGGCGAAGAGCAAGTGCAAAAATGGCGCCGCGACCCTAACGAACACCCGCCGGCAGTGACTAAAGAAGATCAGCGTTATCCTGGTCATGATTTAAGGTATAAAGACTTAACCGACAGGGAAATACCACTAACCGAAAACCTAAGCGAAACCATGGATAGGGTGTTACCCTTCTGGAACGAGATCATTGTACCGATTATCAGGCAAAACCAAAAGGTAATTATTTGCGCGCATGGCAATAGTTTGCGGGCATTAATTAAATACATGGATAACCTATCTGATGAAGATGTAACCAAATTAGAAATACCTACCGCTGTCCCCTGGGTTTATGAACTGGACAAGGGCTTAAACACTATTAAGCATTATTACCTGGAATAAGCCTATTTAATATTTTTTTACCCATTCTTTCGCAAAATTGCTGTAACTGTCGCTAATGGGTAGTTCGGCGTTTGCCAATTGTATTTTTCGGTTTTGGATGGATTTGATCTTACCGGTGGCCACCACAAAACTACGGTGCACCCGCTGAAATTGATTGACCGGTAACTTTTCCAAAACCTTTTTCAGCGGCATAAGGGTAAGTATGGGTTTAGGCGACGCGGAGGTATGGATCTTAATGTAATCCTCCATGCTTTCTATATATTCTATCTCGTTCAGGTTTATTTTAACCATGCGGTATTCCGAATATACATATAAACTTTCTTGCTGACTTGCGTTTCCCTGCGCCGTTTTATATTGCTGAAATTCAACAGCTTTTTCAACGGCTTTACCAAACCGCGTAATATCAATAGGCTTCAATAAATAATCTAAAGCCTCTAATTCAAAACCTTCAAAAGCAAAATTTTTGTAAGCTGTGGTAAATATTACCATAGGTTTCTCGGCTAATGACCGTACCAGGTCTATACCCGATATGTCGGGCATATTTATATCTACAAAAAGTACATCTATGGGGTTTTTGGCCAAAAATTCAGCACCTGATATCGCATCTTCAAAGCATCGCACTAATTGCAATTGCGAGAAATTGCCAATGTATTTACACATCAGCTCAAGGGCCAGTGGTTCGTCGTCAATAACTATACATTTTAAAGGTGCCATGTGTAATATCAGGTATGTAAAGTTAACTTCACTTTAAATATATTGTTCTTTTCCTCAATATTCAACAAATGCTTTTTGGGATAAATATATTGCAACCTTTGTTTGGTATTGGCAATTCCTACGCCCGCACGCTCAGGGTTTTTAGACTGATTATTAAAAACTCTGTTCGAGCAATAAAAGGTAATAGTTTGAGCCTCGGCTACCAATTCAATATTTAAGGCGCTCTCTTCCTGCTTGCTTATACCGTATTTAAACATATTCTCTACAAACGGTATCAATATCAATGGGGCAATGCGTTGCGTAGTAATGGTACCTGTTATTTTGAAACTTACCTTGGTTTTTTTACCCAGGCGCAAGCGTTGCAGGTAAATATAATCATTTACACAATTGATCTCATCCTGTAGCAGCACAAAATCCTCGCTAACCTCATCGGTAACGTAGCGCATAATGTTAGATAGCTTCATTATACTATCTGATGTGTGTTCACTATCGCTGATGGATAGCGTGTAAATATTGTTCAGCGTATTGAACAGGAAATGCGGGTTTATCTGCGCCTTCAGGAAGGAGAGTTCGGCATTGGCTTTTTCAGCCTCGGCTTTCACTACGCGCTGCTCGGTACTTTGCCATTGTTGCACAGTACCTATGGCTATACTCAATGCCATCATCAAGGCAAAGATCACCAAACTTATGGTATCAATATTACGCGAGTGTGCCAGCAACGGACTAATACCTGTTGCCGGTTTTACTGTTGGGTCTTGCATACGCAGGTCCTGGTGGGGAAGAGGGCCAAAGTAGCGATGGCTTTCTTTTACGCTATCTAAATAATGCTGATGTGCTGTCGCTGCCTGTTGTGCAGCCAATTGCGCCTGTACACGTGGATTATGCGCTAATAACTTATCAAATGGCTGCAGGAAGTAAACACATCCCAACAGGAAAATAATAATCAGACTGTAGATGACATACTTTTTGCGCAGCAATAATTTAGGGATCAGGTACCCCAGGTTAAAATAGAACATCACCATATAGGTAAGGCAAAACAGCCAGTAATATGATGAAGCGAACAATACCCACGTGCTGTTACCTTTCAACCCGTCATTCAGGAATAGTAGGGGAAATATCAGGAATAGCAGCCAGCCGGCCGCATGGATAACGTAAGTAGCTTTAAAGCGCAGCATGTACAAAACAACTGTTTATTATCACATAGTTAGCAAAATGTATCGGTAATCGGGTGTTTTGTATGGATGAAAATGCATGTGCATTGTAATATAAATCAAAACACGTCATTGCGAGCGTAGCGTTGCAATCCCCGATTTGCTTATCTGCTCTGCCTATCAGGGATTGCCACGTCGTTTCACTCCTCGCAATGACGTGCTGTGTTCTACAATTCCGAAATCAAAAATTCGGATTCCAAAATCACCTTACTTATCCAGCATTCCCCGTCGCGTAGCCTTTGTAGCTACCGGCCATTTCACACCTTCGGCTTTTACGGTCGATGTTTTTTCCGGGTCTTCACTGGCCATATATACCAGCATGGCGGCTAACATGGCATTGTTGCGTACATCGTCAAAAATTATCTTATCGTAAGTATCACGGTTGGTGTGCCAGGTATAGTTAAAGTACGACCAGTTTAACGAGCTGATGCCAAAGCCTGGTGCGCCGGCCATCACAAACGAGGCATTGTCAGAGCCGCCGCCGCTTGGTGAGCCCGGGAAATTGGTTTTAATACGATTTTTAATAGTATCAGGCGCACCGGCTAACCAGCGCGGGATAAAGTTTTTTGAATCGGCAAAACCCTGGCCGCTGATGTTAATCACACGGCCTGTGCCATTATCCTGGTTAAATAGCGCTTGCAGGTTCTTTACAATTTCAGGATGATCTTCTACAAACGCTTTCGAGCCATTCAGTCCTTCTTCTTCGCTGCCCCAATGCCCAACCAGTATCGTGCGTTTTGGGTGCGGATAAACCAGTTTCAGTATACGCATGGCCTCCATCATGGTAAGGGTGCCTGTACCATTATCGGTAGCGCCGGTGCCGCCATCCCACGAGTCGAAGTGGGCCGATAACATTACATATTCATCGGGTTTTTCAGTGCCTTTAATTTCAGCAATGGTATTGAACGTTGGCACAGTGCCCAATTCTTTCGATTCGCAATGCATACTGATAACCGGTTTGGTGCCGCCCTCAATTAAGCGGTACATTAAGGTATAATCCTCTAATGCGATATCGACCGTAGGAACTTTTTTAGTATAGGCGCTAAATATCTTATCGACCCCAAACCCCGCCGACCATGTGTTAGTGATAATACCTGCGGCGCCTGCGTTTTCTAAAGCCACAGGCAGCGTTTTAGTAGTAAAACCGGTATTGCGTATACGCTTAGCCCAGGCTTGTGTGGCTGCAGCCTGGTCGGCCTTTAATTTGGCCATCGTTTCTTTAAGCGCAAATTGCGTTAGGTTATCGTCCGGCCTGCCGGTTACCTGGTTTACCGATACCATTACAAATTTCCCTTTAACATTAGGCAGCCATTGCTGAAAGGCCACTGAATCTGCCAGGTCGGGCAGTATGATCACCTCGGCGGTTACGGTTTTTTTGCCCATGCCCGGGCTCCAGGCCAGTTGCGTACCCTCCAGCGATTTAACCCTTGGCGATATCATATCGATATGTGATATGCCTCTTTCCCAGCCACGCCATTCGCCCCATTTTTCGTTATGGGCATCAATACCCCAGCTTTTGTATTTTTCAACAGCCCAATCGTTAGCCTGTTTCATTTGCGGTGTGCCTACTAAACGCGGGCCAATACCATCAAATAATTCATGCGCCAGTTTTTCCAGCTGCGAATTGGTGGTTTCCTCTTTTATAATAGCATCAATAACAGGTTTATTGCTTTGTGCCATAGTAATGCCTGTGCAAAACAGCATACCTAAAACAAAAGGCTTCGCTTTATGCAAAACAGCAAAGCGGGTAGGGTTGTGGTTGGTTTTCATAAAACTAATTTATGAAAATGAAACGATGTGTGCTAAATGTGCCCCACTAATTTACCTCTCAGTCATATTAACAAGCTAAAATTCATAACTAATTGATTATTAAAACATTAATCCAGTAGTTAGCGGCATTTTACAGCTTATTTAATGTTCCCGGCAAATCAGGCTTTGTAACAAATAAGTTGAAGATGAAAAAAAGATGAAATTTGAAAACAATTTTTGTGCAAGTTAAGTATATTAGTAAACCAATTTCTTTTATATCGCTTAACTATGATACTTACATACTACCAGGCTGTAGAGCTGATGACCTTTTTACCAGCATTACTATCACATGCTAATGAGAAGCTGAATAACGAAACCACAGTATCACCGGTCGACTCTTCAAACGTTACGACAGAAGAAAACCCGGAAGTATATACCATGTGGAATTCTTATCCGCAGACCATGGAGGTTAACGGCGCCGACTTTTACTAATTCATCCCCGGTTTCTTTTTCGTAATTTGCGTTTTATCATTACATATAAGTGAATTACGACGCAGTAATAGTAGGATCGGGACCTAACGGGCTTGCGGCAAGTATACTGTTGCAGCAGCATGGGTTATCGGTTTTAATTATTGAGGGTAAAAATAAAATAGGTGGTGGCCTGCGCACTGAAGAACTTACCCTACCCGGCTACTTGCACGATGTATGTTCGGCTATTCATCCATTGGCGGCCGCTTCACCTTTTTTTGAAACATTACCGCTTGAAGGTTATGGGTTGGAGTACATCTATCCTGAAATAGCCGCTGCGCACCCTTTCGATGATGGTACGGCAGCCATTCTAAAACATTCATTACCCCAAACGGCAAAATTATTAAGGATAGATGACACTGCTTATACCAGGCTGATACAACCCCTTGTTGATTCATGGCAACATCTTGCCCCTGAATTACTTGCGCCATTTCATATCCCAAAGCACACTGTTAACATGGCACGATTTGGCTGGGATGGCTTAAAACCCGCCACCATATTGGCCAGAAATTTTAAAACAGAAAAAGCCAAATCCCTTTTAGCAGGGATGGCGGCGCATAGTATACAGCCGCTTAGTAATATGGCTACATCTGCCGTGGCGATGGTATTAATGGCCAATGCACATTTAAAAGGCTGGCCTATGCCCAAAGGCGGTTCAGTTAAAATTGCAGAGGCACTGGCGGGTTATTTTAAAGCCTTAGGCGGCGCTATTGAAACAGGAACATATATTACCTCGCTTGACCAACTACCTCCCGCCAAAGCACTTTTATTTGATGTTACGCCACGTCAATTGCTTAAAATTGCCGGACACAAATTTTCATCAATTTATAAGTGGCAGCTGGAACGTTACAAGTATGGTGCAGGAGTTTTTAAAATAGATTGGGCCCTGGCCGATGTGATCCCCTTTAAGGCTATTGAAGCAAGAGAGGCAGGGACAGTACACCTGGGCAATACTATGCAGGAAATTGCAGCAGGCGAGCAAATGATATGGAATGGCCAACATCCCGAAAAACCCTTTGTATTGCTTGCCCAGCAAAGCATCTTTGATAAAACCCGCGCGCCGGAAGGTAAACATACTGGCTGGGCATACTGCCACGTACCGGCTGGATCGGAAAAAGATATGACCGATATTATTGAACAACAGGTAGAACGTTTTGCCCCTGGATTTCGCGAACGGATACTGGCTAAGCATACGTTCAATACTCACCAGATAGAGGAATATAACCCAAACTACATTGGCGGCGATATTAACGGGGGATTGATGGATATTACGCAGTTATTTACCCGGCCGGTACTTCGGCGCTCACCGTATACTACATCAGCAAAAGGTATTTACATCTGTTCATCTGCCACGCCGCCAGGTGGGGGTGTGCATGGCATGTGCGGGTATCACGCAGCAAAAAAAGCGCTGAAGGAAGTGTTTGGGATACGCACCCTAACTTCCTAAAAAGATAGCTGCTAACTAATCTCTACGCTTACCTCACATCATCCCAATCATCTGTTCTGAATGATGAAGCAGGTATGCCATCGTTATTATATAATTCGGCTATGCAAACTCTTTAAACGCATAGCGCACAGCAACAGGGTTCGGTACTTTATCGCTGCTAACTTCAACGGTATTCATTTTAATAGTAGCTTTTGCAGGATAGAATACCTTGTCGCTACCGGCTACTTCAAATAAGGTTAGGGGTTTTTCGTGTGATGTCAGGTAGGGCGCGTTATCAAATGCAAGCAAAACCTTGTTTTCGGTTATGGTCATATTCTTTAGCAGTGGCGCGTTATAGCCAATCCCTTTTATGCCATAAGTTTTACCCAAAGCCCAATACCCCAATCGGTGTGCCGGAATTGTTTTATCGGTATAATGAATGTTCTTTTCCATGCCAACA
Organism: Mucilaginibacter boryungensis; assembly: GCF_015221995.1. Taxonomy (NCBI): domain Bacteria; kingdom Pseudomonadati; phylum Bacteroidota; class Sphingobacteriia; order Sphingobacteriales; family Sphingobacteriaceae; genus Mucilaginibacter; species Mucilaginibacter boryungensis. Next base: position 2,084,250 of record NZ_JADFFM010000001.1, read on the forward strand.
TCCATGGCTGATGCCATACCTGAGTTAGGTATTAAACTCATGGCCTTTAATTGTGCCTCGCGTATTAGCGGACCGTTGCGGGTTTTATCAACCGAACCAAATGGTGCTATTTGTACATAATAAAAAGGGAAATCGCCCTGGCTCCATTGTTTGCGCCAGTCGGCCACCATGGCCGGGAAAAGTTTGGCATACAACTGCGGCTCTTGCCGGTTACTTTCGCCCTGGTACCAAATCATCCCTTTAATGCCATAATTCATAACGGGAGCTATCATGCCGTTAAACAAAGCTGTCGGCTGTTTCCAGGGCTGCTTTACGGTGTCCGCAATTGTCTCAGGTACTCTTACCTGCGGGAAATTTGACAAACTGCTCTTGCTCATCCACGATTCTATCATAGTGCCGCCCACACTCGATACAATTAAGCCTACGGGTACGTGTAGTTTCTTTTGCAGCATTTCGCCAAATTGGTAAGCAATTGCGCTAAAGTTTCGGGCGGTTTCTGATGTCGATTCAGTCCACTGACCTTTTACATCATTAAGTGGTGTAAGGCCATAAGCGGTTTTTACGGTAAACAAATGCAGCTGCGGATTATCGGCATTCAGGATAATCTCGTTCGCATTTAAAATAGGCGAGGAGTTGCCCTTAAGCGCCATCTCCATGTTCGATTGACCCGAACAAAACCAAACCTCGCCAATAAGCACGTTAGTTAATACCTGCCTACTATTATCGCCGGTTATAGTAATGGTATATGAGCCGCCGGCAACAGGTGTAGCTATGTTTACTTCCCATGCGCCTTTAGCGTCGGTAGTTGCGGTATAAACCTTTTTATTCCATGAGGTTACTATGGTGATAGGTGCCCGTGCCGTAGCCCAGCCCCAGATGGCTGGTTTAGACTGTTGTTGTAATATCATGTTGCTGCCTACCAATGCAGGCAACTTAATGGCGCCAAAAGCAGTTTGACTGATAATGCTTAGTAAGATCAGTTTGATAAATTTCATAGGTAGATGATCATTATTTCTTTTGCGATGCCTGGATCTTCAGCATTTGCACAGCCATCCTACGCCCCATTTCCTGCGCCGATGGCCCGTCGAAGTGGGTAGTGTCGCCTTTGTGCACCAGGTTTTCTGATGTAGAAACCGCGGTATAAGGTATCATATCCGGTAGCTTAGCCAGTTGGGTATTAATATTAGCATAAGCCTGCCGGTAACGGCCTAATTCCCCAACAACAAATGGCAGGTTTGGGTTGCCAGTTAAAGTTCTGATGCGCTGTATCAATTCGGAAAGCTGGGCAAGGTATACCTTTGCTTTGTCGGGGCGGCTGTTGCTTTCGCCCTGGTGCCAGATAACGCCTTTTATAATGCCGTACTTCATAGCGGCGGTTATGCGTTCCACCGCGTCGTCATAGGGGTGGGTGTTAGTTGCCTGGTCATAAGCCCCGGGCACCCAGTGTTCAATGGGGGTACCCCCTACGGCACATGGGATCAAACCAATTTTAACTTCAGGATAAGCTTGCGCTATTGTAATTCCAAATGTTAACCCGGGGCCTACGCCTGCAACTTTAGGTTTGTCAAAATGCAATGGATGTTTGGCGGGCACCCATTGCTTGTCTTTTGTAAACATGTAAACGCGGTCGTTATGTTCATTAGCTATGTCTTCTGTAATCGGGCCGCGTCCGGCCATATTGCTTTGCCCCATTAAAATATACAGATCAAAATGTTTATCGTTCCCATCTTGCGCTTGCACAATAACCACCGGGCATATCATCATCAAAATGATATTTAAAAATATGGCTTTCTTCAGGATGGTCATAACTCAGCTAATATCTGCTTTAACCGATCAATATCCCGGGTTTTGCGGGAATTTTTTTGTCAGGTTGGCATCAATAACATCCTGGGGAATTGGCAATAGCTTATCACGGTCTGTAATGTTTGGCCCTGCAATAGCATTATTTAATTTTGTACGTGCCAACCAGGTGTCGGTACGCAGCAGCGTATACCGCCTTTCTTCTTCGGTAAATAACTCGCGCGAGCGTTCATCCAGAATAAAATCAAGGGTTACCTGTGCCGCAGTAATATCTGATGCATGAGAACGCCTGCGTACAGTATTCAATGCCGTAACCGCGCCGGGCATATCGCCCAGTTTAAAATCAGCTTCAGCCAGCAGTAGCCAGGTATCGGCACTGCGCAAAAACACCTGATCGTTATAGCTTTGCGAACCATTAACATCCAGCGGACTGGTGTAATCCCATTTGCGGGTGTTTGGATAATTAGGGTTACTCACTTTTTCTTTGGCTGTACGGTCAACAGGGACTACCTGGCCCAAGGTATAACCCTTTGGCGGATTTGTATTAATTGCGTATGAAAATCTCCAGGCAAAATCGCTGCCGCGATCATCCGTATTTTCATAAATACTAAAAGCCCATTTGGTTGGCCCCAACCTGCCAATACCCCGGCCGCCATAATCGGCACTTGGGGCAAAGGGGCTGGTTGATTTACCATCGGTGCCCTTAACAGTTAAGGAATAATAGCGGTTAACCCAGTAGCGGCGCATAATATTATTGCCTTCGCCGCCAATTACATTTATCTCATTCTGTAAAACCCAAAGAGCTTCGGTGTTACCTTCGCTGCGGTTTGAGTTGCCGTCTAAGAACATATCAGTAAATGCCGTCCCGGGTTTACTGGCGTTAACGCCGTAACGGGCGGTTACTAACCTATAATTATTATTACTGGTTACCTTGGTGGCCCAAATTTTTGCTGAGTCGTTCTTGCCTTCGGCCAAATAGGTTTCGGCCAGGTAATGTTCGGCAACGCCTTTAATTAGTTTGCCGTTATTGCTGCTGGTTTCGGGTAGATACTGGTCGGCAAATATCCAGTCGGTTTTCATTTGCGCGCGTACCTGGGCAACAGGGGTGCGGTCATAATCTGTTCTTATGTTTTCACCGGTCGATTCGGTTAATCTTAACGGAACATCGCCCCACAAATAAGTTAAATGGCGATAAGCCCATGCCCTGATGCAACGTGCTTCGGCTTGTACCGAATTACGCTGGGCAGCAGTTAATACTGTACTCGCATCTGAGCGGCCTATAATGGTGTTAGCGGCATTAATGGTTTCATATAAATAAGCCCATGTTTTACTGTAATAGCCCTGTCCGGCGTTGTTTAGCGCGCCCCAGGTATTAAATATGCCTTCGGTATTAGTGGTTACATAGTTACCATAACCGTTGTCGGTACCTATTACGTTCATTTCAAACATCATATCGTTCACCGGGTCGGATGTGCTTACCCCCGAACGGCTGCGGCGCACTTCATAATACAGTCCGTTCAAAGCATTTTGAAAGCCATCATAAGTACTGAACAAGTTATCGGCAACAATTATATTAGGCGGGTTTTCAACCAGCGCCGATTTTTTACATGATGCGAGGGCAGCCCCCAGGCTTAGTCCCAAACATATTTTATAATAGAGTTTCATTGTCGTAATTATTATTAATTATAAACTTACGTTAATACCAAAAATCACCTCTTTCTGCAATGGTATGCCACCAGCCTGATCGCTCAGTTCCGGATCGAAACCTTTCCACGGTGTAACAGTGAATAAGTTGCGTGCCTCTACATAAACCTTAAACCTGCTGAATTTTATTTTATTCATGATGGATTTTGGCAATGAGTATGAAAGCAACAGATCCCTAACCCTCAGATAGCTTGCATTTTGGAAAATATGTACGCCATAAATATTAGGAAGGTATCCAGTTACCTGGTTGGCGTTGGCGTAATAATCGTTGGTGGGGTTTGTTGGCGTCCAGTAGTTTTTCACATAAGTGTTTTTTTCTACTTCAGTGTTTACGTTGTCAACCAGTGCCCCGTTATCTTTTGTAACGCCCTGCACACCCGAAACAAACACATAGAACGCCCAGCTTTTGTAGATAAAGGTATTGCCTAAACCGTAAGCAAAGCTTGGCTGTAAGCCTGGCAACAATGTGCGGTCGGAAGGGGTGATCTTACCGTCGCCATTTACATCAACTACTTTGGCAAAACCTGCTTTGGTATTTGGTTGCGGCGATTTGGTCAGATCGTCGGTTGTTTGCCATACGCCGCCATATTTGTAACCAAAGTTATTATCTACAGGTTGACCAATAAACCAGGTATTCAGGGTATCGTCTTTCGCGTTGCCATATAAATCGACAATCTTGTTGCGGTTAAGAGTAAAAGTAGCGTTGGTGCTCCAGCTAAAATCTTTAGTCTGGATGTTAGTGCTGTTAACACCAATATCAACACCTTTATTAGCCGTTTTACCAATATTTTGTGTGATGCGGCTAACTCCGGATACGGTGGAAATGGACCGGCTCAACAATAGATCGTGTGTATGTGATGAATAAACATCGATGCTGCCATTAATACGGCCGTTCAGCAAACCAAAATCAAGGCCGGCGTTGAATGAGTTGGTGGTTTCCCAGTGTAATGAATTATCACCCAGTTTATTAGGGATATAACCGGCAGCTGTAGTAACACCGTTTATATATGGAGTAGAACCTAAGCCTGCGAATGTGCTGTAAACGCCCACCGCCTGGTTGCCGTTGCTACCGTAAGATAAACGCAGTTTAAGGTTAGATACAGCCCTTACGTTTTTCATAAAGTCCTCGTTGCTGATATTCCAGCCAATTGCCGCTGATGGGAAGAACGAATACTTTTTATCTTCGCCGAAAGGAGAGGCGCCATCGCGGCGTGCGGTTAAGGTTAACAGGTATTTGCTGCTATAGGAATAGTTTAACCTCCCCATCTGCGAAAGCAAAGTCCGTTTTGAATAACTGCTGGATGGTTTCAAGGCTAAAGCCTGGTCGGGTTGGTAAAAGGTCAGCACATCATTAGGGAAACCTTGCCCATTTAACGAATTGTTTGTCGCTACATTATTTTCATAGCTATATAAGCCCGTAAAAGCAATGGTATGTTTGCCGAATGTACGGTTAAAGTCGATGATGTTTTCAATGGTGTAGTCTGTACCAAGGTCATCAACTTTATTTAATTCGCCCAATGCTTCCAGGCCACGTTTGCTGTTACGGCCATAGTAGGTATAATTATTTCTTGCAGCATACCGTATACCGGTATTAATGCGGTACTGCAAACCTTTAACAGGTAGTTTTACAATAGCATAGTTGGTGGTAAACAGGGAATAAGTGTGATCGGAATTGTTTGCCAGGGTTGGTGACAAAGGATTAGCCCAGGCTGTTTTTTCGGGCCATGGATAAACGGTTAATGTCCCATCGGCATTGTAAGCGGTAGTAAGCGGGTTAAAGCTATAAATGCTGCCATCGCCGGTTATGGTTGGGTTTAAACCGCTTCTGTCGTCATAATTCAATGTAGTAGCAGTTCCGTAGGTTAACCATTTGGTTACATCTACATCAATATTTGCACGGGTTGATAGCCGTTTGAAAAGGTCGTTAACAGTCACACCCTGGACATCCAGGTAGTTAGCCGAAACAAAGAATTTTGAATTATTGCCGCCCCCGCGTACAGAAACACTTTGGTTATTACGGTTGCCGGTGCGGGTACCCATTTTAAAATAATCGGGATAATTGCCAGCATCGTGCACGGCTTGTTCAGAGGCAGTCATGATACCTGGGTAACGGGCATTTTTAAAATCGTAAAACTCCTGCGGAGACATTAACTGCGGCAATTTGCCCAGCTTTTGTACGCCGTATGATCCGTCGTAGGAAATAACAGGCGGACCGGTAACACCTTTTTTGGTAGTAATCAATATAACGCCGTTAGCACCGCGGGAGCCATAAATAGCTGCTGCGGAAGCGTCTTTCAGTATATCTATACTGGCGATATCGCCGGGATTAATGTCGGATGCGCTACCATTGTAGGGGATACCATCCAAAATTACTAGTGGATCGTTTTGAGCCGAAATAGAACGGCGGCCACGAATGGCAATGCTGTTACTATTACCTTCGGCTCCACCGGCAGTTTGGGTAACGGTAAGTCCCGGTATCGCACCTTCCAGCGCCTGTACGTAACTGGTATTAGGCAGGTTCTCTAATCGTTTTGGATCAACCGAAGTTACAGCGCCGGTGATATCTTTCCGCTTTTGCGTACCGTAACCTACCACTACAACTTCGTTAAGGCCTTTTGCATCGGCAGTCATAGTAATGTTAAATTGGCGCGTTTTGCCAACCGTGCGTTGCTCGCCTACATAGCCGACATAGGAAAATTGAAGTACCGACTGCTCGTTAGGAACGGTAATCGAGAATTTACCGTTGGCATCGGTAACAACGCCGCCTGGTTTGCCTTTAACAGTTACACTAACACTTATTAGCGGCAGGTTGGTATTGTCAATAACAGTTCCCGTTACGGGGATACCTTGTTGCGCATAAGCAGTGGTTTTTAGCATGCCGGTTATGGCAACAAGCAGTACCAGCAGCCTAAGCAATTTTTGATAAAATTGTCTCATACATTAGTTTATAAATTGGTTTAATAATTGGTTTCCGGGATATTATCCTGTTTGTTATATTACCAGGTTAAATACAAAAAGTACCATTAAAATTATTACCAGCGCTACTATCAGCACAGTACCGGTTTTATTTGTCCGTCGTTCTTTTAAAGGTGGTTGCATTGTGTTTAATTGGTGCCCTAAGGTATATAGCTATTTGTAATCTGCTACCTGTCATATCATCCAATTTTACCCGAAGGATGCTACAACAACTATTACACAATACCTGGAAGATGTACACTATGATATCTATTTTAATGAATTTTTAGTGATACTTCTGTATGGTATATGTGAACTATTTGCACGGTGTGTAACTTTAGGTTTCGCCCTATCTTGTACATCTGAAACCAATGCGCATGTTAGCGCTAAAACCAGTTATTCCGATACAAAAATGAGATCATTATTCATGAAAAGAGCTATCCTGATCGGCCTGATCATTCCTCTGTTTGCTTTTGCCAAACAAAAAGACAAACCCGATAACGGGCTCGAAGTTTTTAGCGGCACAAATTATGTACGTGCTGTTATAACCGCGCCAACAAACAATGTAAGTAACTACCAGGCTACTATAACTTCTATAAAAGATAATAAAGTGCTTTGGCAGGGTAAAGTTGAAGCGCATAAATACACCGAGAACGGTAAAGAAAAAGTATCCTTAACCGTTACTAACCTTTCACCTGTTTTATGGACGCCTACCAATCCTTATTTATATGAATTAACTATAAAGCCATCAGATGGAATCAATCAGTCAGAAATGAGGCGCAGGGTAGGTTTCCGTATTTTTGAAACACATGACGGCAACTTGTACCTGAACCACAAGCCTATATTTTTACGCGGTATTGCTATTAATCCGCCGGGGCGTGGTATTCCGGCCGCTGTTGAGAAAAGCAGGGAGTTTGCGCTGGAATATGTGAAATTTATGAAAAGCATCCATGTGAACATCATCCGGATCCCTGATGACGAGAACTGGTATAATGTGTGCGATGAGTTGGGCATGATGGTGTTTGGAGGTAACTACAGTGGTTCGGTTGATGAAAAGAAACCGCCTGTTGATTATGATAAGGCTGTGGCCTGGTATGAAGAAGATAAATTCGGCCCGATATCGCATCACCCAAGCCTGATGATCTATGCTATGACCAACGAGGTAGAATATGGCGGCAAACTGGGCGATGCCTGGCAGAGATTTTTAAAATATGCCCATGGCAAACTGAAAACCTGGGATGAAACCCGGTTATACATAGGCAATGCGGGCTACGGTTTTGGTGTAGCGGGCGATATCTGCGACCTACACCGTTATTGGGGCTGGTATTATAATTCGCCGTATACCTTTTTACATGTGCGCAACAATTCCGAGATTATCCCATTTAAGAAGCCGGTACAGCCCATTACGTTCACTGAATGTGTAGGCAATTACACCGGCCCGGATGGCCGGTACAATTTAACGCCTGATCATAAGAACCCCGGCTCGCAGTTAAACTGGACAGGACATGCACCTGAAAATGAACAAGCGCATCTGGCCGATGAACATCAAAGCTTCACTTTCCAGAGGGCTACCGAGACCTTTAGGCAGCTACGCACCATTAACCCTGAATTGAGCGGCATATTTCCGTTCACTATTCTGTTTTATAATTGGGATACGGTAGAGAAGTTTGCCGATATGCACCCTAAGCCGGTTACCGAGCAAACCAAAATATCATATCAGCCGGTATTACTAAGCTGGGAATGTTATACACCGCAAGTTTACGCAGGCAGCAGCATTAAACCTGTGCTACATATAATAAACGATGATGATGATTTTAATGACCTGAAAGGTGCTAAAGCTGTTTGGGAAATAACTGATAAGGCTGGTAAAGTTTACTCATCAGAAAGCCTGGCATTGCCTGAAATTAAATATTACGGCGCCTGGATGCAGAAACTAAATGTGAAGATACCTGCCACACTTGCTACAGGTAACTACAGCCTGAGCGGTAAGATTTTACAAGGCGATAAAGTGGTATCACACAATATATATCCTTTGTTTGTGGCTAATACCAGTTTTGTGACTACGCCAAAAACCACTAATGTGCTGCTTTACGATCCATCAGGCAAAACTGCTGCGGCATTTAACCAATTAAAGATTGCTTATAAGCCTGTCACATCTTTAAGTAATCTCAATGCTAATTCAACCCTGGTAATAGGCGAGAACGCTGCCGGAACGGCCTTAGCGGGTCAGGCATTAACGGTTAAGCAATTTGTAGCGAATGGCGGCAGGGTATTAGCCCTGCGTCAGGATAGTCTGCATTTACCAAACTTAAATGCTATCCTTAATCACCCGGTAAAAAATGTAGTAATAGATCTGGACAACCCTAAATATACACCACAGCCGCGTCCATCACGTAACGGATATTATATTAATCCGGAAAGACCAGATAATGAAGTCTTCGCCGGTATAGATCGCGAAAAACTAAAAGTATGGTCGGATTATACGGATTGGGATTTGACGCAAAAAGGTTTCCCGGCGGTTTATCCCGTAACTGATGGCTATGTAGTAGGCAATAAGGATGATATAAAAGATATAGCGGTATTAGGCAATTTTGGTGTAGCGCTGGAAAGCATTGCCATAGGCGAAATGTTTAACGGCAAAGGCAGCGTGCTTGTAACAGGGCTCGATCTGATAAACCGGGAGGGGAAAGACCCGGTAGCAACAAGAATGCTTACTAACCTGGTGGCTTATACAAATACCTCTAAAGGGCATGAGAAATATCCTTTGATCTCCGAAACCATCAGGTGGGGGGTATACGAAACTGAAAAGGGGGTGCTTACAGGTGTTAATAGTGGTTTAATGGTTAATCCTAAAGCTATTTTAAAGGGCAAAAACACATCAATAAAAACAACGATTACCGCTGAAGGGCATGAAATTGCCGGTGCCCCATCTGGTTTTAATACACGCCCGGGCATACAATATGTAGCTTACGGCCGCAGGGCATGGGGACCATATTATCTGCGTGGTTTTGGGAATATCCCAGCTGTAGCCGATGCTGATAAAAACAATAACATAGGTAAAGCACAGTTCTGGTGCCGTATCCCGCAAGGGCAAAGAACATCAATAACCAAAGTATGGAACCCGGCCGATGTGCCATTAAATATTAAAATAACTGTAAATGGCCAATCAGTAGATCAGGAGGTTAAGGCCGGTGAAACCGTGATGGTGAACTGCCCGGTAAACTCATCAACAGTAGGCATGCAGTTTAGTGCCGATAGAAGGATGGTGATTTTGGAAACAACGTTCAAATAGTAAACTTTCAGTTAAAGTAATGGCAATCTTGTAATACGTATCAAGTTACAGGATTGCCATTTATCCTACTAATCGTTCACCCTCTATTTTCTTTTGCAATTCTAATATAGCGCCAATTAAAGCCTCAGGGCGCGGGGGGCAACCTTGTACATATACATCAACAGGTATGATCCTGTCTACACCTTTTACTACGTGGTAACCGTGTTGCCAGTAAGGCCCACCGCAGTTACTGCAGCTACCCATACTAATAACATATTTAGGCTCGGGCATTTGCTCGTACAGGCGTTTTATCCGTTCGGCCATTTTAAAGGTTACGGTGCCGGCTATAATGATCACATCGGCCTGGCGGGCGGATGGACGTGGAAATACACCAAAACGGTCAAGATCATAAGTTGATGCCATTGATCCCATCATCTCTATAGCGCAGCAGGCAATACCAAAGCTTAAAGGCCATAAGGATGATAAGCGCGACCAGTTCATCAGGTCGTTTAATTTAGTGACCATTACGCCACCGCTCTCGTTCATGTTTTCAGGATTCATTTCCGGGCTTTTTAAAGGTGGGTTTAAACATGGGCTTCCTTATCGGTGGGGCAGTAGCAGCAGTTGAAGTTGCTGTAGTATTCGAAGGACTTTCAACCGGATTGGTTGTTACCGCGGCTAATTCTTTTTCTGTTAATGCCGAAAACTCTTTAACGGCATAGCTGCTTTGTTCATTATTTACCTTGTCATACAAAGCCGATGGGATCATCACATTGGTGTGCGGGATTTCCTGTACAGGTTTTATCCAGTTCAGGTCGCCTTTGCGCCAAACATACACTAAACCTAATATCAGGATCCCCATAAAAATAAACATTTCAATCAACGTTAGTTTACCCCAACGAGCATCTGTCGCTATTAGTTCGTGGTTACCAAATATGGTAGCCCAAGGAATAATAAAAACCATTTCCACATCAAACAGCAAGAATATTAGCGCGATTACATAAAACCGGGAATTAAAAGGCACCCAGGCATTACCGGTTGGTTCTTCACCGCATTCGTACGATGTCAGCTTCTCTGCATTAGAATTATTGGGCGCCAATAGCTTACCCGCAAACAAGGTAACCGCTACCAAAACAAATCCGGTAATAATAAATACCAATATCTTTCCAAATTCTGATATTTGCGCAACTTCGCCCATGGCTACAAATTTAATAAACAATCTGGATTATGACGCCATAATAATTGGCGCAGGCGCCTGCGGGCTTATGTGTGCGGTACAAGCCGGTTTTTTAGGCAAGCGCGTACTTGTGCTGGAAAAGAATGACAAGGTAGGGGCCAAGATACTGATCAGCGGCGGCGGGCGCTGTAATTATACCAACCTGTACGCATCGCCGCAGCAGTTTATTTCTGAAAACGAACATTTTTGCAAATCGGCTTTCGCGCAATGGACGGTGGAGGATACCATTAGCTTTTTTGAAACCTATGGCATCATGGGGAAGGAAAAAACTTTAGGTCAACTGTTTCCTGAAAGTGATAAGGCGCGGGATATTGTAAAGGTGTTTACCGATCTGTGCAGGGATATGGCCCAGGATATTTGGTGCGATACTGACGTGAAAAATATTGAACGGGATGGGCAAGATTTTATCATCAGCTATGAACGCAATGGCAAATCATCGCAAATTAAAACAGCCAGGGTTGTTATAACAAGCGGAGGTTTACCCATAGCTAAAATGGGCGCCACAGATTTTGGATTGCGTATGGCCCGCAAATTTGATATGCAGATTATCCCGACGGCACCAGCATTGGTACCTTTAACCATTACAGGGAAAGACCAGCCCTGGTATGAACAATTATCGGGCAACAGCATTTTTTGCCGGGTATGGAACGATAGGGCAAGTTTTGAAGAGAATATCCTGTTTACGCATTGGGGATTGAGCGGCCCGGCTATTTTGCAAATATCATCGTACTGGCGGGCCGGTGAAAGTATTATGATAGACCTGCTGCCGCAGCAAAACATCATTGACCTGATTGAACAGGAGCGTAAGTTATATGGTAAAAAGCCTTTATTATCGCTAATTGCGAATTTATATACCCGGAAGTTTGCCGATGCGCTTAGTCCGTATTTACCTGCTGACAAAAACCTGGCCTCATTAAGTAAATCTGAGCTGGAAAGTATCAGCAGCCTCATCCATCAGTTTAAAGTGAAACCCGCCGGCGATAAAGGTTATGATAAAGCCGAAGTGATGCGTGGGGGAGTTGCTACTACCGAACTATCATCGCGCACGCTGGAGGCCAAAAAGATACCAGGCGTGTTTTTTGGTGGAGAATGTGTAGATGTTACCGGCTGGTTGGGCGGCTATAATTTTCAATGGGCCTGGGCCAGTGGCTTTGTTATAGCTCAAAACCTGTAAGGGTAAACTTTTTGCAAAAATGCACAAATGGGGCTTGCATATATTCATGCTAAAAATTAGCTTTGTAACCCCTTTGTTACATGACTAAACGATTCCCATTCTTAACCAATTACAAACTGGTGTGCCTGCTTTGGATTGCAGTGGCTGCTTTCTGCTGGCAATATAAATTTAAACCAAACCGGTATAATAATTACCTTATTTTTAAGCAGGTATATCACCATACCGTTGCTGAAAAAAATCTATATAAACTTTACCCGGCCGAATATTACGACTCGAACCATTACGGGCCCGTGTTCAGTATAGTGGTAGCGCCATTCGCAATAATGCCCGATGGCTGGGGCCTTTTCTTTTGGAGCCTTATTAATGCGGTATTGTTAATATGGGCTATTCATTTGTTACCCGTCTCCAATAGAGTAAAAATGCTTGTACTGCTTTTAAGTAGTATTGAATTTGCCAATTCTGTACATAATATTCAGTTTAATCCTATTATAACGGCCTTCATTATCTTTAGCTTTATATTGGTTGAAAAAGGGAAGGACGGCTGGGCTACAATGCTTATCATATTAGGCGCGTTGGTAAAGCTATACCCCATTGTTGGGCTCGCTTTCTTTATGTTTTCTAAAAATAAAGGTAAGTTCGTTGTGTCTGCAGCCATATGGACGGTTGTGTTTATTGCGCTTCCTATGTTAATTGCCAGTCCGCATTTTATATTGCAGTCTTATAGCGATTGGTATCAATCCTTAGTGGAAAAAAACCATCAAAACATAGGTTTCGATGCCGCGCAGGATATTTCATTTATGGGTGTTTGCCGCAGGATTATCGGTAACCCATATTTACCTAATTATCCTTTCCTGATGTTTGGCGCGCTGGTATTTGGTATGCCCTTACTTCGGTTTAACCAGTTTAAATATCTTCAGTTTAGATTGAGGGTACTGGCGTCCGCCTTGTTGACCGTTGTTTTATTTAGTACCGGGTCTGAACACCCTACTTATGTTATTGCTGTAACGGGCGCAATGTTATGGATATGTATGCAACATAATCCGTTTACACGGCGCAATATTGTTTTACTGGTATGTTTATTAGTGATTACCGGTTTGGGATTAACCGACGCATTTCCCAAATACATTCGCGAGGAAATAATCAGCAATTATTATATGAAAGCCTGGCCATGCATTGTTGTTTGGTTTATGATATCGCGCGAGTTGATCTTTACAGATTTTGTTGTATTGAAAAACAAAGCCATGCAAACCGGCCATTATCGCAACTTTCTTGATCATCTGGATAATAGCTTAGCTTCCGCTTAACTATTTTGCTGGTTGGTGTGCGGCTTTTAACTGCTTAAAATAAAGGATCAACCCATTAATATTGCCTACAGTGAACTTTCCGCTGCGGATGGCTTCAAGTGCTTGCGGTTCGTCGCCCATAATATCGCTCATAGCGTCATTAAAGTTTTCAGTAGTCAACTCATTCATGGTAGCTGTGTTTATGCCATAATAATAGGTTATTTTACCTTTTTTTCCTTCGTTGCCGCCACCGCCAATTGATGTGCCTATACCACCGCCAAAACCACCGTACCCGCCTGCGCCAATAGCAATACCCGGGTGAAAACTAAATCCACTACCACCACCGCCGGTGCTGCCGCCGTTTATTACATAAAGCTTAACCTCTTCATTTAACACAACTTTAACAAAGTCTAATTCCTGGGCAGTCCAGGTAGTGTTGTGCGGGGCATGGGCCACCACAAAGCTATCAGGGCCAACTACAAAACATTTGATATCGCTGGCGCTCAGGCGGGTTTCAGTGCCTTTAGGGCCATCTTTATAAACTATAAAACCTTCGTCTTTTATTGGGGCTTTGCCAGATGGGTTAGTACGGATCAAACCCTCAACCTTTTGGTCGCGGCGATCTATAAAAAATCCGGGCTGAAATTTTTGTGATTTTGCTGATACGAAAGTCAGCATTAAAAATAAAATGATTAAAATTGGACGCATCATAATTACACAAATAACGTACATTTTTAATATTTATGACAACTGTCGATCTGCGTAGCGATACCGTTACCAAACCAACCCCGGGTATGTTTGAGGCCATGATGAGCGCCAAGGTTGGCGATGATGTATTTGGCGAAGATGAAACCGTGAATGCGCTTGAAGCCAAAGCTGCCTGGATGTTTGGGATGGAAGCCGGAATTTTCTGCCCATCGGGTACTATGACCAACCAGATAGCCATTAAGTGCTTTACCCAGCCATTGGATGAGCTAATTGCCGACCAAACCGCGCACGTATACCGTTACGAGGGTGGGGGGATTGCCTTTAATTCAGCAGTGTCAACACGTTTGTTGTATGGTGATCGTGGCCGCTTAACGGCTGAAATGATTGAACCCGAGATAAACGCTGAAAATATCCATTTCCCGCATACCAGCTTAGTAGTATTGGAAAATACAGTAAATAAAGGCGGTGGCAGTTGCTATACCCTTAACGATATAGCCCCCATAGCCGAGCTATGTAAAAAACGCAATTTAAAATTGCATCTTGATGGTGCCCGCATATTCAACGCGTTGGCTAATACAGGTGACCAAGCTGTTGATTACGGTAAATACTTCGACGGCATATCTGTCTGTTTATCAAAGGGATTGGGCGCACCAGTTGGATCTGTTTTATTAGCTGATGCCACTACTATTAAATATGCCCGGCGTATCCGTAAAGTAATGGGCGGTGGTATGCGCCAGGCGGGATTTTTAGCCGCGGCAGGTATTTACGCGTTAGATAACCATGTAGAGCGTTTAAAAATAGATCATGCGCATGCCGCTATTTTAGCTGAAGAGTTAGCTAAATGTAATTGGATAAGCAATGTACTGCCAGCCGATACCAATATTGTTTTGTTTGATACTATTGAACCAGCCGACCTAATTGTAAATAAGCTGGCCGAAAAGGGCATTAAATGTAATAGTACCGATAAACATCGTATCCGTTTTGTATTGCATTTAGATGTACATCCGGAGCAGGTGGAGTATACGGTTGGGGTGCTGAAGAATTTATAAGCCCTCTCTAATCTCCCCCGGAAGGGGGAGACTTTAAGTGAAGCCCTCCCTTCCGGGGAGGGTTTGGGTGGGGCTATTATTTCCCTAACAACCCATCCAACGTTACCGAAGCATAATATAACGCGCCGATAGTTGGCCCGCCGGCGTATTGGATATAGCGCTTGTTAATCAGATCGGTACCACCAACTTTAAAGGTGGCGTTGTATTGAGGTACTTTAAAACTAACCTGGGCATCAATATTGTGTATTGCAGGGACTTTACCCGTTACCAGCGGACTTTCCCATAAGTAAGCCTGTTGCCATTTGTATACAATATTAAAGCCCACATTCTTTACTATTTCCCGGTTACCGACTGACAGGTTGCCCGACCACTCGGGTGTATTAAAGCCGGTTACAAATATGTCGCTGGTAGCTTGCGCCTGCATTTTATTGAAACTGGCATTGCCCGATACGGTGTAGCGCTTATAAAAATTATAAGTTATCCCTGCCGATGAACCATAGTTATTATAAGTGTTCTTCGCGTTAGTATATACACGGTAACGGCTTTGCCCCTGGCTGGCGGCGTTGTTAGCGGTAGCGGTTGTAGGGTCGCGGTTTATATCCAGCATAGCTAATACCGCCGCGTCTGTGCCTACTGTCGCGCCATTTGGTACAAATACCTGTACCTGGCCTAAAAAGCCGCTGTAGCGATTGGTATAAGCATCTATATCAATAAATACTTTATTATCCAGGATGGTTCCCTTGTAGCCTACCTCGAAAGATGTGATCTGCTCAGGCCGTGCTTTGGGCAGGTCGGCTACCTGTAACAAATTACGATTGGCCAATGCTGCTGCATCTGTACCGCTGGCCCCGCCTGGCGCTGCATTTACCGCCGCGTTAAAAGTTGCTACCGATGCCTGGGTATAGCTGTTACCTAAATAGCCCAATCCATCATTAATAAATGGCAAACTACCTACGCGTTTCACACGGCCGTTGTTTACATACGATAAAGCTTCAAACAGTGCCGGGAAACGGTAACCATTTTGGAAAGTGAACCTGAAATTGTGATTTTCGGTAGGGGAGTACACTGCTGCTAAACGTGGGGTGAATTTAGGGTCGTAATATGGATTGTAATCGCCACGCAATGAACCAAATAGTTTCAGTTTCTCATCAAAGAACGTTTTGGTAACCTGCGCGAAGCCGCCAAATTTTTTATAGTAAACGTCTTTGCCAAAACTGCCATCGGCCAGCGGGGTGTTTCTATCGGTTATTGGCCGGCTGAAATCTACAAAGTTATTACCATCGGGGATGATCTGGTAAATGCGGGTGTCGGCGCCAACCAGCAAATCAAATAGCTTAACCTTGCCGGTTAAATCCCATTGTGCCTCTGCATTATACATATGGCTTTTTTGTACCAGCGCTGCACCCCCGGTAACCGGTGCATTGGGGATGAGGCTGGATTTAATATCCCAGTTATTGATACCAATAATTGTTTTCTTTAATTCGTTAAAAGCGGCAGTGCCTGGCTCCACACGCCCGGCATCGGCCGCGGCACGGGCTGCATTGTTGGCTGCGGCAAAATTTGCCGATGTTAGTCCGCCGTTTGCATTAGCATAGGCCGTAAGCGCGTTTTTGTACAAGGTGCCCCAGACTGAATTGCTGGCATGGTTCAAATCAAGGTTATCGGCTAACGGCTTCACATTATAGCTATTACCCGTGTTTTCTATCGATTCATAAGCCCGCACCAGGAAATCCTTTCCTTTTAATTCTAATTTATGGTTTTGCACGGTAGCCCCATTTAACGCTATTTTATTACCCCGTTGGAAAACACCATCCATTTGCCCGTAACGGTAGGTATAGGATAGCTGCGTTGTAGGGTTCAACTTATAAGCAAACGTACCATCGAATTTAAGGTTGGCAACATTAGGGTCAACCAAATCAACCTCGTTATAACCTGTACGCGCAACTGTTAAATTTGGCCTGGCTACACCATTTACAGTAATGCCCTTTATCACCACGGTATTACTCCCGGCAAGCGCATCATCGCCATATTTATTCCAGCCATCGTAAGCGGCGTTACTGGCGCCAATCAACTCAGGATAGCCTGGATTTGCGGTTTTTAGGTTAGATGGATTCTGATCAGCAATGGTGATCGATTGCCAATCCTGTCCCTGCATATAGCTAAAATTCAGCTTAAAAGCGAACTTATCATTAAAGGCTTTAGCATAACGTAGGGCATCTTCAGTTAAAACACTCGGCCTGATGCCAATGCCATCCACATGGTTTACCCCTGTACGATGATAAAAGCTTAATCCCTGGTAACGAAACGGATCTTTGGTGATCAGGTTCGACAGTCCGTTCAAGGCATTGGTGCCATATAAAGCGGCTGCCGCGCCAGGTGTTAGTTCAATACTGGCAATATCCAGTTCGGTAGGACCTATGGCATTACCCAGTGGGACGCCCAAGGTAGCTGATTGCATATCCACCCCGTCTGTTAATTGCATAAACCTGAAGTTGTTTGGGCTGTTAAAGCCACGTGTGTTAGGTACCTTCAGTGTTAAGCTGGTTGTGGTCATCTGCACCCCTTTAACATTCTCTAATGCATCATAAAAGCCTGGGCCAGGCGATTGTTTCAACGCGCGGATGTCCAGTTTTTCTATCGCCACGGGCGATTTCAATAGTTTCTCTTCCCGACGGGAAGCTGTTACCACAACTTCGTTTATTAATAAGGATTGTGTAGTTAGTTTGATATTCAGGGCATCCCCGGCATTTTTGATCAGGAATTCCTGCGGTTGATAACCAACTGCTGTAAATACCAGTGTATAAGGTAGTTTAACATTTGTAGTTAAAGTAAACTTGCCAGATGTATCGGTAGCTGTACCATTGGTTGTACCTTTAATACCAACCGTGGCGCCAATAAGCGGCTGACCTTTATCATCGTTTACTTTTCCGCTCAGGATGTACGATCCGTTGAGTTGTGCCAAGCCCGTCAGCGGAAAAAGGGCAAAAAGAAGCAAAGCAATTTTAAAATTGTTCGAAAAGGGTTTCATGAAGTGTTTGAAATATAAAAGTGATGTAATTCTGTTGATTGACCGGATAAGGTTAAATTAACAACAACAAGAAGGGGTAAGCATTAATTTGCACATAGTATATAAAGTCTACCGATTTAGTAGTACAAATGTAAATAGAAAGGAAGACTTTGCAAGACTTATTTAAAAATAAGTGTTAAGCTTCTGATAATTAAGTAAATAAAATTAGAAATCGCAGCATCGGGTGATGTGTTACGACTAAACTGTGTACCACCATTAAGTATCTACAAATAACTCAATCCTTCAAATTTCCCACTGGGGTAGAAATACGATTTGAAATTATCTTCGGCCACTTCACAGTTAATAGTCATTCGTGTACCATATGCGTTGCCAAAAATGCTGGCTACAGCGGCATCGGCCGCATCGCGCCCCGTTGCTATTTTAACCATCCCGTTAAGTGGTGCCAGGCCTGTTGCATCAAACAAAACCCACTGGTTGCCTAAATAAGCTTCAAAACAAGCATGGAAATCGGCCGGCTTTAGTTTATATGCGTAGCCAGTAAAATATCGTGCCGGGATAGTTAGGGCACGGCATAAGGCAATACCCAAATGTGCAAAATCACGGCAAACACCAGCCTGTTCAGTCACCGTATCATAGGCAGATGTCTGGGCATTTGTGGAACCGCTTAGATAAAGTACATTGGTACGGATCCAGTTGGTTAATGCCATCACCTGGGCATAAGGGCTGTCTATATCGCCAAACATATGATTAGCCAAACGGTAAAGTTTATCCGATTGGCAATAGCGGCTGGGAGATAGGAATGGCAATATTTCAGGTGTAAGTTGTGAAACAGGTGTTTCCTGAATTTTGCGATGATTGGTTATGACGAAAGAGTTGTTAACTAAAGCAGTATAATTAACCTTTAGCTGGCAGGCATCCGGGACTTCCAATCTGATCGATCTGTTCTCGCCGCCAATATTTTGGAGTTCTTCAATCCGTACTTCCGGGTTCACCGTAAAAGTTTCCTGCAATACGGTTTGTTCAGGTGTGCGTAATGCATGGATATTTAGTACCAGCGTACTTGCCGATGATATATTGTATTCAAGCTGTGCCGATACATTAAATTTCATACCGTGATTGCCGGTAGGTTATGAAACGCTTTTTCCATCCAGTCTTCCCCAACATTTTGCAAGGCAGTGCCCAGTTCTTCGGCCCATTGATCTGATATATATTCCAGATCTTTCTTTTCGTAACGCTGCTCTACCATCTCAAACGAATCCTTTTTGTACAAAACAACATCAATAGGGAAATCTACATTATTTGAACTTACCCTGGTGCTATCAAAAGAAAGAAAACCAACTTTTAAAGCCAGCCTCATAGATGAATCTTCTTTCAATACCCGGTTTAAAATAGGCTTACCATGACCAGAATTGCCAATAATAACAAACGGTGCACCATTACCCAGCTCCACCCAATTCCCTTCAGGATACAGCAGGAATAGTTTATGTTCTTCATCATCTTTTAATTGCCCGCCAATTATAGTATTCAAATCAAATTTAAACCCGGCTTTTTCAAGGGTAGCGCGGTCTTCGCTGGCTACCCGTTTTACCTGATCGCCAAACGCGTTGACGGCTTTATATAGTTTGTTATACTCATTATGCTCCATCAGTTCTTCAAAATACACCATAGCTTTATCACGTACCGAGCGCAAGCCGCTGGTCATGATAAAAAGCGAGAATTTGTCTTTTTGTGTAACTGAGACTTTCTTTTTTATAGTAGTATCAGTGCCTGATGTAATGCGGGTATCGGCTATCGCTATTAATCCTTCTTTAACTTTTATTCCTAAGCAGTAAGTCATTATTCACGTTATTACAGATGGCCAAAGTAAATAAATAAACCAAAGGCGGGACGTTTTGTGTGATAAAAAATTTGACCGTGTATTTTACTTTATTAGTAAATAGCCAAATACTATCTTTAAACCGTCAATGAAGCCACAACGCCAAAGCCAGCAGCTCGACTGGATAAATAACCTGCGTGTAATTGCCTTATTCGCAGTTATTATACTGCATTGCAGTTCGCCTTTGCTGGGCGGGTATCCAAAAGTGCCGTATAATGAATGGCTGGCAGCTGATTTTTATAATGCTTTGACACGTTTTGCCGTTCCGGTTTTTGTAATGATAACCGGTGCGCTGTTGTTAGGCCGGGATGATGAGTTATTTAGTTTCCTTAAAAAAAGATTAAGTAGGGTAGTAATCCCTTTTTTGTTCTGGAGCCTGGTTTATATCGCCTATGCTTTTTATAACGAAGATATCCCTTATACTACCGACACCTGGGCTAATATAAAGCAGGTGTTACATCAACTGAAATACGGCAGTTCTTACCATTTATGGTATGTGTATATGCTAATAGGGTTATATTTTATCATCCCGGTACTTAGCAAATTCATCCGCCATGCCAGTGAAAAAGAAACCTTATACTTTTTAGCAGTTTGGCTAATAGTGATGTTGCTTGGCCAGCCCTATATGCTACGGTACAATCCCCCGGTTGATATACGTTATTTTGGTGGCTATATTGGCTATCTGGTTTTGGGCTATTACTTTGCCAATAAGAGTTTTACCCATAAAAAAATAGCTGTTTGGATGGGCTTATTATTTATGGTAACTGTAGCAGGCATAACTTTAGGTACGTATAGTTTATACCAGCATTATAATGGCATTAGTACGTTATTGTATGAACCCTTAAGCTGGCCTATAGTAATATTAGCATCAGCTATATTTTTAATGATGAGGTTCGCACAGATCAGTTTACCACAGTGGTTGATTACGGCAAGGGATTTTGCTGGGAAATACAATTATGGCATTTACCTGTCGCATGCTTTGTTTTTAACGCTGTTAGATGCCCCTGAGCTGACCGGTTTTAGTTTAAGTTACAAATCATTTAACCCGCTATTCAGTATCCCCCTTACAGCGTTGGTATGTTTTGTATTATCGCTACTGCTGGTATATGTAATTAACAAGTTGCCATGGATAGGTAAATATATTTCGGGATAGTCAAATGCAATTGCGATAATCTGTTGATATTTGATGCATAAAGCATAAATGAAAAAGCTACGTTTTTCCATTATTTTGATATTTAATTGCTGCTTAATCAGTTTATTCACTAATCAAGCTGCACTTTGCTTTACAATTTACGCCGGGCCAACCGTTAGTATTGTTGCAGATAAAACCGTTATCTGCACAGGATCATCTATAACCTTCACTGCTACTACTACGGGCGCGGGTAACGCTACGGTTTTTCAATGGTATATTAATGGCAGGCCTGTCAGTTCAAATACTAAAGTATTTAACCAATCAGGGCTTAACGATCAGGATAAAATTACCTGTGGCATCACTAATACAGGCGACCCCTCTGTAACCGGAGAAATAGTTTCGAATACCATTGTTGTAAGTACCGGTTCCATCCTTACGCCGATATTAACACTTGAACAAACCATTACCAGCCCTTGTTCATTAACATTTACTGCTAAACCCACTAATCCGGGTACCTTGCCAATTTATCAATGGACAAGAAACGGCATTCCAGTTGGTTCCAATTCAGCAATTTATGTAGACAATAATCCGGTAACCGGCGCTGTTATCACCTGCAAATTAACTAATACCACCACCTGCTCAGTTGCAGCCACCGCTACTAAAAGCATCACGGCAATGGCAGGGGCAGGCACATTAATAGTTAGTTTGGAAACCCAATCCAGCCGGACAGTTTGTACGGGTACGCCTATTTCATTTAAAGCGGTTACCAATTTTGATGATGCCGGCATGACTTACGACTGGAAGGTAAACGGCGCGAGCATCGGGGTAACTACACAAACCTATGAATCATCCATTTTAAAAGATAAAGACCAGGTAAGCTGTACAGTAACTGCACCTGGCAACTGTCTGGCCAACCCTTCGGTTACGTCCAATCCCTCAATAGTGAACATTGTGCAGGAAACCATACCTGTAGTTACTATTACAGCCGATACTTATGCTACCTGCGCCGGCACACCGGTGCATTTTACCGTACATGCCGCTCCATTAATAAATCCTACTTACAGATGGCTGGTAAACGGGAGCGGCGTTGGCACAAACGATCCTGAAGTTACCATCAGTACGCTTAAAAACGGCGATAAGGTTACTTGTACTGTTAATAATCAATCGGGATGTAGTACCCAAATTACAGGGCCTCCTGTAAGTGTTGTTATTTACGATGCGCCAATTATTTCATTTGATAATAACCCGACCATAAATATAGGTGGGCAGGTAGCCCTGAACCCAGTAATAACCGGCAATGCCGTAAATTATAGCTGGACACCCGCCACCGGTTTAAGCAGCACCACAACTGCCAATATCGTTGCCAGTCCGCCTTTTACTACTACTTATCAATTGTTGGCAACAAATGATAAAGGTTGCACCTCAACAGCCTCTGTAACAGTAACGGTAATTAGTAATGTTAACCCTATAAACGTGTTTACACCTAATGGTGATGGTGTAAACGATACCTGGAAAATGCCCGAATTATTAGCGTATCCCAATTGTGTAGTTGATGTTTTTAACCGCTATGGACAGGCCGTATTTCATTCTATAGGATATGGGAAGCCATGGGACGGCACCAATAATGGCACTAAGCTCCCTGCTGGCACTTATTTTTATATGATAGACACTAAAGATGGCTCAGCCAAAATTTCAGGATCGATAACCATTGTAAGATAAGGTTGCTTGCACTGCTGTTAATGTTAACCCATGTAAAATTACTATCTTGCACAACTCATCAATAATAGAACGTGACTTTCGAAGATTTTAATTTTAACGAACACTTAGCCGAGGGACTGAACAGCATGGGGTATACCACGCCAACACCCATACAGGCAATGGCCATTCCTGTTGTTATGCAGGGTAAAGACCTGATAGCCTGCGCACAAACCGGCACCGGGAAAACAGCATCGTACTTATTACCAGTACTAAACAAAATAGGCGAAGGCGATAAACGCCATATTAACACGCTGATATTGGCGCCAACACGTGAACTGGCCCAACAAATTGACCAGCAGGTGGAAGGCCTGGCCTACTTTACCGGCATTAGTTCGGTAGCGGTATTTGGCGGGGGCGACGGCATAGTTTACGAACAACAACGCAGGGCCATACAAAACAACGTTGATATAGTTATTGCTACGCCGGGGCGCTTAATAGCGCACCTTACATCGGGCGTACTTAAGTTTGATAACCTGCAACACCTTGTGCTGGACGAGGCCGACCGTATGCTGGATATGGGTTTTATGGATGACATTATCCGTATCATCCGTTACCTGCCTGCTGAGCGGCAAACGCTGCTATTCTCGGCTACCATGCCGCCGCGCATACGCCAGTTGGCCAATAGTATTTTACGCAATCCTGAATCCATAAACATTGCAATATCGCAGCCTGCAGCGGGTATCAGCCAGCAAATGTACCGGGTGCACGATCATCAAAAGATACCATTAATAAAACATCTGTTAAAAGAAGGTAATTATTTAAGTACCATCATATTTTCATCTACTAAAGAGAAAGTTAAGGATGTTTATAAAGAACTAAAGTCGGCACACCTTAAGGTAAAAGCATTTAGTTCAGATTTTAAACAAACCGAGCGCGAAGAGATATTGCTGGAGTTTAAAAACAAGAAATTACCCATTATTATAGGTACCGATGCCTTATCGCGCGGTATTGATGTAGAGGGGATAGATCTGGTAATCAACTACGATGCACCGCCGGATCCCGAGGACTATATCCACCGTATTGGGCGTACGGCAAGGGCTGCTACCACAGGCACTGCGATAACATTGATCAATCATCGCGATGAACAGAAGTTGAAGCGGATTGAACAAATGATTGGCAAGCCGGTACCACAAATGGAATTGCCTGCTGAAATAGGCGAATCGCCTGCACCAGCGCCTGAACGCACACATTCACATAACCGCCCGCATGGTGATGGCAAAAGCCGTAGCGGGGCCAATAATAACCGGAACAAGAAGAAGAAATGGCCGCGCAAAAAGCCATCTGGTGATAAGAAACCAAATGGGGCTGGGGATAATTCCTCAACTCCGCCAGTAGTAGAATAGCTGATCTGCTACATCAGATTAAATTAGCTAAAGTACAGTAAATCAATAAACAATAGTAAAACGACTATCTATAAACGGTAGTCGTTTTTTTGTTAGGGAGAAATTATTTCAAATAAATTTGCGTAACCAAATGGTTACCTATATATTTGTAACCGAACGGTTACTTATAAGCGATATGAGAAGAGATGTATTCCAGGCAATAGCCGACCCAACCCGCAGGAAGATTATCGGCATGCTGGCCGGTAAACAATTGAACCTGAATACCATAGCCGATAAATTTAATATCAGCAGGCCCGCTATTTCGAAGCACATTAAAATTTTAACAGAATGCGGCCTGCTCACCATACAGCAGCAGGGCAGGGACAGGTACTGCAAAGCCAATTACCAAAAGCTGGGAGAGGTGGCTACCTGGGTAGAGCAATACCGCGAATTTTGGAATAATAAGCTGGACGATCTGGATAAATTCCTCTCCCTGGAAAACAAAACAAATAATTACAAATAATTTTAAATAATATCATATGGAAACAGCAAAGAATGCTCAGGTAGTGGTAGTGGAAAGAAACTACAACGCGCCGGTAGGCCGGGTTTGGGAAGCCCTTACCGATAATAGTAAAATGAAACAATGGTATTTTGACATTGCCGATTTTAGACCCGAAGTTGGTTTTGAGTTTGAATTTTCGGGCGGCGACCCAAGTGGTAAAATGTACTTGCACAAATGTGTTGTGAAAACCGTTGAGCCTAATAAAAAACTGGCTTATACCTGGCGGTACGATGGTTATGAAGGCGAATCGCTGGTAACGTTTGAATTGACAGCGGAGGGCGAGGGAACACATATTAAAGTAACCCATACAGGCTTAGACACCTTCCCGCCGCTGGAAGCATTTAACCCTAAAAACTTCAACATGGGCTGGAACCATATTTTGGGTACCAGTTTAAAGGAATTTGTAGAGAAAGCGTAAAGGTTACATCCTTTTATTGCTCACCGCCATCTGGGTTTTCTACACTTTTGCCTTTCATGGCATGGCTGATGGCCTGATCCATTAAACGTTCGGCAAATGGGCGTGTAAATTCGTTTAACGTGTCTATATGTTTATGGATCAGGTCTTTATCGCCGGTAATTAAAGCGGCTTGCAGTTCGGTAATATACCTGTGTGTATCCGAAATTTCGGCTACAGATAGCCATTCGCTGTTCTTTTCAATAAAGCGTTTGGTGGTATAAATAATTTGTTCGCCTTCGGTACGGGCCTCTATCAGCATGCGCTGGGCGACGTCGTCTTTAGCATGGATGATGCTGTCCATTAGCATTTGTTCAACCTGGTCGTCGGTAATGCCATAGGTAGGGGTAACTTCAACTTCCTGTTTCACGCCCGAACGTAATTCTACCGCCTGTATTTTCAGTATACCATCTGCGTTAAGCAAAAAATTAATATCAACTTTAGGGAAACCTGCAGGCATAGCGGGGATACCTTTCAGGTCAAACTCGGCCAGTTTGCGGTTCTCTTTTATCAGATCGCGTTCGCCCTGGTAAACGGCTATCTTCATGTTCACCTGCCCATCGATAGAGGTGGTATATTGCCGCCCGGCTTTGGTTGGTACCTTAGAGTTTCGGGGGATGATCACATCCATCAAACCGCCCATGGTTTCGATACCCAACGATAATGGCGTTACATCCAGCAACAAGATATCACGACGGTTACCCGCTAAAATATCGGCTTGTATAGCTGCGCCAAGGGCAACCACTTCGTCGGGGTTAACGCTATCGTGCACCGGCTTGCCAAAAAAATCGGCCACAGTTCTTTTAACCAGCGCCGTACGGGTTGAACCGCCAACCATGATCACTTCATCAATAGCATCAATACCTAAACCTGCATCCTTTAAGGCATTTTTGCAGCATTCAATAGTTTGCTGCACTTTAGGTAAAATCAGGCTTTCGAAAGTATTACGGTCAAGGGTGCACCATATATCGCCTATTTTTTCGTTAAACAGGCTTTGATGGATAAATGATTTCTTTGCTTCTTCAGCTTTCAGGCGTAATTGCTGGGTAAGGCCCGAATCCTGTGTCAGGATGTTTTTATCCAGCTTATTTTGTTCTATCCAATAGTTTACAATGGCGCGGTCAAAATCATCACCGCCTAAAAATGTATCGCCGTTGGTAGCCAGTACTTCAAAAATGCCGTTTTGTATCTGCAATATCGATACATCAAAAGTCCCCCCGCCCAAATCGTAGACAGCAATGGTTTTAGTTTCTTCGGGGTTTAAACCAATCCCGTAAGCCAGGCTGGCAGCGGTAGGTTCGTTTACAATACGTAAAACATCTAATCCGGCCAGTTTGCCGGCATCGCGTGTGGCCTGGCGCTGGCTATCGTTAAAATAAGCCGGCACTGTAATCACCGCACGGTTAACCGGGGTTTTTATGGCATGCTCCGCGCGTTCTTTTAGTTCTTTTAATATTAGTCCCGAAAGCTCGATAGGGGTGTAGAATTTATCGCCCACCTTAATCTTAACCAGGCTTTCCGTATTATCATCAATAACCCTGTACGAGAAAAAGTCTTTATAATTCTCAATATCATGGTACGAGCGTCCCAGTAAACGTTTTACCGAAAAAATAGTGTTAGCCGGGTCGCTAATCAAATATTGTTTAGCTTCGTTACCTACGGTAATATCGCCGGCAGGACCAAAGTGCACTACCGAGGGTACCAGTACACCTTTACCGGTATCATTAATTACCTGCGGGTTTTTATCCGGATTAATGAATGCTACCAGCGAATTGGTGGTGCCTAAATCTATCCCAACAATGATATCTTCTTTCTGTAATGAACCCGTTGCCAGGTTTATAGAAACTTTAGCCATGTATATGTATTAACAAGCCGCAAATGTAGCGAGTTTTGCGCTATGGCTTATCATATCAAGGTATAATTCTTAAAAAGATATAAGACTAACCAATTGGATTTTTTCATATCATAGCAGAGCTCTAAATACATATTTACAATGGATGGATTTACAAATATGCTTTGATTTAAAATTATCGTCATCCACGTAATAAGGCTGGGTAATGTATTCTACTTCGCCGTATATAATCTGACCCCGATTACGATTGCTGGAATTTAGCTTGAGGACAGGTGTTCTAACCGGGATACTGAGTTTTTCTGTTTTATCAGATGATAGGTTGAGTTGAAATATCTTATCCCTTTTCTGATACTCTTCATAGGTGCTTATTACTCTGTTTTTAATAATAACATGCTTTACAAAAGGGTTAAAAATAGGGGGAACTTCTATCAGCAAACTATCGCCGTTTACAATTGCCATGCAGGGTATGGGCAGATAGGTATTTTCTTCCTTAATGCTGGTAATATCTTCTTTCTTTGAAGTATCATTAGGCGATGATAGGTAAATATGTACATTACCGCGATCTATTTTTTCCTCCTTATTTAAAGTATCTGTTTTATAAAAAGTAAATATGGCTACACCATTTGGGTTCCCGGTTTGTTTATATAATTCATTTAATGCAGCTTTATACTGAATTGGAATTTTTTTAACAGCTGCATCGTAATGGGATTTGGCAACAGGGGTATAAATAACCTGCGCAAATACAAATTGACTAACAAGGGATAGTATAATGAAAAGGCAGTTGCGCATATCTGTTTTGTTAAAGATACGCACATTTGCCTATAAAAAATCAATGACTAATGCACATGCACTTTTTCGCTGGTAAACAGCACCACACCATCATGCGCGTTTTCAACGCCGTTGGCAAAGCTGTCGTGATCTATCAGCATCTTTTCGTTTTCTATATATATATGCGAGCCTGCTATCACAAAATTCCCTTTAATAGTAAATACAGGGTCGGGGTGCTGCGAGTGTATCTCGTTAGTGATATGACTTGAAAGGCCGGCGTATTCATGCGGATCAAGCTGATAAACATCTAATATGGGTTCGGCATGATTAGCGTGATATACCCTTACACGGTTGGGTTCGGTAACTACCCTTACATCATCACCTTGCTGTACCATATTACCGGTTAAACGTATCGGGTGGTGATCGTCGACCGTATTAATATCGGCGTCAATCACCAACTCTTCGGCGCCACTGTTTTGCGGGTTATAAAAAGAGCGTATGGTTAAAAATGTAGTGATAGCTTGGCCGTCATTATAGCTAAAGGTACGATGGTTGCTTAAAAATATGTTAGTCCCAAAAATGAATGCGTGTTTCATAACGTATGGTTTTACTGGTTAATTAAATATTAAAGCATTGCAGGGGATAAAATGTTTTAATAATTATTGGGCCGGTTCGGTATAATTGTTGTACCATATCAGCTAAGGCAATACACAGCTTTAAATAATTATTTACCTAAAATTAATATGTTTATGAAAACGCAACAGGATGTAAAGAAAAGTGGAAACATGCAGGGACGGTCGACATCAAACAAAGCATTTGATAATGTGCGTGAAGACAAAAAGCAACAGGGGATAAGTAACGCAGGTGGCCAGCGGTCAGACCAAACCTCCAGCCGGGATAGCATGCACAAGCCCGAGCATAAAAAGTTTTAAGCGATATAGTTAATTTTTTAACGCCTCCCATAACCGGGAGGCGTTTTTTATTTAGTTAATAACATAACGCCAATACCAATGCTTTTTTTATTTTTGATGTAACATCAGATCAACTAACCACGTCATAAAAATAAAACACAAATGAAAACACTTAAATTAAGCATAATAGGCGCTGTTTTGCTGGCGTTAACCACATTTAGTTCATGCATGATGAACTGCGTCCATGGTTCAGGCGTACAGGCTGAAGAAAAGCGTAAGGTTAATGACTTCACGAGGATCAACGTAGCCGGCGGTTACAAGATCACTTTAAAACAGGATAGCTCGTTAGAACTAAATATTACGGCAGATGACAATGTGCTAAAATACCTGCGCACTACTGTTGATGGCGATGTATTAAAAATATCTACCAGGAAAAATATCTGTGCTAAAAACCCAATTGCTATTGTTATTGGCGTACACAACCTGGAGGCAATAAAAGGCGCGGGGGCTATAGAGGTTTTGTCGGATGGTAAACTGAAGGTGAAGGACTTTGATTTTAATTTATCGGGGGCCAGTAAAGTTAACCTGGATATGGATGCCAATAACGTAACTACCAAGGGTGCCGGCGCAACCGAACTTACTTTAAAAGGGCAAGCGGCAAGTCACAGCGTGCATTTAACCGGTAGCGGTAAGCTTTATGCGCTTGATTTTGTGGTTGGTAAATACGATGTGCAAACCACCGGCGCCAGCGAATGTAAAATAAACGTGCTGACAGATTTGGATGTACAAACTACCGGCGCGGCCGAAATATCGTACAAAGGGAACCCTGCCCATGTGAACAGCAGCAAAACCGGCGCAGCCGATATAAAGAAAATAGATTAACAACGTTTTAGCCTAACAACAAAAGCCCCGATGCATCGGGGCCTTTGTTGTTATATGGCAGGATTACAGCTACCGCCAGGCGCCTAAAATAGCGCCCATAAGTACCAGTGACACTACGCTGTAACCGCCGTTAATGAATATTAACCGCCAGTTTTTTTGTTCAAATAGGCTGTGGATAGCGATAGCGCAAAACGTCCATACTCCCGCAAGTAAACCTGCAGTAGCACCCCATGAAGTTGTTGTAGTGGGGGTAGCTAAAAACGCAGCCAGGTTAGCCGACATGATGAGCGAAAATACCGCCGTCATACCAAATATCTTCCCTTTGTTACCTTTTTGAATTTCTTCCTGTGTTAGGTTAGTATCGGTCATCCAGGCGGTCCCGAATACCTTAGGCGAATACCACAGGCCACCAACCATAAATGCCGATAGGGCCGCTACAAAAACAGCCGGCCAGTTAATAAGTGCTGGGTTCATAATTAAATTGTTTTAGGTTAAGTAATATTTAAATATAAGGTTATTAAGTAATTATATAAAGTATTACAGGCAAAATTTTAGTTTATTTAGATTGCGGTTAAACTGTATCATAACCGTACAGTTTGTGTAACACTTGCGTACACAATGGCAGGATATTATAAATGCAAATTACTAATTATCAATTTATTACGCACATGGTATGGCTTTAGGAGCGTGAATGCCAAAAAGGTAAAAATACATTGCCTCTGTCAAAAACACTTAATACCTGTTCATGATAAAAAATTATATAAAAACAGCACTGCGTAACCTATGGAAAGGGCGCGTATTTAACCTGATGAACATTTTGGGTTTATCGGTAGCTATTGCTACCTGTACCTTATTGTTCCTGGCTATTAGCTTTGAATTTTCGTTTGATAATTTCCACGAGAAATTACCCAATATATACCAGCTTTATACCACCGCTAACAGGTCGTCCAAGATAGAAAAAAGCACATCTATGCCGATACCTCTGGCCCCTGCACTAAAGGCAGACTATCAGGATATTGAGAATATATCCCGCATGGCCAATGGCGGCGCTTTAGTAAAATACGGAGAAAAGCAAATCAGTTTGAATATCCATTATGTAGATGAAGGGTTTTTAAAAATATTCACTTTCCCAATTATCAGCGGCAATACCAACCGCCCTTTACAGCACCTGAATGATATTGTAATTACAGAGTATGCCGCCAAAGCTCTTTTTGCTAAAGGTGTTGATCCCGTAGGTAAAACTGTCGAGCTTAAATTGAATAACCAGGCGCAAAGTTTTATAATAACGGGATTAGCAAAAGATTTTCCGAATAATTCAAGCATTGCCTTTGATATATTGATGCGGTTTGAAATGAACCCCAACTACCAACAGGCCCTTAACCAGTGGGATAATCAAAACAACCTGGTGTATATCCAGCTTAACGATAAAGTTGATGTGCAAGGTTTTGAAAAAAGGTTGCAAACATTTGTTAACAAGCATTTTACCGAGGCTATAAATAATATTAAGCGCGATGGTGCCCGGCCCGATGTTAACGGCAATGTATATACACTCAACGTAACCCCGTTTGCCCATAATCACTTTAATACCGATATAAACGGACTTGAAGGCGCTGTTGTAAGCCAATCGTCGGTGATATCGTTATTGGTTATCGGTATTTTTATATTGGTTATAGCCTGTATTAATTTCATAAACCTGTCAGTAGCCCGTTCCTTTACCCGGGCACGCGAAATTGGCGTGCGCAAAACACTTGGGGCCAGCAAACTACAGTTACTAAGCCAGTTTTGGGTAGAAACTATAATGGTTTGCCTGGTTGCTTTAGTAGTTGGGTTAGTACTGGCTTCGATGGTGTTATCAGGGTTCAAAGCAAATTTAAAGATCAATATTAGTATGGGCATGCTTTTGCACCCGACACTGTTACTAACCGGTATTGGCTTGTTTGTGCTGATAACTATAATTGCAGGTTTTTACCCGGCCTTGTTAATGCTGCGTTATAAAACGGTGATGGTGTTAAAAGGGTCGGTTAATACAACTAAACCCGGTAAAGTACGGAATACCTTATTAGTGGTGCAGTTTGCTATATCAACACTGTTGATTGTTTGTACACTAATTACCTGGCAGCAAACTAATTATATGCAAAATAAGCCGCTGGGCTATAACAAATCCGAAGTAATAAGTATACCTACAGGCAACGGGGTTGATGGTAATCAGGCATTGCGGCTGTTCAGGAACGTAGTAAATGGCGACCCAACCATTGTATCGGTAACGGGGGCTTATGATAACCTGGGCAACGGCAAGGACGGATCGCAACGCACATCAATTAACGGGTTTAATTATAACGGGCACGAACTGCGTACCGCCATACAAAAAGTAGATTACGATTACCTGAAAACATTGGATATTAAGTTGATCGATGGCCGTGATTTTTCGCGGGAATACGCTACAGATAGTAACGCCGTGTTGGTTAACGAGGCCATGGCCAAACAAATATCCACTAAAAATGCCCTCGGCGCCGACCTGCCTATGGATGATAAATATAAATCGCGGGTTATCGGGATATTTAAAAACTATAACTTCCGTTCGCTGCACGATGATATTATGCCCTTAACCCTGGTAATGGATAAGAACTATCCGATTAACTACATATTTGTTAAGGTAAAACCAGGCAATTTAATCCAGGGGTTCGATCATGTTAGCCAGAAATGGAAGGCCACTTTTCCATCTGTTGATTATAAAGGCAGCTGGCTGAACGAGAATACTGAAAAACAATATCAAAAGGAGAAACGCCTGTCAACCATATTTATCAGCAGCGCTATAATTGCTATCCTTATTTCGTGTATTGGCCTGGTGGCTATTTCTATCATGATTATGGTACAGCGCACAAAAGAGATAGGTATCCGTAAGGTATTGGGGTCCAGCGTAAGTAGCATAGTTATGCTACTATCCGGCGATTTTATTAAGCTGGTAGCCCTGGCGGCCGTAATTTCCTTCCCGATAGGGTGGTGGGTAATGAGCGACTGGCTAAAAGGCTACGCTTATCGTATCACTATTGAATGGTGGGTGTTTGCCTTAGCAGGTGTAGCGGCTATTGTAATAGCGTTTATAACCATCAGCTTCCAGGCAATAAAAGCGGCGATAGCCAACCCGGTTAAAAGTTTACGAAGCGAGTAGTTTAAAAGTCTGAAGTCAGAAGTTCTAAGTCTAAAGTTATTGACTTATGACTTTTCACTCAGAACTTCAGACTTAAAAACACTGTATCATAACCGTACGCTTTATGTTACGTAAGCGTACGGTTTTTTTATTACAATTCCTTTTTAAGTCATTGATAATGAATTAGTTTAATGTTTGGTACATTATTCATTATACAGCTATCGGTATTATAAATAATTTAGAAGGTTCAATCATCAAATCCATATTATAAAAAATGTTATCACTGCAACATATTTCAAAATACTACCAGGCCGGGGGAAATAAAAACTTTGTTTTAAACGATATCAGCTTAGAAATAGAAGAGGGCGAATTTGTATCTATCATGGGGCCCTCGGGTTCAGGTAAATCAACCCTGTTAAATATCATTGGTATGCTTGACGAACCCTCAGAAGGCTACCATTATTTTATGGGCCAGGCGGTACACCAACTAAAGGAAAAGCAACGTTCGGCGCTATACAAGCAATATATCGGCTTTGTATTCCAGGCTTATCATTTAATTGATGAACTAACCGTTTACGAAAATATTGAAACCCCGCTTATCTATCAGGATATAAAAAGCGCTGAACGCAAAGCGCTGGTAGCCGATATGCTCGACCGTTTCCAGATAGTAGGTAAGAAAGATCTTTTTCCGGCGCAATTATCCGGAGGCCAGCAGCAACTGGTGGGCATTGCACGTGCTTTAATAGCCCAGCCGCGCTTAATACTGGCCGATGAACCAACCGGTAACCTGAATTCGAAACAGGGCGAAGAGATTATGGAGATATTCCGCAAGCTGAACAAGGAAGACGGTGTAACCATTATCCAGGTAACCCACTCTGAAAAGAACGCGGCATATGGCTCAAGGATCATCGAACTGCTTGACGGAAAAATTGCCTCATCTACAAAATTTTAATTCAAATGCGCTATTTTAAATATATACTGATACTTACCTGTTTGTGGTCAACTGCATTTGCGCAACAGGCCGATTCTGTGCTTACACTACAGCAATGCATTGATATTGCCATTAAGAATAATTTAACGGTGCACAAAAGCGAACTGCAAATGGAAACCGACCGCATATACTGGAAACAAGCCCGCGAAAACATGTTGCCTACGCTTAATGGTAATATTGACCATACCATAAATAACGGCCGCAGCCAAAATGCCGATTTAACTTATGTAAACAGCCAAATAACTAACGCTAATTATAACCTGAGCAGCAACCTGGTTTTATTTAACGGCTTATCGTTAGTAAACAGCATTAAACAAACATCATTAGCTTACCAGGCAGGTAAAATGGATTATCAGCAAGCCAAAAATGATATTAGTTTAAATGTGATTACTACTTACCTACAGGTGCTGGATAACGAGGATCAGTTTGCGCAAGCTAAAACCCAGCTTGAGGTATCAAATAAACAGTTAGAACGTAACGAGATATTGAACAAGGAAGGCAACATTGCCCCCCAAACTTTATATGACCTGCGTGGTACCGCGGCTAACGATAAGCTGAACATAATTAACACCCGCAACGCCATTTATGCCGCCAAACTAAACTTATTGCAGATAATGAACGTGCCCTTTAATAAAGAGGTAAAGCTGGCACGCTTAAATGCCACTGAATTGCCGGGTTTATATGCACAAACGTCGGCACAGGTATATAGTAATGCTATAAATGACCTGGCATTGGTAAAGGCTGCCGAATTGCGTGTGCAAAGCGCCGAAAAAGGGGTGAGGGTTGCTTCGGGTAACTTATATCCAACGCTATCATTTAACGGAGGGGTGAATACCCAATATTCCAGCGGTTCCCGCGGGTCGTATAGCGATCAGTTCAGGGGCAATTATAGCAATGGTTTAGGCATAGGTTTAAGTATCCCTATTTTGAATGCTTTCCGAAGCCGCAACCGGGTTTCCCTGGCCAAAATAGTGTTACAGGATGCTAAGTATACTAACGATGCCACCAAAATACAACTGAAGCAAAATGTTGAACAGGCCTATGTGAATATGACATCGGCTTACGAGCGTTACCAGGTACTTGGCGACCAGGTGGCGGCCTATGCCGAATCATTCCGTATTGCCGAGGTAAGGTTTAATGAAGGCGATCTGAATTCGGTGGATTATCTTGTAGCCAAAGGCAACCTGGACCGGGCTAAGACTGGCTTAATAAATGCCCGGTACGACTACTTCATCCGCACCAAAATATTAGATTACTACCAGGGGAAACTGGCGCTGTAATTGTTTGAACCGGGATGTCTGAATCTCGATTAAACAGATGTTAAGATGTACAGGATTTTAATCCTGCAATCCTTATAATCCATTGAATCACGGTCCAGACAATCTGTTTAATCACGGTTCTGACAATCCCTTACTTCGCGGTTCAGGCACTTTTATTATTTTTAGCACAAAATTTACATTCAACCGTTTTCCTAAAAAACTTACTATGAAAAAGTGTATTTCATTTTTAACCGTTTGCCTGTTAATGGCAAAATTAACTACGGCACAAATTATCCCATCGTTTGAATTTGGCGTTAAAGGCGGCATGAACCTGTCGCGATTTTCGCATACAGCAACCTTTGCTACCGAAAACAGGGCAGGGTACCTTGGCGGGATTTATGCAAGGGCAGGGGGCTTGGGCTTCAATTTTCAACCCGAATTGTATATTACCAGCAAAAGCGTAACTGTAAACAGTGGCAGCACACAAAATAAGGCCACCTTCACCAGTATCGATCTGCCGCTGTTATTAGGCACTAAAATAGGCGCATTTGGCGTAGGCGGCAGGTTTTATACCGGGCCGTTAGTATCGTTTGCTATTAATAAAGATCAGAACGTAGGCGATGCGCTGGGGAATGCCCTGCATTTGAACTACAAAGACCAGAACCTGGCCTGGACATTCGGCGCTGGTTTAGACCTGAAAAAAGTTTCTATTGATTTCCGTTATGAATATGGTTTAACCAAGCAGCCTTATAACAACGGCAACGATGAAACCAGGATAAACCTGTTCAACTTAACCTTAGGGTATCGCTTATTTTCGTTGTAATGAGTTAACCGGCTTGGGCCGCAACAAGGGTAACAAGGCCAACCAGGCAAATACATACCATGATCCAGTACATAAATGACATACTGATCATTTTCCTGATAGTAACCCAGCGACGACGGTTATACACTACCCGTAACGACCGGTAAATGTAATACAATGTGTAAATGCAAAGAATCGCCGTCAACCAGTTGCTAACAACACTCCAGCTTTCAGGCAGTATCATTTGGATAATTAATATGATGGCTGAGAAAAGGAAGAAGAAGCAGTGAAGGTGAATTGCGTAGATCATATGTTCTACGTAATATTTTTTATTCCGCCAAAATGTAAATTTTAATATTAATGCAAATAAGGGAAGCAGCACAAACATCATTTTAGGCGCGTTGTGTTTCACATCTTCCATAAACATTTCTTTAGCATGCGCGCCGTATTTTTCTTTATATGCGTAATTTGATTTGTTATAAAAACGTTCCCAAAATCCATCGCGCTCATCAACCGGTAGTTTGTTTTGGCTGGCCGTATATTGGGCAAATGTGCTGTCAGTTTTATCGTCGCCGCTATCCGTTATTTTTACCGGGCTGCCATCATTACTTATTTTAACACCTTCGGCCGGCAAAGCATTTTTAACGGTTTTTTCTATGTTTTTTTTCTGATCGGCAGACAGGGCACCGTTTTTATCCAATTCCTTTTTTACTTTTTCAGCTACTTCTTTTTTCGAAACATGTTTGCCATCGTTTACCCGTACAACCTCGTGATTGGTTTTAAATATCAATAGAAAATAAACCAAACTAATAAAAATGTACATTTTAACCGGGTGCAGGTATTGTGCCCTGCGGCCAGCCATATACTCGAGGGTTAGTTTGCCGGGCTTAAGCAGCAATGGTTTCAGGGTATGAAAAAATTGCTGGTCGAAGTGGAAGTAATCGCTCACCGCATGATTCACCATATGCCCAAAACTTTCTTTTATCTGCAAGTTTTCCTGGCCGCAGTTATGGCAAAACTTTCCCTGCAGCTCGGTACCGCAATTCAGGCAGTCGTTTTCATGGCGATAATGTTTCTTCATGTGGTGATAGGGCCGTGTATAAGTCGGGCTAAAATAGCAAAAATGCCTGATTAGAATTTATTAAAAATTTATAAAAGTGCGTCATTGCGAGCGTTGCGTGGGAATCCCCGGTATGTAGAGCCGCTCTACTTGTCGGGATCGCCATGTCGCTGGTAGAAGCTCCTCGCGATGACGTACTTAATTTATTTAAACAGCCGCTTATATAATGCAGATATTTTTATTTAACGCCTTATACGTGATTAATAGCCTCAACAAGTGCTTTATTATGTTTGTATCTAAACACAAACGGAAATATAACTGCAATAACCAAAGCATAGGCGGCAAAGCTTAACCATATGTTGTGCCAGTCTTTCTCATCGCCGTGAGTAAAGAAATGCTGGATAACCCAGCCACTGATCATACTGCCGAAGAATGCGCCAAAGCCGTTGACCATCATCATAAACAAACCCTGCGCGCTGCCACGTATTTCGGGAGTGGTTTGGGTTTCAACAAACAGGGAGCCGGAGATATTGAAAAAATCGAACGCCATGCCGTAAACAATACACGATAACACGATCATCCACAGGCCATCTGCCGGGTTACCAAAGGCAAATAAGCCAAAACGCAACACCCAGGCCAGCATACTGAACAGCATGACATACTTGATACCAAACTTGCGCAGAAAGAAGGGGATAGCCAATATAAACAGCGTTTCTGATACCTGTGAGATAGACATAATGATAGCCGGGTATTTCACCGTGATGGTATCTTTATAAGCGGCTATCTTATCAAAATCGTGGATATAGGTATCGCCATAAGCATTTGTTAACTGCAGTGCCGCGCCTAAAAGCATGGAAAAGGCGAAAAATATAGCGAATTTGGGCGTTTTGAATAATGTAAAAGCCTTCAACCCCAAAGCATCAACAAAAGATTTATTACTGACCTTGTTCATCAGCGGCGGGCATTTAGGCAGCGTGAACGAATAGATACCTAATGCCATAGCCACTGCCGATGCAATATAGAATTGATTAGCCGATGTTTCATTATGGGTAATGCTAACTGTCCACAATGCAGCTATAAAACCTATAGTGCCCCATATTCTTATCGGTGGATAAACTTTTACCACATCTTCACCGCGACTTTTCAATGCGGAATAAGCCACGGTAATTGACAAGGATAAGGTTGGCATATAAAAGATCATATTAAGCAATATGATCCAAAAGAAAGTGGTTGGGTTAGTCACCATTGGGATGGAAAACAACACCAGCGAACCGAGTATGTGCATAATGCCGTAAAGTTTTTCGGCATTGATAAATTTATCTGAGATAATACCTGTAAGCGCCGGCATAAATATAGCCGAGATACCCATGGTAGAAAAAATAGCGCCAAACTGCGCGCCCGACCATCCTTTATTTTGAAACCAATAGGCGCCAATGGTGAGCAGCCAGGCCCCCCAAATAAAAAATTGCATAAAATTCATCAGTATTAAGCGAAACTTAATATTCATAAAGGCGTCCGGGTTAAAATCAGATTAAATAATTATTGAATTAAAAGCGGAAAATAAGGAAATATTATGAAATGAGAAAACTGCAATGTGTGGAACTATTAGAAAAAATTTGAAAGTAATTTTATCTTCGCCGAAACTTTATTTACAATTTATGAAAAAAATCTCTGCAATCGTATTTGGCGTGCTATGCCTTAGCACAGCCGCGTTTTCACAAACTACGGGTACTACACAATTTGGGATTCAAGTGGGTTACAACGGTGCAACTGTAACGTCGGGCGAGGCAAACGCTGCTTTTAAAGCAGGTTTCAACGCAGGTGTGGCAGTTGAACATTATTTCTCAGAACACTGGAGCTTTAAAGGCAAAGTACTTTACGACCAAAAAGGCTGGGTTGATGGTTTTTATACCATTAATGGCAATACCTTTGCAACCACCTTTACTACATATCATTACAATTTAAATTATGTAACCATTCCACTGTTAGCTAACTGGCACTTTGGCCGCACTAAAAATTGGTATTTGAACTTTGGGCCATACATAGGATTTTTAACAAGTGCCGAACTTAAAGATAGTAACACTGATATTAAAGGCTATTTCAATTCAACCGATGGCGGGCTTGATGTTGGTATTGGTGTAAAATTCCCGATTGGTGCACAAACCAGGTTTTTTATTGAATACAACGCGGAAGCTGGTGTTGTAAATATTAACAACGGCCCGTCAACTTCCAGAAACACTACGGGGGCTTTTAATATAGGCCTCACCTTTTAAGAAAAAAGGCATTAACAAAAAGGGGCGATATTTAATATCGCCCCTTTTTTGTAAAATTATGGTTTACACTTTTTGGGTATGTAAACCATATAAAATATTGAAAATCAATCATTTAATGCGAAAATATAGTCGATTTTTGTAAACCATGTAAACCATAATTTTGGCATCAGGAGGCCTTACGCTTATTCAACTCGTCGCGGATCTTAGCCGCCTTCTCATAAGCTTCCTCGGCAAGCGCTTCCTGCAGCATGGTCTTAAGCTCGTCCACGCTTACCGATTTATAATTGCTGGCTGGCGCTGAGGGGTTTTTCTCTTCAAGTTGCTGATCGTTAAGGTTTTCAAGGTACACAAAATCGTTGCCTTCAATTACGATGCCGGCGGTGGATAAGATAAACTCGTAAGTATGGATAGGGCAGTCAAAGCGCACGGCCATAGCTATAGCATCCGAGGTACGTGCATCAATTTCAACCGTTTTCTTACCGTCCGAACAGATCAGTTTGGCATAAAAAATACCGTCAACCAAGTTATAGATAATGATCTCCTGTATCTGGATATTATAGGCCTGGGCAAAGCTTTTAAAAAGGTCGTGCGTAAGCGGGCGACTTGGCGTCATTTTCTCTATTTCAATAGCAATGGCCTGTGCCTCAAAACTGCCGATAATAATTGGCAGCCGCCTGCGGCCACTTACTTCGCCCAAAACCAAAGCATAAGCGCCGGATTGCGTTTGACTGTATGACAGCCCCACAATATCCAGCTTTATTTTTTTCATATCATTACCCATATCCCGGCTAATCCTTTTTTATGCTGTCGCTTTATATGCTTTTACTGCTTCAATTAATTTAGGCACCACTTCAAACGCGTCGCCAACTATACCGTAATCGGCAACCTTAAAAAATGGTGCTTCAGGGTCTTTGTTTATTACTACAATAACTTTAGAACGGCTGATACCTGCCAGATGCTGTATAGCGCCCGAAATCCCTATGGCAATATACAAATTTGGACTCACAGCTATACCGGTCTGTCCAACGTGTTCGCTATGTGGTCTCCAACCCGCATCCGAAACTGGTTTTGAGCAGGCAGTAGCACCACCTAATAAATTAGCCAGTTCTTCAACCATGCCCCAGTTCTCAGGGCCTTTTAGGCCGCGCCCGCCCGATACTACGATCTCCGCATCTGGCAGCGACACTTTATCTGTCGATTGCACAATCTCTTTCACCATCGCTTTAAAATCCGACTCTTTTACATCAACCGTAAAATCTTCAACCTTAGCTGATGTACCTTTATCAACAACTTTATACGAGTTTGGTGTTAGCGCAATAACTTTTTTGGCCGATGTTAATTCAACTGTTGCAAAGGCCTTCCCGGAGAAAGCTGTTTTCTTGATGCTGAACTTACCACCCGATAACTCAGGTAACGAAACAGCGCCATCAGCAACACCGGCATCCAGCTTAACGCCAATACGCGGGGCTAAGCCGCGGCCTGAAAACGAGTTGGATAATACTACAATATCAGCGTCTTCACTTTTTGCTGCTTCAGCCACAACCGAGGCATACGCCTGGTTAATAAAGCTTTTTAGCTTGGCATTGCTTACGTTCAATACTTTATCGGCGCCGTATTTACCAAGGGTGGCTAATTCATCGGCGCTAACATCACCAATAGATATGGCTGTTAACGATGTGTTTTGCGCATCGGCAATGGCACGTGCATACGAAACTACTTCGAATATCGATTTTTTGAATTTGCCCCCGGCATTTTCTGTATATACTAAAACTGGCATCTCTTTTGGTTTATTTATAGGTTTGGGACAAATTATATTACTTTGGCTTCGGTGTGCAACAAGTCAACCAGGCTGGCTGTTTCATCGGCCTTAACTAATTTTACCTGGCCGCGTGGGGCAGGGGTTTCGTAGGCGGTCACTTCTACATTATTGGTTACGGCAACAGGCTCAATTACCTGTAAAGGCTTGGTACGCGCCGACATGATACCACGCATATTAGGTATCTTTGGTTCGGCAACACCTTCTGCCGTGCCGGCTATAAACGGAAAAGGAATGGTTAATATTTCTTTCCCGCCCTCAATCTCACGTTCAACAGTAGCGCTGTCACCGCTAACATCTAATTTTTTAATTACCGATACCGATGGGATATCCAGTAATTCGCCAACCATACCAGCTACCTTAGCGCCGTTATAATCTATAGATTCACGTCCGGTCAATATCAGGTCAAACCCGCCTTGTTTGGCGTATTCAGCAATTTGTTTAGCAACAAACCAGGCATCATGCGGCAGGGCATTAATACGTACCGCATCGGTAGCGCCAATGGCCAGCGCCTTGCGGATGGTTGGTTCGGTATTAGCCTCGCCAACGTTAATAACAGTAACACTTCCGTTGCCTTCGGTCAGTTCGATGGCGCGGGCCAGGGCAATCTCATCATAAGGGTTCAATATAAATTGAACACCGTTTGTATTAAATTGCGTGTTGTTATCTGTAAAGGTTATTTTTGTCGTGGTGTCGGGCACGTTGCTTATGCACACTAATATCTTCATAGTATAATAGGTTTTTGCAAATTTAGTAAAAAAAGAACGCGTTTAAAATGCAGGCAGATAGATTACAAAAGTTACTGGAGTTTTTGGAGAACGAGCCCGATGATGAATTTTTATTGTACGCCCTGGCTACCGAATACCTGCGTTTAAATCAGGTAGATAACGCGTTAAGCTATTATGAGCGACTGGTGAACGATCACCCAAAATACGTTGGTACCTATTACCATTTAGGCAAGCTTTATGAAGCCCTTAACCGGAAAGATGACGCTTTAAGGACTTATGAAACCGGCATGAAAACCGCCCGTGAGGCCCGCGACAACCACGCGCTGGCTGAATTACAAGGGGTATATAACCAGTTAAATGGTTTTGAAGATGATGACGATGATTATTAAAAGTCCATGGTTGATAGACCATAGACCATAGTTTTAGAATATTATCCATGGACTATCGACCATGGCCAGGACTACATGAACAAACGGCAATTATTATTTCTTCGAGATGTGTTGGTTTACACTTTTACATCTTTTGGTGGGCCACAGGCCCATATTGCCATGCTGCTGCGCGATTTTGTAGAAAAACGACATTATATTACCGAAGACGAATTAATGGAGCTGAGCGCCCTCTCACAGGTGTTGCCGGGCCCGTCATCAACCCAAACTGTAGTAGGTATTGCCTGGAAAGTAGGGGGCTTACGCCTGGCTATCATTACTTTTTTAATCTGGATATTGCCCTCAGCGGCGATTATGTCGGCGGCGGCTATTTTTTATAAGGCTTTTGCAGGGCATACTAAAATAGCTGAAGTGTTAAAGTATATACAACCCATGGCGGTAGGCATTGTAGCTTATGCTACATATACGTTCGCTGTGCGGTGCCTTAAATCGCAGGCCAGTGTAATGCTGGCTATTGGGTCGTTAATAGCAACGCTGATACTGCAAAACGCCTACGCGTTCCCCATACTCATCATGATGGGGGGGATCATCTCATCCGCCTGGGAAACGCAGCCGCAGGAAGATGAATTACGTGTAAAGCTATTTGCCAACGTAAACCGCCGCAAAGTGAGCTATTTTATTGGTATCCTGTTACTATTCGCAGCAATGGGGGCTTTAATTAACCGTACATCGCCTTTTAGTTTGCCCATACGTTTATTTGAAAACTTTTACCGCAACGGCATTATGATATTTGGCGGGGGCCAGGTGCTTGTTCCGCTGATGTATACCGAGTTTGTGGAAGTGAAACATTACCTCAGTAATTCAGAGTTTCTTTCGGGCTATGCAATACAACAAGCCCTGCCTGGTCCAACATTTTCATTTACTTCATTTGTGGGCGGAATTACTTTAAGTAACAAAGGATATAGTATTGGTGGACAATTAGTTGGTAGCTTAGTTGCCGTGATCGGGATTAATTTACCAGGTCTGATCCTGATACTTTTTATCGTTCCTTTTTGGGAAGACCTTAAGAAGATAACGCGGATAAAAAACTCGCTGAGTGGTATTAATTCTGTAGCTGTGGGCTTTATGGCTACAGCGTTTGTGCTGTTAACCAAACCATTTTCAGGGGATTGGCTGGCTTATGGCTTAATGGCCGGCACCTTCGCCTTGCTTTATTTTACCAAAATAAAAACCCCGGTAATTATCATCCTCGGGGTTGTGTTAGGGCTTATATTTTAGCCCCCTAAATAATTTTCAATCTCTTTGGGGTAAGGAGCCTACTAAAACGGTGCTTCATCATCCATATCATCCATGCGGGAAGGGCGGATGATCACGTTACTTGGCCTGTCAAAGTTGGTTGAAGGGGTTAAGCCGCCGAACGGACTATCCATACCACCGCCTCCGCCAAAATCCATGCCCTGGTCAAGGTCGGTGAATTTAACGTATTTACCCACAAATTTCAGTCGTACCGTACCCGTTTCACCGTTACGGTGTTTGGCTATAATTACCTCGCCGACACCCTGGGTTGGGTTGTTATCCTCATCCACAGTCAGACCGTAGTATTCCGGGCGGTACAGGAATAATACCATATCCGCGTCCTGCTCGATTGACCCAGATTCACGCAAATCCGACAGCATTGGCTTTTTAGAACCACCCGGGCGGCTTTCTACCGCACGGCTTAACTGCGATAACGCTATCACCGGCACATTCAATTCCTTCGCTACCGATTTTAACGCACGGGAGATACTGCCAATTTCCTGTTCGCGGTTACCGCCTTTGCCATCGGCCTTGCCATGCATTAATTGCAGGTAGTCAATGATGATCAGCTGGATATCATGCTGCGATTTTAAACGGCGGCATTTGGCACGAAATTCAAATATATTCAGAGCCGGTGTGTCGTCAATAATCAGCGGGGCTTGTTCTAAGCGGCCAACTTTACTGTGTATTTGCTGCCATTCCCATTCTTCTAAAGTGCCCTTACGTATCTTTTCCTGTTCGATTTGGGTCTCGCCCGATATCAAACGGTTAACTAACTGAACCGAGGACATCTCTAACGAGAACACTACAACTGGTTTGGCAAAATCAACGGCGGCGTTACGGGCGCAGCTTAGCACGAACGCCGTTTTACCCATTGCCGGGCGGGCAGCAATGATTACCAGGTCGGACTTTTGCCAGCCCGAGGTCATCCTGTCTAAGTCAGTAAAGCCGGATGGGATACCGGTTAGGCCGTCCTTTTTATCTTTCAGGGCTTCAATATCTTTCAAAGCCTCGTGCACCAGGTCATCCATTTTACGGGAATCACGGCGCAGGTTATTTTGTGCAATTTCAAAAAGGTTCTTTTCGGCTTTATCTAACAGGTCTAATACGTCAGAAGTGTCATCGTAAGCATTATTGATCGTATCTGTAGAGATGCGGATCAGTTCGCGCTGGATATATTTTTGGATGATAATGCGCGAGTGATATTCAATATTGGCTGCTGAAGCTACACGGTTGGTCAATTCGGTAATGTAGTAAGCGCCGCCTATAATTTCCAGTTCACCCT
Organism: Mucilaginibacter boryungensis; assembly: GCF_015221995.1. Classification (NCBI taxonomy): domain Bacteria; kingdom Pseudomonadati; phylum Bacteroidota; class Sphingobacteriia; order Sphingobacteriales; family Sphingobacteriaceae; genus Mucilaginibacter; species Mucilaginibacter boryungensis. The sequence goes on from NZ_JADFFM010000001.1 coordinate 2,129,020, forward strand.
GTTGGCGCAACTGGGCAGTAACGGTCAGGATATCCACAGGAGAAGTACGCTCGAACAATACCCTTATAGATTCAAATATTTTCTGATGGCGTTCTTCGTAAAACACCTCGGGTTTTAAAATATCTATTACCGATGAGAGTGCGTCTTTCTCCAACATCAGCGCGCCTAAAACGGCTTGTTCAAGGTCTAACGCTTGTGGTGGTAACTTACCTAAACCACTGCTTGGGGCATTGGTACGGTTAAAGCCACGACGGTCGTTGCTTTTAAAATTTGTTCTGTTTTGCGGATCGTTATCGGAAATCATAAGGACAACAAAAATATACTAAAAATCTGCTAAACGGCAAAAATGTTGTATCTTTTTGTAATGCCCTAAATTTCAAAAAATTGGCACTTTTTTATTAACACATTAGCTGTTGAAATCTTTATATCAAATTGATTATCAATACATTTATTTAGATGTTAAAAACTACTTTTTGCAATTGATGCGGAAAATGAATAGCAAAAAATGGCAGCATTTTTAAATAGCCTCAATTGAATTAATATGGCTATTTTTGACCCCTCATTAAGTTAACAGCATGGCATTCAACAATAACAGGGAAAACAGGGAAAAACGCGAAAGTAATCAAATGGTATTTGGTATCAGGGCCATTATGGAAGCGATTGATGCAGGTAAAGAAATTGAAGCCCTGTATTTACAGCGGGGATTAACCGGCGGCCTGTTTCACGATTTGCGTAACCTGTTAACAGAACATCATATTGTAGCCCAGCAAGTACCGGTAGAAAAACTGAACCGCCTAACCCCTAAAAATCACCAGGGAGCGGTTGCTTTTATATCGCCAATTACCTATCAGCGTATTGAAGACATTATCCCGCAGATATTTGAAAAAGGGGAGGTGCCTTTAATTTTGATATTGGATAGCATTACCGATGTACGTAATATGGGCGCTATTGCCCGTACTGCCGAATGTGCAGGGGTACATGCATTGGTAATCCCTTCAAAAGGTTCGGCGCAGATAAACCCTGACGCGATAAAAACATCGGCCGGGGCATTGTATAAAATCCCGGTTTGCCGCCAGGAAAATCTCTTGCAATCGGCCAAGTTTCTGCAGGAATCGGGCTTACAGCTGGTTTGCTGCACCGAAAAAACCAACGATTATATTTACAAACCCGATTATACCGTACCGACCGCCATTATAATGGGTTCGGAAGATGAAGGTATCCGCAACGAACTAATCCGCATAGCCGACCATCTGGCCAAAATACCCATGTTCGGCGAAATAGAATCGCTGAATGTATCAGTATCGACCGGGGTGATTTTGTATGAAGCGATTAGGCAGCGCACCGCTGGTGAGTAGGGATTAGTTAATCAGAGATTAGTAAAAGAAAAGCGATGGGTTTTACCCATCGCTTTTTCTTATTGTCATTGATTGAAACTATCTCTAATATCCAATTAACTAATCACCAAACTCAAATATACTTCGTCCCAAACTTCTGTTTTACATCGGCTACCACTTGTTTTACGTTTTGCTCCTGGTCGCGCGGACAGATCAGCAGCGTATTGTTGGATTCTACCACAATAAAATCGTGCAGGCCCTGTAGCACCACTAATTTGCCCTCAGGGACGTTTACCATACAGTTTGATGAATCGTACATAATAACCTTCTCTGAAGGGATCACAGCGTTCCCTACGTAGTCCTTTTCGGCTAATTGGTAAATAGATGCCCAGGTACCCAGGTCACTCCAGCCAAATTCAGAGGGCAGCACGTATACGTTCGCGGCTTTTTCCATTATACCGTAATCTATAGAGATATTGGTGCATTGCTGATAAGCGGTATGGATATGTGCTTTTTCATCGTCGGTGTTGTATACAGAACGGGCATCGGCAAAAATGTCGTTCATATCTGGCAGGTACTTACCAAATGCAGCCACTATGGCCTTGGCTGACCATACAAATATGCCCGCGTTCCACAAAAAGTCTCCGCTTTGGATAAAGGTTTTGGCAATCTCCAGTGAAGGCTTTTCGGTGAAGGTTTTTACCTTATGAAATTCGTTGTTAATTGTTTTATCGGTATACTGGATATAACCGTAGCCTGTATCAGGCCGCGATGGTTTTATGCCCAGCGTGATCAGGCAATCATTAGCTGTAGCAGCCTGTAATGATTTTTCGATTGTGGCTACAAAAGCGGCTTCGTCCAATATCAGGTGATCTGAAGGGGCCACTACTATCGCGGCATCCGGATTAATGCTTTCTATTTTAAAACAGCCATAAGCCACGCAAGGCGCGGTATTGCGCATTACCGGCTCGGTAAGTATCTGGTGGTCACCAATACCCTGAAGTTGTTCTTTAACAAGGCCGCTATATATTTCGTTGGTTACAATGTAAATATTCTCCTGCGGGCATATCTTTAAAAAGCGGTCGTAGGTTTGCTGTATAAGCGTTTTTCCTGTACCTAAAATATCAATAAATTGTTTAGGGTGAGATGTGCGGCTGATGGGCCAAAAACGACTCCCGATGCCTCCGGCCATTATAATGGCATAGTAGTTTTTATTCATTTGCTTTTACTATCAATAATAGTGTCAATTTTTTATACATAGTAAGACTGTCAATTATACAATTTAAATAAAAACTGCGTTAAATAACCTGTCTTATCACGAGGATAAAAATGAATAAAAAAATGAATTGTTTGTATGGATTATCATATTTATTTAAAAAAATGAAACCTATGCATGGTTTATACAGAAAATTTTGTTATTTTGAACTTTTAAAAACAGACGTAAACGTATATAAATGATAGAGACAAAAAAATCTCTTTTTGATAATCTTCAAAATTTTTTCGGGTTCGATAATTTTAAAGGGGAGCAGGAAGCGATTATAACCAATATCTTGTCAGGCAACGATACCTTCGTGATCATGCCTACAGGTGGCGGCAAATCTATGTGCTATCAGTTGCCGGCTTTAATGAGCGAAGGTACAGCTATAGTAATTTCTCCACTAATTGCCTTAATGAAAAACCAGGTCGATCAGCTCAGGGCGTTCGGCGGGTCGGATAGTATAGCTCACTTTTTAAATTCTTCGTTAACTAAATCAGAAATAGCCCGGGTAAAAGAGGATGTACTTGGTGGCAAAACCAAGTTGTTATATGTAGCCCCTGAATCATTAACCAAGCAGGACAATATTGATTTTTTACGCCTGAACCAAGTGTCGTTTGTGGCAGTTGATGAGGCGCACTGTATATCAGAATGGGGGCACGATTTCCGGCCCGAATATCGTAAGATACGCCAGGTGATCAGCAATATTGGCGAGAACATCCCAATTATAGCCTTAACCGCTACAGCTACCCCAAAAGTACAGCAGGATATCCAAAAGAACCTGCAAATGAATAACGCTACGGTGTTCAAATCATCGTTCAACCGTTCTAACTTATTTTACGAGGTTCGCCCTAAGCAGAACGTGTTAAAAGAGATTGTAAAATTTGTTAAGCAGCACACGGGTAAATCGGGCATTATTTATTGCCTTAGCCGCAAAAAGGTTGAGGAAGTTGCACAGGCATTAACGCTTAATGGGGTTAACGCCATGCCATACCATGCCGGCCTGGATGCTAAGGTACGCGCCGATACACAGGATAAATTCCTGATGGAAGATATTGAGGTGATTGTAGCTACTATAGCTTTCGGCATGGGTATTGATAAACCCGATGTGCGTTATGTGATACACCATGATATGCCTAAAAGCATGGAAGGTTATTACCAGGAAACCGGCCGCAGCGGCCGTGACGGCGGCGAGGGGATATGCGTAGCCTTTTATTCGGAAAAAGATATTGATAAACTGCAAAAGTTTATGAAAGATAAACCGGTTTCTGAAAGAGAGATCGGTACACAGATACTGAAAGAGGTTATTGATTACGCAGAATCATCGGTTTGCCGCCGCAAGCAGATACTGCATTATTTTGGCGAAAACTTTAACGAGGCGGGTTGTAATAACATGTGCGACAATTGCTGCGCGCATAAACAGCAGTTTGATGGCGAGGAGCATTTACACCGCGCATTAAGCCTGATACGCGACCTTGGCGAGAAGTTTGACGATCATCATGTAGTGAGTGTATTAATGGGCGCAGATAACCCCCAGGTGCATCATTACGAACATCATTTACTACCAACCTTTGGTTCGGGCAAGGACGATGGCGAACTGCTTTGGAAATCGTTAATGCGGCAGGCTTTGCTGGATAATTATTTATCAAAGGATATTGATTACTACGGCCTGTTAAAATTGACCCAAAAGGGTCACGACTTCCTTGAAAACCCGCATAGCATCCGTTTTGTGATGAACAGGCCGATTGGCGCTACGGACGATGATTCGGACGATGAGAACCCTAAGAGCGGTGGCGGTGCACTAGATACCGAGCTATTGCAAATGCTGAAGGACCTGCGTAAGAAGATAGCTAAACAAAAAGGCTTACCACCTTTTGTGATATTCCAGGATCCATCGTTAGAGGAAATGTGCACGCATTACCCTATCACTACCGAAGAGTTGAAACAAATATCCGGCGTAGGGGCAGGGAAAGCACTTAAGTTTGGCGCACCGTTTACCGAACTGATCAAGAAGTACGTTGAGGATAACGAAATAGACCGCCCGGTAGATATGGTGATCAAAAGCGCGGCTAATAAATCGGCGCTGAAGGTTTACATTATCCAAAACATAGACAGGCACCTGAATTTGGAGGATATAGCCGCTTCTAAAGGCATTACTTATGAAGATGTGCTGCGCGAGGTAGAAACCATTGTAAACTCGGGCACCAAGCTTAACCTGAACTACTATATTGACGAGGTGATAGACGAGGATAAGCAGGAAGAAGTATTTGATTATTTCCGCACCGCTGAAGTAGATTCTATTGACCATGCCCTTGTTGAACTGGGCGGTGACGATTACACCCGCGAAGAAGTGCAACTGATGCGTATAAAGTTTATGTCGGAATTAGGGAATTAGCAAAAGCGCCTTAAGTTAAGGCATTTTTGCTTTAATAGTATGTTGTATTTTAATATTTAAGTGTTATTTTTAGTCAACTTAAATATCACAATGAAAACAACTTACATTAAATCACTATTTTTTGCCTCGTTATTTATCTGTGCCTGTAAAAAGGACAATAATACGAATACTGATACAACAACAAATCAAATCACTAATATCACTTATTACGCAAAAGCTGTAAACTCAGGTGCGTTAATTACAGGTTCTAATAACCTTAAAACACAAGCCACCGGCTCTGTTGCATGGCTTACAGGAACGATTTACGCCGAGGAGTTATCGTTTGAGGGTACAGGTTCAACAGTTGTAAGCACTAAAATACCCATTCAAAAAAACATCAATATTCTATCAGGTGATGGATTAGCTGGAAATGTGTCACTCACCGCAGGGCAGTATACCAATACCAAAGTGGCATTACATTTAAAAAAATCAGCCAAATCAGATCTTGCATTTAATCTCACCGCCACCTACACTGATTTTAAAGGTAATAAAGTGCCAATGGTCATAGCTAACTCTGATGAATTTGAAATAAAACTTGCGGTAAGTAATTTTACAACTACATCTACGGGAGCAACAAAAATTACTATCAGCTATGATTTAAGTAAAATATTAAATAATATTCTTGCACCCGAACTTGAAAATGCATATCGCACACCTGATGGTACTTTATTAATAAGCAGTTCGGTTAATGTGGATTTATACAATAAAGTAAAAGCTAATTGGCAAATACTTGCTACAGCATCAGTTCAGTGATTTACTTCCCAATAATCTGAATCTCCGTCCTCCTGTTCATAGCCCGGTTTTCATCACTGGTATTTGGCGCTATTGGCTGGGTTTTGCCGTAGCCTTTAAAAATCATGCGGTTGGTGTTTACGCTATGGTCAACCAGGAATTTGTAGACCGATTTTGCCCGGTTCTCGGAAAGTATTTGGTTCGCTTGATCATTACCCACGTTGTCCGTGTGACCGGATATTTCAATCTTCACATTAGGGTTAAGTGCTAAAAAGTCGATGATCTTTTTCAATTCCGACATCGACTCCGGTTTCAGATCGAAACGGTTGGTATCAAAGAATATATTTTTCAGAATAACCTTACTGCCAATGGCTATGGGTTCCAGCGCTATCTTTACATTAAATGGATTATTCACCTTGTGCCCAACCAGCGAGAAGTTTTCAGAATAAAATAAATAGCCATTTTTAGTTACGGTCAGGCCATAATTCTTCCCCGTGGTAAGCGTTGCTAAAAACTCACCCGTTGTGGCCGAACTATAATCCTGGTAAACCGCCAAACCATTTTCCAGGTCGATGATCTCTACAGCCGCTTCCAGTGGTTGCTTGGTGGTACCATCATGTACCGTGCCCTTGGCGTAGGTTACCATGTGCGGCCGCACCGCAACCGGCAACTCGAATGTATAAATATCAAAGCCACCAAAGCCATTCAGGTTGTTCGAAGCAAAAAAGGCATAGTTACCATTAGCCGTTATGGTCAGGCCGTTCTCATCGCCGCTTGAATTAATTGGATACCCCAAATTTTCAGGTCTCTGCCATTCGCCTTTTTTACTTAACCGGCTCACAAATAAATCCTTATTCCCCATTCCCGGCCAACCATTTGAACAAAAGTAGAGTGTACTATCATCCGGGTGAATAAATGGCGATTGCTCATCAAACGTAGTATTTATGTTGGGTCCTAAATTAATAGGCTCGCCCCAGCCATTGGGGGTTAAAATAGATTTCCAGATATCATAACCACCATACCCGCCTTTACGGTTGCTCACAAAGTAAAGCGTACGCCCATCGGCACTTATTGATGGTTGCGATTCCCATCCGGGGCTGTTAATGGGTGGTGGTAAGTCCCTGGGCTTGGCCCAATCGTTCCCTTTTTTTAACGAAATATAAATATCGCAGCGCCCTAAACCATCGGGACGGTTGCAACCTGTAAAAAACAGGTATTTACCATCCTGCGAAATAGATTGCGCGCCCTCGTTAAAATTAGGCGTGTTGATCAGGTTACTCAGGTAAGTAGCTGTTTGCCATTTATTATCTGCCTTTGTGCTTTTATAAAAGTCCTCGTTATTGTTTATTTTACGGGTAAATATCAATGTACTTTCATCGGCAGTAGCTACGGGCAGATATTCATCGTCCGCAGTATTTATTTCTGGCCCAAGATTGATGGGTTTAAAGGGCACCGGATGTTGTAATGCATTCAAACTAAACTCGCAATCAGCTATTAGTTTGCGGGCATAAAAACGGTTCTGTTCAGTAACGTAGGGGTAGGTAATATATTTTTCCAGGTCGGCTTTGGCCGGTATATATTCGGCGTTGTTTATTTCAGCCTCACCAAGTTTTAAATAAATGGCCCGATTATATTCCGGATTAAGTGCAATAACCGCCCTGTACTGGGATAACGCGTCTTTGTACATCCGTTTTAAACGCAGTACATCGGCCAATTGGGAATGGGCCTCAATAAACTTATCATCGCGTTTTACCGCATTATAAAGCTGCTGAATGGCTTCGTCATAGTTATTCTCATCAATAGCCTGACTTGCTAAAGCGTAACTCTTTAGGGCTTCTTTATCGGTGGTAGAAAGTTGTCGTTGCTGGGCAAATGTCAGTACCGGTAAAAAGAATAGCAATATTAGGGTAATTGAAATTCTCATTCAGGATTATACGGATATAATTCTAAGTTACACTTTTTAAGGAATATTCAAATATTTATGCGTTTGCAGTGAAATTTCCCACTTTGGGTTATTCATTACGTAATCAACTATCTGTGGTATCATTTCTTTAGATTTTGACCATTCGGGCTGCAGGTATAATTTACAACCTGGCCCAACCATAGCAGCATGCTCTTCGGCCCATAAAAAATCCGATTTATTAAATACTATAACCTTTAATTCGTGCGCTTGTTTGGCCACTTCTTTTACAGGCGCCTTAAATTTTTTAGGCGAGAGACAAATCCAATCCCACGAGCCTGAAAGGGGATAGGCCCCGGAAGTTTCAATAAAGGTTTTAATACCGTTTTGCTGTAATTTTTCGGTAAGATAATCAAGGTTATATATCAATGGTTCGCCACCGGTCACTACCACTGCTTTGGCCGGGTGTAGCGCAGCGTGTTCAACTATCGTATCAGCTGAAGTTAAAGCGTGTAATTCGGCATCCCAGCTTTCTTTCACATCGCACCAATGGCAGCCTACATCACAACCACCCAGGCGAATGAAATAAGCCGCTTTACCGGTGTTAAATCCCTCGCCTTGTATTGTATAAAATTCTTCCATTAACGGAAGCAGTGTCCCGTCCTCGGGAATTATATGTGCCATAATCGGCGCAAAGGTACTTTATTGAGGCGAAAGGTTAAAGGCAAAAGGTTAAAGGTGAGATTTGGGTGAATAATCAACTAATACAAACTATTTTTGCAGTTCGGCATTTAATTAATAATCAGTATTATTACCTTAAATTTTACGGGATATGAAAAGACTTTACTTTCCTGTTATTTTATTGCTGATGTTTTGTCTTTCATCCTGCGTGGATATAGAGGAGCATTACAATTTTAAGGCCGATGGATCATGCAGTGTGGTGTATGATTTTGATATGAGCAAAGCCGTCTCGGTATTAATGAACCTGATGACCGATTCCGTACGGTCGACACCCGAATTTGGCATGGTGAAGGATACTACCCTAAACTTCTACACCGCCTTACCTGATACTACTATAAGTAAAATGAGTGTTGACGAAGTGAACATGGCCAAGGCCAGTCAGCTGAACGTGAACATGAATTTGAAGAAAAACCTGATGAAGGTTAGCTTGAACCATGAAGCTAAAAACATAGCCGATCTGCAGTATTACCTGGAACATATCTCTAAGCTAAGCAGTGCCGGGGGTGTTAATGCCATTACAAAAAACAGCAAAAAAAATACTGCTTTTGATCCGCAGCAATTGATATCGGGCGAAGATTATTACGTCTATGAAATTACCGCGCATAAATTTTATCGTATTATCGATCTGTCGAAATTTAACGCGTTCCTGAAACGGACTGCATCAACTTTTGCCATGGCTAAGGCCATGCTGATAGAAACACCTTATAAAGTAGTGCTGAATTTTGCGAAGCCGGTAAAGAAGATAGATAATCCCAAAGCCGTATTATCTGCCGACAGGCGCCGCGTTACTTTACAAACCAATATGGACGATATTATTAAAAACCCATCGTCCATGAACCTTAAAATAGATTTTTAGCCTGGATGAAGTGGTATAATACCGGTGTAACCAATACCGATAAGCCATTTATTAAACGAGTTTCAGTAGGCGGCCACAATGTTTGCCTGGTAGGGTACGGTGGCCATATTTATGCTTTGGCTAACAAATGCCCCCATGCCGGCGAAGATCTATCCCGTGGCTGGTGTACGGAGGGAAAAATTGTATGTGCTTATCATCGTTTTTCCTACAGCCTGGAAACGGGTAAAGGTAGCCCGGGTCAAAACGATTACGTGAATACCTACGCTGTTAAAGTGGAAGACGGGATGATATTTGTAGGCTTTAATACGTTTAGGGAGAAGCTCAAAAGTTTATTTCAATAAAACCCAACGTCATTGCGAGGAGCCGCGAAGATCGTGTGCAGGGCGACGTGGCAATCTCGTCGTATGTAAACTACCTATGAGATTGCCACGCTATCGCTCGCAATGACAATATGAAGATGGTTAACTATAAACCTCTTTATTAGCCGATGCTAAGGTATTCTTCAACAAGCCGATAATGGTCATTAGGCCTACGCCACCGGGAACGGGGGTTATCCATGACGCTTTTTGCGAAACGCCTTCAAAATCAACGTCCCCATAAAGCTTATACCCCGATTTGGTGAGGGTTGATGTTTCGCGGTTCATGCCTACGTCAATAACTACTACGCCATCCTTCACCATATCGGCTGTTACAAAGTTCTTTTTACCAATAGCAACAATCAGGATATCGGCATCAAGTGTAAACTTTTTAATATCGGGGGTGCGACTGTGGCAAATGGTTACCGTGCAGTTACCGGGTTGTGTATTACGGGCCATTAATATGCTCATTGGTGAACCAACAATATTACTGCGGCCAACTACTACACAGTGCTTACCAGCCGTTTCAATACCGTATTTTTTCAGCATTAGGGTAATACCATAAGGCGTAGCGGGAATAAACGAAGGCAGGTTACGCTGCATACGGCCCAGGTTAATAGGGTGGAAGCCGTCAACATCTTTTCTGTGGTCAATACGTTCGGTTACTTTTTCAGGGTCAATGTGTTTTGGCAGCGGGAGTTGAACAATAATACCATCAATATCATCATCGGCATTTAGTTCGGCCACTTTTATCAGCAGTTCTTCTTCGGTTACCGTATCTTCATAACGTACCAGGCTCGATTTAAAACCGACTGCCTCGCAATTGCGCATTTTACTGGCTACATAAGTTTCGCTGCCGCCATCGTGCCCAACCAAAACCGCTACCAAATGTGGCTTGCGCCCTGTGCGCACTAAAACTTCAGCCGCTTGCTGGGCTATTTCACCTTTAAGTTTTTCTGATACGTATTTTCCGTCGAGTAGCTGCATTGTGAGAGTCAAGATATGAGAGTCAAGAATCAAAACACATTCTATGCCGATTCTTACTCTCGATTCAATTAATCTAATTTAAGTACCGCCATAAACGCCGATTGTGGTATCTCTACGTTACCTACCTGGCGCATGCGTTTTTTACCTTTTTTCTGTTTTTCCAATAGTTTACGCTTACGCGAGATATCACCACCATAACATTTAGCCGTAACATCCTTGCGCAAAGCTTTTACTGTTTCACGTGCGATGATCTTAGCGCCGATAGAAGCCTGAATAATAATTTCGAATTGCTGGCGTGGTAAAAGTTCTTTCAGCTTTTCACATATCTTTTTGCCAAAATCGTACGAGTTGCTGCGGTGTATTAACGACGACAGGGCATCTACAGGCTCGCCGTTCAGGCGGATATCCAAACGCACTAAATCGGACTGACGATAACCTATCTGATGGTAATCAAACGAAGCATAGCCTTTAGATATAGTTTTCAGTTTATCGTAAAAATCGAACACGATCTCGCCCATCGGCATTTCAAAGGTCAGTTCTACGCGGTCAGATGTCAAGTACGATTGATTAGTTATAATACCACGCTTCTGAATACATAACGACATTACAGGGCCTACAAACTCGGATTTTGTGATGATACTGGCTTTAATATAAGGCTCTTCAACATACTCCAGTTTACTTGGATCGGGCAAATCTGAAGGGTTGTTCACCAACAGGTCTTCGCCACGGGTAGTATAGGCAATGTACGATACGTTTGGTACGGTGGTAATTACCGTCATATCAAATTCGCGCTCAAGGCGCTCCTGGATGATCTCCATGTGCAGCATCCCCAGGAAACCGCAACGGAAACCGAAGCCCAATGCGGCAGACGACTCAGGCTCGAAAACCAACGAAGCATCATTAAGCTGTAGTTTAGCCATTGCTTCACGCAGCTCTTCGTAATCTTCAGTATCCACGGGATAGATCCCGGCAAATACCATTGGCTTTACTTCCTCAAAGCCCTGAATACCTTCGGCACACGGGCGCGCAATATTGGTAATGGTATCCCCAACTTTCACTTCGCGGGCCTCTTTAATACCTGATATGATATAGCCTACATCGCCGGTTTTTATCACATCTTTAGGCACCTGGTTCAATTTTAGAGTGCCCACCTCTTCAGCTATATATTGTTTTTCGGTGGCAAAAAATTTCACCCGGTCACCTTTTCTTATTTCGCCGTTTACTACTTTAAAATAAGCAATAATGCCACGGAACGAATTAAATACCGAATCAAATATCAAGGCCTGTAAAGGTGCATCCGGATCACCGACAGGGGCGGGGACACGGGCAACAATGGCTTCCAGTATATCATGTACACCCATACCAGTTTTCCCCGATGCGGCCAAAATTTCTTCGCGTTTACAGCCTATCAGTTCAACTATTTGATCTTTAACTTCCTCGGGCATGGCGCCCGGTAAGTCCATTTTAT